>CAYSDD010000168.1:0-2501 GCA_964429555.1 uncultured Syntrophaceae bacterium
GATTCCGCGACAGCAGCCCGAAGGTGATCAGCGCGGCCAGCAGGACGCAGGCCGGGAGCATCATGGCCACGATGCCGGGCACCGTGTAGAGGTGGTAGGAGACGATCTGCCCCAGGGTCGCGTTGTTGCTCAGGAACATCCGGATCCGCTCGAAGAAGTCCACGATCATGTACAGGCACAGGAAGGCGAGCAGGACGAAGCCGAAGGTCAGGATGAACTCGCGCGAGATGTATCGGTCGAGCACGGTCATCCGCTCACCCTTTACCCTTCCTTGGCGTCAGCCACTCCGGGACGATCTCCCGTTCCCGTGCCCGGGCAAAGTAAACGTAAAGGCCCGCGGCCATGAACAGGACGTTGGGGGCCCAGACCCCGATGACGGCCGGGACCTTGCCGGTCTCGCCGAGGGCTTTCCCGTAGAGCAGCAGCACGTAGTAGACCATGACGAGCGACAGCCCGATGGTGAAGCCGCGCATCTTGCCCGAGCGGCTCGACTGGATGCCCAGGGGAATGCCCAGCATGGCGAAGATCAGGCAGCTGAAGGGGGTCGCCAGCCGCTGGTTGAGCTCGATGAGCATCTCGCGCCTTGTCGGCCCCTGGGGTTCGGGGGCATCGATCCCCCTGCGGAGGTCCCAGAGGGTCATCTCGTCGAGCCTGCTGAACTTGACGCGGCGTTCGTCGGCGGCCGCGCCCTTGAAGTCGAGCCGGACGTCGTAGGTGCTGAAATCGACCTTTTTGTAGTTCTTGAACTGGGCATCGACGGTGTGGATGCTGCCGTCCTCGAGCCGCAGCGTCACCGTCAGGGACTGCGGGTTCGAGATCAGCGTGCCCCGCGTGGCGATGATCGTGCTCGGTTCCTCTGCGGTCCTGTCGTCATAGAGCAGAACGCCTTCCATGGAGTCGCCGTGGGCGGGAATCCGGTCTGCGTAGATGACGATGCCCCGGAAATCGTCGTTGAAGACCTTCTCCTTGATCCCGACGCTGGCCTTCTGCTTGACGATCGCAAACAGGAGGTTCTTCGCTTCCAGATTGCCCAGGGGGATGAGGAAGAAACTGGTCAGGGACGACAGGCCGAATGCGATCAGGGAGGCGGCCAGCACGGGAGCCGCGATCTGGTGAAGGCTCAGCCCGCAGGCCTTCAGGACGGTGAACTCGTTGTCCCGGGACAGTCGCCCGATCCCGATCAGGATTGCGATGATGAGCGCCAGAGGGATCGTGAACAGCATCAGCGCGGGCATCAGGTAGAGGATCAGCTTCAGGATGTCCGAGAAGCTGACCCCCTTGTTGATCATGAGATCGACAAGGCTCAGGATGCGTCCCATGATCAGCACGAAGGTGAAGACGAAGAGCGTCATGAGGAAGGGGTAGAGGATCTCACGGAAGATGTATCGGTTCAGGATGCTGAACATGCCCTTGTGCCGCCCTGGCGCTTCACGTATCAGTTTTTTCTTTCTTAATCCAGTCAAATCCTGTAAATCAACGATTACTTTCCGCGCCGGGGAAAAGACGGGCCCGCGTCACGGGCCCGGAGGAGGCAGGCCATGATCGATCTGCACACGCATTCACTGTTCAGCGACGGGGAGCTGATCCCGTCGGAATTGGCTCGAAGGGCCGCCGTTGCGGGATACCGCGCCCTGGCCGTCACGGACCACGCGGACCACTCCAACTTCGATTTCATCCTCGAACGGCTGACCCGGGTCTGCGGCAGGATCTCCGAGGCCTACGGGCTCTTCGTCCTGCCGGGAATCGAGATCACCCACGTGCCGCCCCGGTGGATCGCCGCCCTGGCGAAGGAAGCCCGAAAGGCCGGGGCCCGGATCATCGTGGTCCACGGGGAGACCCTCGTGGAGCCCGTCATCGAGGGCACGAACCTGGCCGCCGTGCAGGCCGACATCGACATCCTCGCCCACCCGGGCCTGATCGACGAGGACGCGGTGCAGCTGGCGGCCAAGGCGGGCATCCACCTCGAGATCTCGGCCCGGAAGGGCCACTGCCTGGGCAACGGCCACGTTGCGGCGCTGGCCCGCAGGCACGGCGCTCCCCTGCTGCTCAACACGGACGCGCACGGCCCCGGCGATCTCATCAGCCGGGACTTCGCCCGTCGTGTCGCGCGCGGCGCAGGGCTCACGGAGGCGGAGGCGGCGCGGATGTTTCGCAACGCCGAGGAGATCGTCCGCAAGAAGACGACGACGGGTGCCGCTGGCGGCAGATCGCGGAAGAGGGGATGAGGGCCGTCTTTTTCTCCGATGTGCATGCCCGCGATTCGGCCGATGCGGCCGCCGCATGCCTCCTGGCGTTCCTGGGGGAGGTCGCGGGCTCCCTCGACCACCTCTTTGTCGTGGGCGACCTGTTCGACTTCTGGTTCGCGAGGGACGGTGTCGCGTACCCCGGGTTTCGGCCCATCATCGACCGGCTGGCCGCGCTGCAGAGCGGCGGCGTGCAGGTGCATCTCTTCGAGGGCAACCACGATTTTTTCCTGGCCGACTATTTCACCCGGTACCACG
>CAYSDD010000169.1:0-2499 GCA_964429555.1 uncultured Syntrophaceae bacterium
GCGTCGCCCGGTCCTTGGTCCGGGTGAAGATGAGGACCGAATCGGTGTCCGTGCGGTCCAGGATCTTCACGAGCAGCGCCGTCTTGAGGTGCTGCTCCACGGGGTACAGGGCGTGGGAAACCGTGGACACCGGGGCCGCCTCGCCCACCTGCACGGTGACGGGGTCCTTCAGGATGTCTTTCGCCAGGTCCCGGATCTCCTCGGGCAGGGTGGCCGAGAACAGAAGGGTCTGCCGCTCGGCGGGGATCCGGCTGAGAATTCTTCGGACATCGGGCATGAACCCCATGTCGAACATGCGGTCCGCCTCGTCGAGGACCAGCACTTCCATGTGGGACAGGTCGATGACCCCCTGGTCCATGAGGTCCAGAAGACGCCCGGGGCATGCCACGACGATCTCGGCGCCCTCGCGCAGTTTCTTGACCTGGGGGTTCTGCTTCACGCCGCCGTAGACGGTGACGCTCTTCACCTTCGTCTTGCGGCCCAGCTGGCCGATGGCCTCGTGGATCTGCTCGGCCAGCTCCCGGGTGGGGGCGACGATGAGGGCGCGGACGCGCTTGCGCGGGCCGGACATCAGCCTCTGCAGGATCGGCAGGCCGAAGGCGGCCGTCTTTCCCGTCCCGGTCTGGGCCATGCCCATGACATCGCGGCCCTGCAGGATGAGCGGGATGCATCGGGTCTGGATCGGCGTGGGCTCCTCGTAACCGAGGGCCTCGATGCCCGCTTGAATTTGGGGGTGCAACTCGAACGACTTGAAACTCATGAACGAACAAACCTCTTTTCTGGCATTGCCGACGGGACGGCTCCCGCCGTGCCCGCCTCCGGGGCGGGCGATCGTGAACGATTGTCTACGCTTCGGCCTCGGCCGCGACAGGTTCCGCGCCGACGGTTTCCACCGCGGGGGCGCCTCTCATGTTCTTTCCCTGGCGCCGGGCCATCTTCTCGGCTGCTTTTCGCTGACGTTCCAGCTCTTTTTGCCGCTTGATGAACTGGTTGTGATTTCTCTTTCCCATTTTCCTCCCATGGTGAAACGGCCAGGCCCGCATCGACGGGGCCAAAAAAAATCCCCACGGCCTCTCACGGGCTCAGGGGACAATATGTGTCAAAACCGTTTCAAAGCGTACCTAACGTAAAGATTTTTCAAGCACTTGTCAAGGGTTATTTCGCGGTCCCTTCCTGCGGTCGGCAGGGGGCTCCGCTTTCCTGCGCCCGTCGAGCAGGTGAAAGGCGGCCAGCACGGGGTGCCGCCAGATCATCCGGGGCCCCGAGTGGCGCATGACCTCCCGGATCCGATCGCGCATCCCGGGCCGGTAGCAGTGGGCGGGGCATCGGGCGCAGGTGGGTTTTTCGCTGCCGAAAGGACATTTCTCGAGACGCCTTTCGGCATAGGCGCGAAGCTCCGTGCAATCGCCGCAGAGGCCCCCGGTCGTGCCGTGGCGATCCCGGCAAAAGCTCCGGATCATGGCCTCCAGGGTCTTGCGTTCCCGCTCGATTCTGGCGCTCGGTTGAGCCATGTGTGCATCATCGTGCGGCCGGCGCCCGATGGGAGGGGTTTCCCTGAACGGGTCGTTCCGGCTCAGTGCGTGCCGGCGGGTCTTCTGCCCTGCCGGATGACATGGATGGCCGTCGCCTTGACGGAGGCCGCCACCTGGAGGTCCTCGATCAGCCCCATGCCCTCGAGGGACTGACTTGTTACATAGGCCACGAGAGGGAACCCGCAATCGAGGTGGACGCGCTGGTACGGCCCCATGGGCACGATCCGCTCGATCCTGCCGGTGAAGGTGTTGCGCGCGCTTGTCGCCGCTTCCCCCCTGCCCATGGCCAGGGTCACGTTCTCCGGGCGGATGCAGAGGACGACCTCCTCCCCCGGCAGGGCATCGCCGACCGCTTCGATTTCCGTTCCGTTGACCACGGCCGCCAGTGTTCCCCTGCGGTTCTCCCGGATCCGGCCGTACAGGACCGTCTCGGTCCCCACGAAGGAGGCGACGAATTCGTCGACGGGGCGGTTGAGAATGACGGCCGGCCTGTCGATCTGCGCGATCCGGCCCCCCTCCATGACCGCGATGCGGTCCGAGAGGCGCAGGGCCTCGTTGCGGTCGTGGGTGGCCATGATGGTGGTGGTCTTCGTCTCGGCCAGCACCTTTTCCAGGTCCGACACGATCGACTCCCGCGTCGGCGGGTCGAGTGCCGCGAAGGGCTCGTCGAGAAAGAGGATCTCCGGCGAGACGGCGAATGCCCGGGCCAGGCTCGCCCGCTGGGCCTCCCCCCCGGAGAGGGTCTTTGCCGACCGGTCCCGGAGGTGGGCGATGCCGAAGCGCTCCAGCTGGGACTCCGCGATGCGCCGGGCCTCCGCCCCCCCGATGCCGCGGATCTTGAGCCCCGATGCGACGTTTCCGAAGACCGTCGTGTCGAAAAGCAGCGGTTCCTGGAAGACCATGGCGAGCTTGCGCCTGTATTCCAGCACGCGCTGCTCTTCACCCACCGCCTGCCCCCGGAAGAGGA
>CAYSDD010000170.1:0-2485 GCA_964429555.1 uncultured Syntrophaceae bacterium
ATGATGACGATGAAGAAGAGCTGGGTGACGAACCCGATGGCCGCCTGGATGTCGGGCCCGATGAAGCCCGCCACGTAGAGATCGGCCAGGCCCACGAGGAAGTTGAAGATCATGATGAAGAAGGTGGGCCACGAGAGATGCCAGATGTTCTTCCAGAGGCTGCCCTGCGTCAGCTCCGGGGGATGATGCGCGCCGATGGGTTTCCCTCCATGCCGTCGGGTACCCGGGCCCGAAGCGGCCCGGATAGCCGTAACATAACCGCGAGCGCCCGTTCACACAATGACCCCCCCTCGTCCCCCTGGCTCAAAGGGGGTCGAAAGGGGGGTTTGACTCTCCAATCGCCGCGGATCACTGCACGTGTCAGTACCTGAACAGCGCCGCCACCGGCTCCCGGTCCGGCATCCTGTCGCGGTGGATGGCATAGACCTTCCCGCCCGATCCGAGTGTCTGGACCGCCGCAAAATCGATCAGGTCCTCGTCGCCTTTCTTTCCGCCGTTGTGCAGAACGGCTTTCCCCGTTTCGGGGTTGAAGGTGCCCCATTTCTCCTGGCCCACCTCCACGAAGAGATACCCGACCCGTCCGTGATGGGCGGCCGGCACGATCTCCTCGAGGTTGTTCGAGGCGAGGCCCGTCCCGAGGGACTGCCGGTAGCGTACCCGGGCCTCCTCCTGTTCCTTGAGGAACCAGGGCTCCACGATGGGAAGGGCCTGCGCGTGAAGCTCCTCGGCACTTGCCTGGTCCGGGTTGCCGATGATCGCCGTCTCCACGAGGCTGGGGTGGGTGTTGACGTCACGGTACAGGGAAAAGACATATTCGACCCCGGCAACGATCAGCGGGTCGCGCTCGTCCTTCAGGACCGACCGGAGGGTCTTGTCGATCTGCTGGAGATACCGGAGAACGTTTTCCTTGGTGTAGACCTCGTCGGTCCAGGCCGTCGAGCCCCGGGGCCCCGTCCCCCCCGACGAGGAGGAGCGGGAGCGCAGGCGCTTGCCGACCGCGTCGACCTTGAGCACCTCGTCGATGTTCCGCGGCATGCCCTCGGGCCGCGTTTCCTTCACCCCGTACCGCGAGCACACCAGCAGGCGTACGTCCTTCTGGCTCAGGGCCAGCACGTAGAAGCGGCCCTCGGTATTGAACAGGGGAAGCAGGGGCTTGACGTTGAACCGCTCGGCCAGGACGACCGAGGGCTGGAACTCCACGGGAAGCCGGTAGCTCCGGAAAAAATCGGGGCACAGGAAGAGGGCGAGCCCGCTGGACTGCTGCCGCCAGAAGGGGTTGTTTTTCACGAGGGCCTGGACGGGTTCGAGGAATTTCTCCGCCTCGGCCGCCCGGCGGCCGCCGCTCACGAGCCGCTCTTCCGCCTCCCGGAGGAGGTTTTTCAGCCGGATCGCGTTCTGCTGCACCTCGGCGCCGGCCTTGTGGGTGGGCATGTAGATGCTCAGGCTCGGCGCCCTCCCCTTTTCGATGAGAAGCCTCAGTTCGTCTTTGGAAAGCTCGTTCATAAACCCTCCATCAACCCGTGTATTGGATGTCCGCCGCCTGTCCCCGCGTCCGGGGCTCATCGCCCCGCCCGCACGGCAAGGGCGGCATCGGTACGGTCCGTGATGATCCCGTCGATCCGGTCATCATCCAGGAGCCGTTTCATCCGGGTTTCGTCGTTCACGGTCCAGACGGCGATTTTTTTCCCGGCCTGCCGCATGCGTTCCAGCAGCCTGCCCGCCGCCAGCGTCTCGACGGGGATCAGCCAATCCGTCTCCCCCCGCAAAAGCTCCCGGGTCAGGGCCCCGGCTTCGTTGAAGATGAATCCGGTCCGCACCCCGGCGCGGCACTGCTTGACCGCCGCGATGGACCCCGCCCGGAAGGAACTCACGATGAAGTCCTCTTCGCGCAGGGCACCGGCAACGAGGAGGACGACTTCCCGTTCGTAGCCCGCCTCCTTGAGCTCGATGTCCAGACGGATCCGGCCGCCCGCCAGGTCGAGGACCTCCTGGAGCTCGGGGAGATGAAACCCCGCGGATCGGGCCCGGTCACGGGCATCCCGAAGGGTCATGTCGCGGAGACGTCTGCCGGAGATGCCCGGGTCGTGGTGGATGACAAGCCGGCCGTCCCCCGTGCGCCGCACGTCGAACTCGATCATGTCCGCACCGAGGTCGATCGCCTTCCGGAAGGCCTCCAGGGTGTTCTCGCGGGCCGGGGACGCGGCGCCCCGGTGGGCGATGATGAGCTTGTGCCTGTCGTGCAATCCGAAAGCCTTTCCCGAGGCCTGTCAGCACTCCCGGCGGGGAGGCATCAACTGACAGAAGGTAAGAAGGTATGAAGGTGAGAACGTTGGAGGAGTGGAGAGGTTGCGCATGGCACCCGTCAAATCCAACCTTCTTACCCTCTCACCCTCACACCTTCTCGCTCGGCGCGGGACGCGCCTTCGGCCGCCTAGCCCCGGATCATCACCAGCATCATCTTGAAGGGTTCCATCGCCTTGAGGGC
>CAYSDD010000171.1:0-2484 GCA_964429555.1 uncultured Syntrophaceae bacterium
CCCTGCGGTACGCCGACACGTTCTGCGGGTTTGCGGAGTACGACATCGGCGGGGAGTTCGCGGAACGGATCCGCGAGCGCTTTCATGTCCTGACCTTCCGCGCGCTCCAGGAGCCCTTCCTGGCCCGCGGGAAGTACGCCGGCAGCGCCACCCTCGCCGGGCTCGCCGCGGAGGGCCGTCTCAGGCCGTTTCTGTTCGACACCAACCCCGAGGCCCTCGCCAGTTTCCCCGCCGGGCACGCCGAGTTGCTGGCAATGCAGTCGGGCTGTGATATACTGGAAACGGACGAGCCCTACGACCTGATCTTCCTCGACCCCTACGACGACATCTGGGACGACTGCGAGGGGGTGCTCGCAAGGGCGGCGGCCCGCAGCCGCGGCGCGTCGGTCCTGATCTTCCTCCCCTTCAGGGCCGGGGCGCAGGAAGAGATCCTGGCGGCGGCTCTCGACCGGCTCGGCATCAACTGCCTGAGGGGAATCGTCCGGAACCCGGGAAGTCCCCCGGACGGCAGGCACCACTTCGCCACGGTGTTCATGCCGGCAGCCACGCTGAATCCCGGCGCCGTCCTCGGCCTTTTCGGCGAGCTGAACGTCGTCACGGCCCGCGTCAGGGCGCTCGCGGCCCCTTTCTGAACCGATGCGGGCACGGTCCATGCACCAGAGCGAAGGGTGGGGAACCCCTTCCACCGGGAGGCCGGAATGAAAGAGTACGAGGTCATCATCGTCGGCGGAGGCCCTGCGGGGATCTTTGCCGCACTGACATTGGCCGCGGGCGACGCGAAGGACGTCCTGCTGCTCGAGCAGGGCAAGGGGATCGGGGATCGCAGCCGCAGCTGCGCCGGCGACATGCTGTGCGGATGGGGCGGCGCAGGGGCCTACAGCGACGGCAAGCTGACCCTCTCGACGGAGGTGGGCGGGCACCTGGGCGATTTCCTCGACGACAAGTCCCTGTTCGATCTCCTGGCCGAGGCCGACCGCATCTACGTGGAGCACGGGGCCCCGGACCGGCTGTTCGGCGATCTCTCTCCCGCGGTGGAGGAACTGGGCGAGAAGGCCCGCCTGGCCGGCCTCGAGTTCATCCCCTCCCGGATCCGCCACATCGGCACGGAGAACTGCGTCCGGGTGCTGGGCAGGATGTACGAGTCGCTCGCGGGCAAGATCGAGATCTGCACGGATTGCCGCGTGCAGTCGATCCTGGCCCAGGAGGGCCGGGTCATGGGGGTGAAGCTCGCCGACGGCGAGACCCGCTACGGCCGCCACGTGATCGTGGCGCCGGGCCGCTCGGGGGCCGCGTGGATGAAGGAGGAGGCCAAATCGCTCGGGATCCGGACGCGGGCGAGCGCCGTCGACATCGGCGTCCGCGTCGAGCTGCCCGCCACGGTCCTCAAGCCGCTCACCGACGTGAGCTACGAATCCAAGCTCGTCTACTACTCGAAGAGCTTCGACGACCGGGTCCGCACCTTCTGCATGAACCCCTACGGGGAGGTGGTGGCCGAGAGCAACGAGGGGCTCGTCACCGTCAACGGCCACAGCTACGCCTCGAGGAAATCCGACAACACCAATTTCGCCATCCTGGTGAGCAGCTCCTTCACGGAGCCCTTCGACGACCCCATCGCCTACGGCCGCTACATCGCGCAGCTTGCCAACCTCCTGGGCCAGGGGGTCATCGTCCAGCGGCTGGGCGACCTGCTGCAGGGGCGCCGCTCCACGAAGGAGCGCATCGCCAAGTGCCTCACGAGGCCGACGCTGGGAGACGCCACCCCGGGGGACCTGAGCTTCGTCTTCCCCTACCGGCACCTCAAGAACATCATCGAGATGCTCCAGGCCATGGAGGGCCTCGCGCCGGGCGTGAGCTCCCGCCACACGCTGCTCTACGGCGTGGAGGTCAAGTTCTATTCGAACCGCATCGAGGTCTCGAAGGAACTCGAGACGAAGGTCGAGAACCTCTTCGCCGTCGGGGACGGCGCGGGGATCACCCGGGGCCTGCTGCAGGCCTCGGCAAGCGGCATCGTGGCCGCGCGGGCGATCGCCGAGCGTCTCGGCCACAGCCGGTAGAGCCGGCGGACGCTCAACGCACGACAGGAAAACCGGGGGACGGGTGTGCCGATGAGATGACTGGGAATGCTGCTCGCCGTTGCGGGCCTCGCGAGTCTGTGGATGGTTTTTACGGCCCTGCAGGCGGGCGATATCAGCGGGGCCCTGCTCTTCTTCGGCTTTGCCCTGCTGCTGGGCCTCACCGCGTTCGCCCTGATCCGGCAGTGGAATACGGGATGCGCGGCAGATGCAGAAGGGACGAATACCCCGCCTGCCGCCCCGGTCCGCTTCGTCCCGCACCGGTTCCTCATGGCGGCCCTGATCCTCACCGCCGTGGCGATCCTGGCGGCCGTCGTGTTGCCGCTTGTTTTTCGCTAGGCCGACGGTTCGGCAGCTAGAGGCGCCCGTTGAGGATCAGGCTGAGCCTCAGGTCGCCGTCGATCCCGTCGAA
>CAYSDD010000172.1:0-2471 GCA_964429555.1 uncultured Syntrophaceae bacterium
CGGCCTGGATGGGCCCCATCTACAATTTCCTGGGCCTCTCCGTCGGCGTCATCGTCCACGGCCTCACCGACGAGGAGCGGCGCAGGGCTTACGCGTCGGACATCACCTACGGGACGAACAACGAATTCGGGTTCGATTACCTCCGCGACAACATGAAGTTCGCCCTCGAGGACTACGTCCAGAGGGATTTTCACTACGCCATCGTCGACGAGGTGGACAGCATCCTCATCGACGAGGCGAGGACCCCGCTCATCATCTCGGGCCCCTCCGAGGAATCGACGGACAAGTACTACCGGATCAACCAGATCATCCCGGGCCTCCGGCGCGAGAAGGACTACACGATCGACGAGAAGGCTCGCACCGTCGTCCTGACCGAGGAAGGCGTCGCCCGGGTGGAGAAGGCCCTGAAGGTGCAGAACCTCTACGACCCGCGCAACATCGAGCTGCTGCACCACGTCAACCAGGCCCTCAAGGCCCACAGCCTCTTCAAGCGCGACGTGGACTACGTCGTCAAGAACGGCGAAGTGCTCATCGTCGACGAGTTCACGGGCCGGCTCATGCCCGGCCGGCGCTACAGCGAGGGCCTCCACCAGGCCCTCGAGGCCAAGGAAGGCGTCAAGATCGAGCGGGAGAACCAGACGCTCGCGTCGGTCACCTTCCAGAACTACTTCCGGATGTACGAGAAGCTGGCGGGCATGACGGGCACGGCCGACACGGAAGCGGCCGAGTTCCAGGAAATCTACGGTCTCGAGGTCCTGGTGATCCCCACGAACATGCCCATGATCCGCACGGACTACCCCGACGTGATCTACCGGACGGAGCGCGAGAAATTCGAGGCCGCCATCGAGGAGATCAAGGAGCTGCACAGGCAGGGCCGGCCGGTGCTCGTCGGGACCATCTCCATCGAGAAATCGGAGAAGCTCAGCGCGATGCTCAGCCGCCAGGGGGTGAAACACCACGTCCTCAACGCCAAGCACCATGAGCGCGAGGCGGAGATCATCGCCCAGGCCGGGCAGCGCGGGGCCGTGACCATCTCGACGAACATGGCGGGCCGCGGCACCGACATCAAGCTCGGCGAGGGGGTCGCGCAGCTGGGCGGTCTGCACATCCTCGGCACGGAACGGCACGAGAGCCGCCGGATCGACAACCAGCTCCGGGGCCGCTCGGGGCGCCAGGGCGACGCGGGCTCGTCGCGCTTCTACCTGTCCATGGAGGACGACCTGCTGCGGATCTTCGGGGGCGAGCGCATGGGGGCGATCATGGACCGGATCGGCATGGAGGAAGGCCAGCCGATCGAGTCCAACCTGCTGACCCGGCAGATCGAGGCGGCCCAGAGGCGGGTGGAGGCCCACAACTTCGACATCCGCAAGCACCTCCTCGAATACGACAACGTGATGAACGTCCAGCGCGAGGCCATCTACGAGCAGCGAAAGGCCGTCCTGAAGGGCGAGGACCTCTGGGGCATGCTCGAGGAGATGCTCGACGAGGTCGTCGAGACCACCGTCGGGGAATACGTCGACGAGAAGCAGCACCCCGAAGAATGGAACCTCAAGGGCCTCGACGACATGCTCTACCAGCTCTTTTCGCTCAGGCTGCGCTTCGGCGAGGCCGGCCGCGAGGTCGGGGGGCCGGAGCGGATCCGGGACGAGATCCGCAGCGCCGT
Source organism: uncultured Syntrophaceae bacterium (assembly GCA_964429555.1). Taxonomy (GTDB): domain Bacteria; phylum Desulfobacterota; class Syntrophia; order Syntrophales; family UBA2192; genus UBA2192. The sequence goes on from CAYSDD010000172.1 coordinate 1,664, forward strand.
CCTGGATCACCTTCGCCGGAAGGAGGCCAATTTCGGCAAGCCCCTCTGGGATTACCTGATGAAGGTGATCATGCTGCAGTCCATCGACACCTTCTGGAAGGATCACCTGCTGGGGATGGATCACCTCCGGGAAGGCATCGGCCTGAGGGGCTACGGCCAGAAGGACCCCGTCCGGGAGTACCAGAAGGAAGGCTACGAGATGTACCTGGACATGATGTACCGCATCCGCCAGGACACCCTCCAGAAGCTCTGCCTCGTTCAGATCCAGCGGGAGGAAGAGGTGGAGGGGCTGCGGGACCGGACGCAGCGCGACGTGGTCATGACGCACGGCACGGCGGGGGCCCCCGTGAAGCAGGTCAAGCGGGAGGCGGCGCAGAAGGTCGGCCGCAACGACCCGTGCCCCTGCGGCAGCGGGAAGAAGTACAAGAAGTGCTGTGGGAAGTAGAATCGCGGCGAAAACGAATTCCTCGTGCGAATAGGATTTTTCCGACCGCTCTAAGGCTCGCTCCGCTGCGGTCGCAAAAACTCGCCCTGCGGGCTCAGACAACTTGCGCCGCGGTCGCTTCGCTTCGCCAAGACCGGTTACCGGAAAAACCCTGACTTCGCACTTCGGAATCCTTTCCGCCACACATCGGAAAGGGGAGGAACAGTATGGCGAACAGTGAGCAGAAATTCGAGGTTCCCGGGTTCCAGGCCGCGGGGATCGCGTCGGGGATCAAGGAGGACGGCCGGAAGGACCTGGCCCTGCTGTACTCCGAGGTGCCGGCGAAGGCCGCCGGCGTCTTCACGACGAACGTCTTCAAGGCGG
>CAYSDD010000173.1:0-2462 GCA_964429555.1 uncultured Syntrophaceae bacterium
CGCTGCCGGTGCTGCCAGCGCTCGCGGCCGTTGACCCCCACCTCGCAGATGCGCTGCGGGTAGCGGTACGTGACGGGCACCGTGAGCCACTGCGGGCCCTGGGCCGTCTTGATCCGGTTGCGGTTCTGCCACTCGTTCTTCTTGTACTGCACCGTGTCGAGCAGGACGAAGACGTCCGCCCGGTCGATCTTGTCGAAGTAGCCCAGCCAGGGCAGGTACTGCGGCTGATGCACGGAGACGATCATCGCCATGCCCCTTCACCCGGAGGGCTCAGCCCCCCGTGGCCTGCTTCACGTCGAGATTCATCCGGTAGTCGACGAAGATGGGGTTCGACACCAGGGTCCCGTGTTCCTGCATGTCCATCCGGTAGAACGCCCGCTCGCCGGGCCTGAAATACTCGTCCTCGTAGCGGATCTCCAGGGGCAGCGGACCCTCGAAGACCTTGACGAGCTCGCCCGAGCGGATCAGCCGGACCCGCACCGCCGCCCGGGATTCGGCATCCCCGGAGATCCGGATCCGGATCACGGGGTTTCCCTTCAGGGCGATCTGCTCGCCCGAGATGGCCCGCCGGTCCCCGTCCGCCGAGGAGACGGAGAACTCGTCGAGGCGGGCGAATTTCGGGTACGTGCCCCGGTAGGCGTAGGTCCTGCCGGTCCGCAGGGCCTCCAGGACGTCCTTGCGGGAGAGCTTCTCCACGAAGAAGCCCGTCTGGAAGTTCCCCAGCTGCTCGCCGGCCTCGTTTTCCCTGTGGTAGTGGGCCGTGGCGATGCCCCAGGCGGGATGCTCGCGATACCCCCGGCAGTAGTCCGACAGCACCCGGTCCCAGAGGCCGCCGGGCTCGGTCACCGTGACGGTGTCGCCGTACAGGACGGCAAACCCGGTGTAGCCTCTCGACTCGTCCAGGACCTCGGGGTGGGGCGCCGTGTGAACCTTGATGGGCCCCATCTCCCGCACGCCGGACTGCGTTTCCACGTGGTTCCAGAAGGTGAGGCCGCCCTTGGCGCGCACGTCGTCGATGAGCAGCTGCCAGGGGGCGATCCCGGGGTCCCCGCTGTAGGGGTCGAAGGGCGAGCTCCGGAAGGGGTCGCTGTTGGCAAGGAAGGCCAGGCTCAGCACGGCCACGGCGATCCCGGCGACGCGGTAGGGGCCCTTCCAGCGGATCATGAACGCCCCCACCGCCAGGGCCGCCAGGAGCGCGAAGATGCCCGGCAGGGCCAGGTTCATCCACCGCGTCGAGAAGCCGTTGTGGAGAACGGGCAGCGTCTCGTAGTCCTCGGGGGTGTCGAGCCCGACCGTCAGGATGCGCCGCTCGTGGTTCCAGGCGGTGAGATCGCCCGTGACGGGGCTCCCCGTCCAGTGGTAGAAGGGCGCCGTCTCCGTGCCCGGGAGGATGATCATGTCGGGGTACTTCTTCTCCGCCTCCCGGATCGCGTGCAGCCAGGAAGAGGCACCCCAGCGGTTGATGGACCCCATCTCCTCGCGCTTCCTGACGAGGTTGCGCAGCGGGGGCAGGCCGTATTCCAGGGCCATCCGGTCGTGGTCGTTGATGACGACGACGGAAAATCCCCGCTCCTTCGCCATCCGGACGAGGGTCTCCACGTCGTAGGCGCCGTCGCTGAAGTTCGAGCGCAGGTCGATGAGGCCCAGGGCCGGCAAGACGCCATTCCGGGCCTGCGGCTCATCGGCCGCCGCGGCGGTCCAGGCCGCAAGAACCGCCGAAAGCAGGATCGAGCAGATCAGCAAGAGGTTCGTTTTCTTCAGGCCCATGGGACGTCCCCGGAAGAGGGTTTTTCTCCTTCGTCCCTGAATGAGCAAAACCCTTGCCAGATTGATGTCTTGAGCCGAAAAAAATGATGGGGATCGCAGGGGGGCTCAAGGGTGCCTTGCGGCCCTCAACGGTCGGCGAGGCAGCGTGCCGGGGCCTCGAGGCCCGCCGGTCGAGGGGCGAATTCGGCGTAGAGGGCCTCGATCTTCCGGACCATGGCCGCGGAGCCGTAGGCGGCGGCCGTCTCGGCGGCCCTGCGCGCCATGCGCCGGGCCGTCCCGGGGTTTTCCAGGTAGAACAGGATCCGGTCGGCCAGCGCCTGCGGGTCCGCGACCGGGACCAGGAAGCCGTTGACCCCGTCGTCGACGAGGTCGATGATGCCGCCCACGCGGCTCGCGACGACGGGCGTTCCCAGGGCCATGGCCTCGACGAGGGCCTTGCCCATCCCCTCGTTGATCGACGGGAAGGCGAAGCAGTCCAGGGCGCTCATCATGCGGGCCGCGTCGGGACGCCACCCGGCAAAGCGCACGTGGGCCCCGATGCCCGCCGCCGCGGCCTGCGCCTGCAGTGCCTCCAGCAGCTCGCCGGCGCCCAAAAAGACGAACACGCTGTCCGGGTGACGGTCGATGACCCTGCGGGCCGCATCGACGAGGACCCCGGGGCCCTTGATGGCCGTGAGCCGCCCCACGGTGCCCAC
>CAYSDD010000174.1:0-2462 GCA_964429555.1 uncultured Syntrophaceae bacterium
CCTTTCCCTTGTCACGCTCCGCCATGCTCAGGACGACAGTGAAATCCTTCTTGCAATCCTCACATCGATACTCGTAGGTCGGCACGGTCGATCCCTCCTTTCCCTGCGTTCATCTGAAACATGAGAGAAGTCGTGTAACCCATTGTGAAATAATATAGATCTGATTTTTATGGACGCGATTTCTTGCGCGTGTCCCGATCCTATTTTACAGACACTTTGCGATCCGTCAAGCCCGATCTGCCGGCTTTCGAAGAGCCTGCGCGGTTGCTCATCGGGAATCGATGGCGTTATGGATTCTTATCGCCGGATTCGGGTATAAGGTCATTGCAAGACCCGGGGAAAAGGAGGGTTGCAGATGAAGAAGATTCTGATCGGTTCTTTCTTGTCGGTGTTCATGCTGTTCGGCATTTCCGGGCCCGCGCACGCGCAGGAACGGAAACAGCCTGATACGGGCGGGGGGCATGTGGCCGCACTCGACAGGGGCACCTTCGTCGAGGTGCGGGACCGCGGTCCCGGAAGGCATAGCGTGATCCTTTACGAAGTGGTCAAGGGGAAGATACAGGTTGTTGATGCCGTTTTGGTCAGCAGCGATTTCACGAAGGATCCCCCCCTGGTCCGATACACGCGGATCAAAGAGATCAGGGAACAATGACACGGGGGCAGGCAGGGCCGTCTGCCCGTCTCCCCTTCCATTCAGGACCTGTCACCGGATGCTAGCCCCGGGGCCACACCTTTTTGAAGGCAGCCTTCGGGAAGAAGCAGTGCGGGCATTCCTCGGGAGGCTCCGGACCGTAGTGGGTGTGCCCGCAGATCCGGCAGCGCCAGGCGACGGTGTCTTTCTCGAGATGGACGTCGTGCTGCGCCAGCAGCGGGAAATCCTCGATGGGCGGCATGACGGACCTGTAGCCCTCGAGCAGGTAGCGGGAAACGACCACCCGCTGGATCTCGCTCGTTCCCTCGTAGATCATCGGCAGTCGCATGTCGCGCAGCAGCTTCTCGACGGGAAAGAGGCGCGTGTACCCGTAACCCCCGAAAATCTGCAGGGCCTCGCTCACCACCTCGAAGGCGGCCTCGGTGGCGTAGAACTTGGCGATCGAGGCCGAGATGGTCGGGTCCATCCCCGCATCGTTCTCCCACGCGGCCTTCCAGGTCAGCAGGCGGGCCGTTTCCACCTTCTGGTACATCTCGGCGAGCTTGAAGTCGATGGCCTGGAAGTCCGACAGCCGGGCTCCGAAGGCGCGGCGCTTCTTCGCATAGTCGATGGCCAGCTCCATGGCCGATCGTGCGGCCCCGACGCCGAAGGAGCCGATGATCGGGCGTGTGCGGGCAAAGGTGGTCATGGCCATCACGAACCCTTCCCCGGGCTGCGCCAGGATGTTCTCCGCCGGCACCCGGACGTTGACGAGGTGAATGCCCGCCGTGTTGGAACTGCGCTGGCCCAGCTTCGGGATCGTCCGGCCGATTGTGACGCCGGCCTGGCCCTTCTCGACCAGGAAGGCCGCGATCCCCTTGTGCCCCAGCGATGCATCGACGGTGGCGAAAATGGAGAAGTAATCGGCCACCCCCGAGTTGGTGATCCAGTACTTCGTGCCGTTCAGGATGTAATCGTCGCCGGATTTCTCCGCCTTGCAGCGCATGCCCGCCACGTCCGAGCCCGCCAGCGGCTCCGAGGTGGCAAAGCAGATGAGCTTGAATTCCCTGGCCAGCAGGGGGAGGTATCTTTCCCGGATCTTCGCGTTTCTCGTCAGCATCAGGGGTTCGGTGCCCAGCGAGTTGTCGAAGATCGACGTGGCGAGCCCCGCACAGGCCGCCGAGATTTCCTCGACCACCAGGGCGCTCTCCAGCAGCCCCCGGCCCCGGCCGCCGTATTGCACGGGGATGGTGAGGTTCATGATCCCCTCCTCCCATGCCCGCCTGAGGATGTAGAGGGGCAGATCGTCCTTCTCGTCGTAATGCCAGGCGATGGGAAGAACCTCGTCCAGGGCGAAACGGCGCGCCCTGTCTCTCAGTTCGATCTGTTCCGGGGTGAGGGAGAAATTCAGCATGGGCAGCCTCCTTTGCGGCTCGTTCAGGGGTGATCGGTCATGGATATTCTCCGGCTGGCGACAGTTTCTTATAGAACGAAACCCCGCCGGCTGGCAAGGCGTTCTTGATCCGCACGATCGGCGGTTTTTCATGGCAAGGATTTCTGCTATAGTGTGCAAAACGTCAAAGGAGGGAATGCACCATGACGCTCGCCATGTACATCCTGATCGGGATCATCATCGTCGCCGCCGTCTACTTCCTCGTCCGGGGGAAAAAGCCCTAGGGGGCGGGCCGACGCGGCGCGTTGTGTCTGCGCGGCCGCCGGTCGCGCAAGACCGCCGCACCGCTTTGCCTCCGGGTGCAGACCGGCGCGACGAAAGGGTTGACAGCCTGTCTTCGTTTTCGTAGTCTGAAACGCCCGTGCAGCCCGTCTCGAG
>CAYSDD010000175.1:0-2454 GCA_964429555.1 uncultured Syntrophaceae bacterium
GGAGCTCGAGGCGGCGGAGCTCATGCTGCTGCGGGCGGCCTGGATGGAGGACAACCACATGGACTACGAGAAGGAGTCCGCCATGGCGAAGATGTACGCCTCGGATGTGGCCATGCGGGCCGCCGTCGAGGGCGTCCAGATCTTCGGCGGCTACGGCTACTGCAAGGAGTACCCGGCGGAGCGCCACATGCGGGACGCCAAGATCTGCCAGATCTACGAGGGCACCAACGAGATCCAGCGCGTCGTCATCGCCCGCAAGCTGCTTCGCTAGGAGGATTCGATCGATGCGTCATGCCGAGGAATACCAGAAGAAACGGGTAACGCCGGAAGAGGCCGTCCGGGTGGTCCGTTCGGGCGATTGGGTGGAATACGGTCAGTTCGCCGTATCGACCGTCACGCTTGACAAGGCCCTCGCGGCCCGAAAGGACGAATTGCTCGACGTCAAGATCCGGGCCACGACCCGCGCCGTCGGGATACCCGAGACGGTCCAGGCCGATCCGACGGCGGAGCACTTCGTCTATCACAACCTCCACTTCAGCGGACATGACCGCAAGGCCCACGACCGGGGGCTGTGCTGGTTCGTCCCCATCCTGTACCATGAGGTGCCTCGTTACTACCGCGAGAACTGCGAGGTGGACGTGGCGATGCTGCCCGTGGCGCCCATGGACCGCAACGGATACTTCAACTTCAGCCTTTCGAACTCGCACGCCCGCGCCATCTGCGACAAGGCGAAGACGATCATCGTCGAGGTCAATCCCCGGCTCCCCGTGTGCCTCGGCGGCCGCGAGGAGAACATCCACATCTCGGAGGTGGACCTGATCGTCGAGAGTGATTGGAAGGTGCCGGAGCTCCCCACCGCACAACCCAGCGAGGTGGACCGCAAGATCGCATCGCTCATCGTGGGCGAGCTGCGTGACGGCTGCTGCATCCAGCTGGGAATCGGCGGGATGCCCAACGCCGTGGGATCCATGATCGCCCGGTCGGATCTCAAGGATCTCGGCATCCACACGGAGATGTTCTGCGACTCCATGATGGAAATGGCCCTGGCGGGCCGCGTCACGGGCGCGTGCAAGGCGACGGACCGAGGCAAGATCGCCTACACGTTCTGCCTGGGCTCAAAAGCGTGCTACGACTTTCTTGACCGCAACCCGATGTGCGCCTCCTACCCGGTGGACTACACGAACGACCCCTTCGTGATCGCCCGGAACGACAACTTCATCGCCATCAACAACTGCGTGGAGATCGACCTCTTCGGGCAGGTCTGTTCGGAATCGTCGGGGAGGCGTCACATCAGCGGCACGGGCGGCCAGGTGGATTTCACCTACGGCGCGTACCGCTCGAAGGGCGGCAAGGCGTTCGTGTGCATGAGTTCCACCTTCGAGAAGAAGGGAACGGTCGTCTCACGGATCAAGCCGCTGCTCACGGAAGGGTCCATCGTGACGGACCCGCGGGCACTGGTTTCCCATGTCGTGACGGAGTACGGCATCGTAAACCTCAAGGGCAAGTCGACCTGGGAACGGGCCGAGGCCCTGATCTCGATCGCCCATCCCGATTTCCGCGACGAACTCGTCCGCGAGGCGGAACGGATGGGAATCTGGCGGCGCTCCAACCGGATCCGCACCGAGACGGCCGCAGTCGTCGCGTTTCGTCGCTGACTCTCCACGGGACGGCCCATTGAGACTCCCCTTCCGTCACGCCACGGATCAAGGGATCGGGCACGTTACACCTCCGTGAGGGTCGACGTCTCTTCACGGCAGCCGCATCCCTGCTCGGACGGGACGCCACCTCCCTCCGTCCCGTTGGAAAGGGATGCGGCCATGCCCTGTTTGCCTGCGGCTGCCCCTCGGTCCAATCGCAAGGGAGAGGATCGCATGAAGGGGGCCGGGCCTCGCGCCAGCCTCTGCCCTCCCCGTTTGCATTTCCCGTGGTCAGGCCCCGCAGATCACGGAGATCTCGATGGCGGCGTCCCGGGGCAGCCGGGCCGCCTGGACGGTCTCCCGGGCGGGCGGGTCGGCCGGGAAGTACCGCGCGTAGATCGCGTTGAATGCCGCAAAATCGTTCATGTCCCTCAGGAACACCGTCGATTTCAGCACGTTCCCCAGGGTCATGCCGGCCGCCTCGACGATGGCCTTGAGGTTTTCCAGGGCCCGCGCGGCCTGCGCCTCGATGCCCGGCCCCGCGAATTCGCCCGTCTTCGGGTCCATCCCGAGCGTCCCCGAGACGAACAGCAGGTCCCCGTATCGCACGGCCTGCGCATAGGGCCCGATCGCGGCTGGAGCGGCGGCGGTCGACACGATGGTCTTCATGGTGCACCCTCCTCCTCGATTCGTCTCCTCGATTCGGAGCGGATGATACCACGGATGGTCCCGCCGATGCACGGGAAATGCCCCGGTGCTCGACCCAGTTTTCTGTTGACACTGCCTGCCTTTCCTTATAAGAAAATCGAGATTTTAC
>CAYSDD010000176.1:0-2437 GCA_964429555.1 uncultured Syntrophaceae bacterium
CGGACCGACGTGTACACCTCGGCCGGCGTCATGGCCGGCCTTGGCGCCATCTGGGCCGCATCGTACCTTGCGCCGGGCGTGGACCTGCACTGGGTGGACCCCGCGGCGGCGCTCGTCGTGGCCGCGCTGATCGTCAAGGCGGCGTGGGATCTCACGCGGCGGTCGGCGCGTGACCTGCTGGACACCCGTCTGCCGGGCGACGAAATCGCCTGGATCGAAAGCCTGATCCGGAGCCGCAGCCCCGTGGTGGCGGGGTTCCACCAGCTGCGGACCCGCAAGGCGGGGCCCTTTCGATTCATCGAGGTTCACCTGAAGGTGGATGCGAAGATGACCGTCGAGGACTCCCACCGCATCACGCAGGACTTCGCCCGCGAGGTCCGGGAGCGGTTCCCGGGGGCGACCGTCACGACCCACATCGAGCCCTGCGACGGCGCCTGCGGCGAGCGGTGCACCGAGGGCTGCCTGCTGGACCCGGCTGCGCGGGCTGTCGTTGCGGACGGTCGCCGGCGCTGACGGGGACTCCCGCCGGGCCGATGCATTCGGCGGTTCCCTTCCCGGCCGATTTCTGGTACGGTAGTCCCGGTGCGGGAGATGACAGGGAGGCGAACGACATGAGAAGACATGCCCTTTCGGCCTGGCCGATGGTCCTGGCGGTGCTGTTAGCCGGCTGCGCCTCGCTCTTCTGGATGGGGGAGAAGCCGCGCGTGGACATCGTGAACATCACGCCCAAGGAGATGCGGCTCCTGGAGCAGACGTTTCTCATGGAGCTGCGCATCCAGAACCCCACGGACACGGACCTGGAGGTCAACGGCCTGTCCTTCGACCTCGAGATCAACGGGCAGCCCTTCGCCCGGGGGGTCTCCAACGAGAGCGTGAGGATCGAGCGCCTCAGCACGAAGGTCGTCCAGGTGGAGGCCTACACGGGGCTCACCAGCATCCTGCGGCAGCTCTCGGAGGCCCGGAAGGGCAGCTACGCCTCGGGATTCACGTACCGGCTCAAGGGGTCCGTGCACACCGGTGCCCCGGCCTTCCGGATCCCCTTCGACGAGAAGGGGGAGTTCAAGTAGACCGTCCGATCCCCGATTCGTCCTCAATGAAATCCGAAATCGTCCGACTATAAGCATTGGATGCATTTCCGGGGCGGAGGGGTATGCCGTTGCGGCTCCCTGCCCGCCGTCGAACTCGGAGCGCAGAAGATGCTGAACGTCCTCATCGGCCTCACCCTGGTCCTGCTTTTCTTCGTCGTCCTCTTCTTCAACCGGCTCCGGGATGCGCTGCAGACCGGCGGCATGGCCGTCCTGCTGGCGATCATCCTGGGGATGTCGGGCGCGGCGGCCTGGCTGGGCTTCACGGGGGACGGCAAGGGCATGCAGCACACCGCGTCGGCCCCGGTGAAGCCGGGAGGCCCCCCGGCGGCCGAGGCGCCCCTGCAGACCGTCGTCGTCCCGGGCGATTCCGACCCTGCCGGGCGGGCGAGGGAGGCCTCGCAGGGCGAGGGCTTCCTGAGCGTGCAGGAGATCTACGAACGGGTCAGCCCGTCCGTCGTGGTGGTCTACAACTTCAACGACTCCGGGCAGGTGCGGGGGCACGGGACGGGGTTTTTCATCGAGCCCTGGGGGATGGTCGCGACCAACTACCACGTCGTCGAGGGGGCGGCGTCCCTGCGGATCAAAACCAAGAGCGGCGCGACCATGGACATCCGGGGCATCGCCGCCTCGGATGCGGAAAACGACGTCGTCATCCTGTCGGCCATCCTGCCCGTCGACAGCCTCCCCACCCTCCGGATGGCCTCCTCGCTGCCCAAGGTGGGCGACAAGATCGTCGTGATCGGCACGCCCTATCATCCCCAGCTGGCCCAGACCATCACCGACGGGCTCGTCTCGGCGATCCGACCGGTGCCGGGCGGCAAGCGGCTGATCCAGATCTCGGCGCCCATCTCGCCGGGCTCGAGCGGCAGCCCCGTGGTGAACATGAGGGGGGACGTCGTCGGCATCGCGACGCGCGTCCACCGCCAGGCGTCCCACATCGGGATCGCCGTGCCGGGGGAGATCCTCGCGGGCCTGACCCCTTCCTCCCCGATTCCCGTGGCAAATCTCCCCGTGCTCTACGCCGGGCAGTCCCTGGCGGTGGAACCGGCTCCGCAGCCGGGGGATGCGCAGCGCAGGATGGAGCAGGAGCGGCAGCGGGCCCTGGAGCAGCAGGCCCGGATCCAGGAAGAGCGCCGGAAGTGGCGCGAGCAGCAGATCGGGGAGGCGACGGACCTGCTGGACAAGGCGCGGCACAACCTGAGCTTCGACCGCTATGATCTGGCGTTCAGCCAGTATGAAAGCGCGCTGCGGATTTTCCGGGGCATCGGGGACACGCAGGGCATGGCGGTCTGCCTGGAGCAGATGGGCGGGATCATGCACCGCAGGGGCCGGCCCGACATCGCCCAGGA
>CAYSDD010000177.1:0-2426 GCA_964429555.1 uncultured Syntrophaceae bacterium
CGCACGGACACCGATTCGGTCCTCATCTTCACCCGGACCAAGGACCGGGCGACGCGCGTGGCCAAGCACCTCAAGAAGGCGGGCTTCCCGGTCACGTTCCTCCAGGGGGACCTCTCCCAGAGCCAGCGACAGGAAGCGCTCAACGGCTTCAGGAACGGCAAGTACCGGATCCTCGTGGCCACCGACATCGCCGCCCGCGGCCTCGACATCTCCCGGATCTCCCACGTGATCAACTACGACATGCCCGACACGGTCGACGCCTACACCCACCGCATCGGGCGAACGGGCCGGGCCGAGCGGACCGGGGATGCCTTCACCTTCGTCACCCGCGATGACCGGGCGTTCGTCTGGGAAATCGAGAGGGTGCTGGGCGAGCCGATCGAGAGAAGGACGCTCGAAGATTTCGACTACACCGCTCCGCCGAGGCCGGCCGGCCGCGACGGCCGCAAGCGTCCATCGGGGCGCGACCGGGAAGAGGAGGCGCCGAGACCGCAGCCGGCGTCGAGCGATCTCTCGGTCTTCGCCGCGTTTCATGCCGCCGCGGGATTCCCGGAAAAGGCACGGAAGGTGACCCTCTTTTCGACACCCCGATCGAGATCGCGCCGCCTGCGCAGCGCCCGCTGAGTCGAGAGTGCACCCCGGGGGGACCATGATTGGCATTGCAGTGGGGCCCCGGTTGTGATAACCACACGTTTAGTTTTTCGTTCGAGCCGGAGACGGGATCGGGGTATCATCACAGGAAACATCTTTTTCCAGGAGAGGTCGATGAAGATTTACGTCGGGAACATGCCCTACAGTGTCACGGAAGAGGATCTCAAGCAGGCCTTCGAAGCATTCGGCCAGGTCGAGTCCGTGACGATCATCAAGGACAAGATGAGCGGACAGTCCAAGGGTTTCGGCTTCGTCGAAATGGGCTCGGCCGATCAGGCCCAGGCCGCCATCAGCGGGATGAACGGAAAGGATCTGAAGGGACGGAAACTCAACGTCAACGAGGCGCGCCCCCGCCAGGACGACGGTCGCGGCGGCGGCATGCGGCGCCCCGGCGGCGGCGGCGGAAGGCCCCGATACTAGACCCCGGCTTTTTCTCTCGCAACAACCGCAGGAAATCGGGTCTCCCGCATACGGGAGACCCGGAACTGCACATCGGCTCCCGCTCAGCAGCAGGATCGGAACCCGGGCGGCCGCGTGCATCGAGGTGCATGCAACGTCGGCACCGGCCCTCGCGAAGGGCCGCCAGCGGGCCTTCCCGGCCGGCGACAACAGGGGGAACGCGTGTTGATCCTGAACCGCTCGGGCCGCGGGCCCGCCATCGATTATCCCTGCCCCTGGGGCTACAAGGTCATCGGCTCTGACGTGGAGCGCCTGCGGCGTGCCGTCGCCGAGGTGATCCAGGAGCGCCCCCACACCGTCACCCCGTCCCGCCGGAGCATGACGGGAAAGTACCACTGTCTCGACGTGGAACTCGTCGTCACGAGCGAGGAGTGCCGCCTGGAGATCTACGAGGGGCTTCGCAGGCACCCCGCCGTCAAGATCGTCCTTTGAACAGGACAGACGTTGAGAAGGGGAGAAGCTCGGAATGGCCCTGCCCATCGTCTGGTCCGAGTTTTCTCAACCTCGCACCTTCTTACCCTCTCCCCCTGTCTTTTTCTGCCGTGAGTCTATCAGGGCAGAAAATAGGTGCCCCCGTGCGGCAGCAGGGGCGCCTGCTGAAGCGTCAGTCCCGCCTTTTCGGCCGCTCTCCGGTAGTCCCTCGGCGGTCGGTCCATCGGTTCGTCGGTCAGGTCGAAGACCCCCCACTGCTGGGGAATGAGCACCCTGGCCCGGAGATCCTGATATGCCGCCACGGCCTCGTCGGGGTCGATGTGGTAGACCGACATGAACCAGCGCGGCTCATAGGCCCCGATCGGAAGCAGCGCCGCGTCCAGGGGCCCGAACTTGCGGCCGATCTCGGCGAATCCCGGGAAATAGCCGGAATCCCCCGCGAAGAAGACCTTGCGGTTGGCCGACTCGACGAGCCAGGAGCCCCACAGGCGCCTGTTGGTGTCCCAGGGGGTCCGCTTCGTCCAGTGCTGCGCGGGCAGCAACCGGTAGGTGACGCCGTGGATCGTGTATTTCTGGAACCAGTCCAGCTCGATGACCTTCGCACCGGGCAGGACATCCTCGAACCATTCCCGGTAGCCGAGCGGCGTCAGGTAGAGCGGCCCCGTGCCGATCTTCCGGATGCTGTCCTTGTCGAGATGGTCGTAGTGACTGTGCGAGATGAGGATCACCTGCATGGGGGGGAGCTCCTCGGGCTGCAGCGGGAACGGCGTGTAGCGGTCGATGAAATACACGATGTCCCCGAATACGGGGTCCGTCAGGATGTTCTGGCCGTTGACCCGGATCCAGAGCGTGGCATGCCCCAGGTAGGTGACGGAGTCCTCCGC
>CAYSDD010000178.1:0-2417 GCA_964429555.1 uncultured Syntrophaceae bacterium
CACTTCTGCGGGGATGCTCGTGTCCCATCTTCTGCCATTCGAGCTTCGCCCGCCCCGCGGCACGGTGTCCGCTCGGCATGGGACCGGCTCCGGCATCCGATCCGGCAGGGCTCGAGGATTCTTTCCGAAGACTCCTCCCTTCCCGTCGGGGGGATCGCGGGAAAGCCGGCTGACGCCTGCCCGGCCCGGGAGAAGCAGATCGAGGAGGCGCTGGGTGTTGTATCCCGACCATGACATCGACGTGAACGGCGCACGCACACGCTTCCTGCGTGCCGGCGGGGCCGGCCCGCCCGTCGTGCTCATCCACGGCCTGGGCGCCTCGGCGGAGATCTGGTCGGCCAACATCGGCGCCCTGGCCGCGAGTCACCGCGTCTTCGTTCCCGACCTCCCCGGGTTCGGCAAAACGGCCCTGCCCCCGGGGATGGACTTCAGCCCCGCGGCCTATTCCCGTTTCGTCCGGGATTTCATGACGGCCCTGGGCATCGGGCGCGCGGCCCTCGTCGGCCATTCCCTCGGCGGCGGCGTGGCGCTCCGCGTCACCCTCGATGAGCCGGGCCGTGTGGACCGTCTCGTCCTGGCAAGCAGCGCCGGTCTCGGGCCCGATGTCAGCCTCCCGCTGCGGATCGCCTCGCTCCCCTTTTTCGACCGGGTCTTCTGGAGGCCCCCTCTGCCGGTCTTCACCCGCTTTCTGCGCCGCCTCGTGTACGACCCCGCCGCGATCAGCCCCGAGTTCGCGCGGCTCTACTACGACATGTTCTTTCAGCCCGGCGCGGTCCGGGCCTTCACGGCCATCCTGCGCGCCGTCGTCACGATCCGGGGCGCCAGGCCCGGCATCCTGGAACCCCTCCGCGAGGGGCTCGGCACGATCGCCGCACCCGTGCTCATCCTCTGGGGCCGCCGGGACCGGATCCTGCCCGTGGGCCAGGCCATCGAGGCCGCCGGCCGGATCCCCGGGGCGCGCCTGCACATCTTCGAGCGCTGCGGCCACATGCCGAACGTGGAGTACCCCGGGGAGTTCAACCGGCTCGTCCTGGCGTTCCTTGATGAGGGGCGCGGGTCACGGGGCGAGGGTCGAGAATAAAAAAAGGATCGAAGCGCCTGCTCTTCGATCCTTGTGTCCTGCTTTTTCTTCCTTCTTCCCGCTATCCTCTGTCCCCGACCCTCATGTTTGACCCCGTCCTGCTGCCATCCACGCCTCGAGCATCTTGAGATGCCTCTGGTTCTGCACGTCCAGGGCGCCCGTCGCGGCGAGCTTGGCGAGCTCGTCGTGGCGGCCGTTGCTCCTCGAGCAACCTTCGAGGAGCTCCGATCCGATCTCCCCGCCGTCGAGACAGACCCCCGCCGCGAAGGACACGGAGGCCAGCCGGCCGATGGCGCGGATGATCATGTCCCTGAGGACCTCGTTGCCGAACCCTCCCTCGCGCACGGCGATCCCCATCGCCTTTTCCACGAGATCCACCGTGTCCGCCATGGCGTCGTCCAGGGCGTTGAAGTTGGTCTTGACGTGCCGGAGCCAGACATGGAAGAGGTAGAACACGGCGTCGGGCTCGCTTTCGAAGCACAGCCATCCGCCGGCCGACCGCCGGCCCTCGTCCATCCCCGCCGCCGCTTCGATCCGCATGACGAAGCTGTCTCTGCGGAGACCCGCCTTTTCCACGCCGAAGCGCTTCAGCGAGGCCCGGACCACTTCGAGCACGTGATAGTCGGAGTTCCCCTTGAGCTTCTGGATGACCTCCAGCTCCATCTCGTCCGCGTGTTTCTTCCACTTCCGGTCCAGCCTGGTTTTCGTCTGCACATCCATCGGGCGCATCTCTCGTGTGAATTCGGATTCCCCGGTCCCTGCCCGGATCGGTATCCCGGCGAAAAGACCTTCCTGCAGAGGGTGAATGAGCATGATTCATGCCAAAAAATCGCGGCCGCGCCGCAGGCTTCGGGCTCCAGGCTTCAGGCTTCAGGAATGAAGCGGGTCCCGGCCGCCCGGAACATGAAGCCGCGGTACCGGAAGGGGAAGGGGCGGGCGGGCGGAGAGGAGGAAGGGATTGCCGGGGCGCGGATTTCGTGCCGTTTTGGCATCGCAGAAAATGTGACGCTGCGCCGGATTTACGGACTGCGCCGGCCGCTCGCCGCGGACCCTCCGTCACGCCGTGTCCGGATGCCGGCCCCGACAATCAGAGGGTAAGAGGGTCTGAAGGTGAGGAGGTTGGAGAATCGGAGGGTACTCATTGGCCAGCCGGTCACTCCGCCGTTCTTCCCCTCTCAGCTTCTTGCCTTCTCTTCGCCGGTGGGATGCTCGCCTGCTCACCGTCCTCATTCGGCCCAGAGCGCATCCCGCAGCCCCGAGGCCCGTTCGATGCGCCTCGACAGCGCCGCGGCGAGGGCCGCCTCGCCCGCCCAGAGATCGACGCGCTTGCGGGCCC
>CAYSDD010000179.1:0-2414 GCA_964429555.1 uncultured Syntrophaceae bacterium
CCGCAGTCGCAGCGCATGGAGCCGAAGACGTCGCCCGTCATGCACTCCGAGTGCACCCGGACGAGCACGGCGTCCTCGGGCCCGATCTCGCCCTTCACGAGGGCGACGTGCTTGAAGTCGTCCACGTCGTTCTCGTAGACGACGAACTTGAAGTCCCCGCCGAAGGCGGTGGGCAGCGTGGCCGTGGCCGCCCGGCGGACGAAGGATTCCGTCTTCATCCGGAAGTTGATCAGGTCGGCGATGGTGACGATCTTGAGGCCGTGCTCCTTCGCGAAGATCTCGAGGTCGGGCATCCGGGCCATGGTGCCGTCGTCCTTCATGATCTCGCAGATCACCCCGCTGGGCTTGAGCCCCGCCAGCCGCGCCAGGTCCACGGAGCCCTCGGTCTGGCCCGTGCGCACCAGCACCCCGCCCTTGCGGGCCAGGATCGGGAAGACGTGCCCCGGGCTCACGATGTCTTCCGGCCTGACGTTGTCCGCGATGGCCGTGCGGATCGTCGTGGCCCGGTCGTGGGCCGAGATGCCCGTCGTGACGCCGCGCCGGGCCTCGATGGAGACGGTGAAGGCCGTCTTGAAGCGCGACTGGTTGTCGTTGACCATGAGGTGGAGGTTGAGCTTCTCCGCCAGCTCGTCGTTGAGGGTCAGGCAGATGAGACCGCGGCCGTACTTGGCCATGAAGTTGATGGCCTCGGGGGTGACGAACTCGGCGGCCATGCAGAGATCGCCCTCGTTTTCGCGGTCCTCGTCGTCGACGAGGATCACCATCCTGCCGTTCTTGATGTCTTCGATCGCTTCGGGAATCGTGCTGACCGCCATGGTACACCTGTTAATGGGGCTGGAGGCGAAAGGCATAAGGCGTAAGGCGAGATCAGGAAGAAATCTGATTCCTCTATGCCTTAAGCCCTAAGCCCTTCGCCCCATGCCATTATTTTATAAACCCGTGCTCCCGGAGGAATTCCATGTCGATTCCCTTGCCGGTGCGCAGGAGCTTTTCCACGTACTTTCCGAGGATGTCCGTCTCGAGGTTCACGGCATCCCCCGCCCGCCTCTCCGGCAGCGTCGTCTTCTGCGCCGTGAGGGGGATGATATTAACATAAAACCGGTCGCCTTCGCACGCATTAACCGTGAGGCTGATCCCGTCGACGGCGACGGACCCCTTGGGGACCACGTACTTCGAGAGGCCCGGCTCCATGGCGATCCCGAAGACGATGGAGCCGGCACGCGGCGTCCGCTCGGCGATCCGCCCCACGCCGTCCACGTGCCCCAGGACGAAGTGCCCGCCGAGGAAATCGCTCATCCGCAGGGCCTTTTCCAGGTTGACGCGGTCGCCCGCCCTGAGCCGACCGAGGGTCGTCTTCGAGAGCGACTCGGCGGAGACGTCGAAGGTGAAGCTCCCCGCGCCGAGGGCCGTCACCGTCAGGCAGGCGCCGCTCACGGCGATGCTGTCGCCGATCTTCACGTCGTCGAGGGGCAGCGCCGTCGCCACCTCGAGCCGGGCGTCTTCGCCCTTGCGGGTGAGGCTGCGGACCGTCCCCGTGTCCTGGATGATGCCGGTGAACATGGTCACTGCAGGCATAAGGCATCAGGCGTAAGGCTTGAGGCGAAAGACCAAAGAACGAAAGCCTCCTTGTCGACGGCCTTATGCTGTTCCTCCTCTTTATTCCTTAGAAAACCCCGGCTCAGGGCAGACACCCATGGAGTCAGGAAAAATGCTTGATACTCCTGCCTTGAGCCCTAAGCCATATGCCGTAAGCCCTTATTTCGATTTCAGCAGATCCTTCAGCTCGTCGAGGAACTCGTTGGCGTCGCGGAACTGGCGGTACACCGAGGCGAACCGCACGTAGGCCACCTTGTCGAGGTCGTGGAGCTCCTGCATGACCCGCTCGCCCACGAACGTCGAGGGGACCTCCTTGAGCTGCGATTCCTGGCAGGCCCTCTCGATGCGGTCCACGACGGCCTCGATCGCGTCGATGCTCACGGGCCGCTTCTCGCAGGCCTTCTTGATCCCCGCGAGGACCTTCGCGCGGTCGAAGGCCTCGCGCCGGCCGTCCTTCTTGACGACCATGGGCAGCACCTCCTCGACGAACTCGTAGGTCGTGAACCGCTTGCCGCAGGCGGCGCACTCGCGCCGCCTGCGGATGGCGTTGCCTTCCTTGCTGATCCGGGAATCGATCACCCGGTTTTCCGTGTCGGCGCAAAAGGGGCACTTCATCGCTTCCTCACCTCGATGCCCGACTCCGCGAGCAGGCGGGCGGCCAGCTCGTCGCTGTAGCCCTCGCGGTAGACGATCTCCGTGATCCCGGCGTTGATGAGCATCTTGAGGCAGATGCTGCAGGGGTGGTTCGTGCAGTACAGGGTCGCCCCCCGGATGCTCACGCCGTGGACGGCGGCCTGGATGATCGCGTTCTGCTCGGC
>CAYSDD010000180.1:0-2413 GCA_964429555.1 uncultured Syntrophaceae bacterium
TGCCCGACGGGAGCATCGCCAGGGTGAAGCTCGACTTCGACACCCTGCAGACCCTTTCCGAGGCCGCCCGGAGGGAGTTCGGCATGGCGGGCGCCGTCCAGCACGGGGCCTCGACCCTGCCCGACGAGGCCTTCGACAACTTCCCGAAACGGGGTACGGCCGAGGTGCACCTGGCCACGGCCTTCCAGAACATGATCTACGACAGCCGGTACTTCCCGGCCCCGCTCCGCGAGAAGATCTACGAGTATATCCGGAAGGAGCTGGCCGCCGAGAAGGGCGCCAAGGACACGGACGAGCAGTTCATCTACAAGACGCGCAAGAAGGGCTTCGGCCCCTTCAAGAAGGAGATGTGGAACCTCCCGCCCGACGTCCTGCGGGGGATCGGCAAGGAGCTGGAGGACAAGTTCTTCTTCCTCTTCGACAAGCTCGCCGTCCTCCACACGCGGGACGTGACGGCGAAGTTCATCAAGCCCGTCGACGTGCCCGTCCCGGCGCCGGCAAGCCTCACGGGCAAAGGCCCCGTGAAGGGCGAGCAGAAGGCCGAGGCCTTCGACGAAGGGGAGTGAGGGCCGCCGCCCGGCTGTCGGGTACAGGGTACAGGGACGGAAGAAGAAAAGACGGACACAGGGGCCGGGGGTACAGGGTCCGGGAAAGAACAACGAGGTCCGGGGCGGTTGCTCCGGACCTCTTCGTTTCAATGCCTTTAACGGTTATCGGGGCAGAAGGAGAAGGATCAGGCTCGCGAACAGGCACAGCAGGAGGCCGCCCAGCATGAGCCGGCGCGATGTGGAACCCTGCCGTGCGAGCAGCTGCGGCCCCGCCGCGGGTTTTCCTCTCGGGGCATCTTTGCCGGAGCCGATGCACTGCATGGCCGCCGCATACATCTTACGCACGTCGTCCGGATCGGGACGGAAATCGTCACAGCGCCGACCGTTCACGACGATCCCCCCGCATCCCCCTGCCTCAGGCTCCCCGCGCCGGGAGGCCGGAGCCCCGCGGAGGGCGTCGCGAAACTCCGGGGGTGCCTCCTCGAGGGAACGGTACGGCCTGCCGTTGACGGCGCACTCGCGGGTCACGCTGACTTCAATCCCCATGGGACACTCCTGGAACGCGAAGATGTCCGCCCGGCCGGATGGACAAAAGACCTATCGGCTCTTGACGGGGAAACTGAAGAGGGGTCGGCGGCTTTCGGCCGGCTCTCGAAAAACGGCTCGAGTCGTTCGGAACAAATCCCCCTCTATCCTCCCTTTTGCAAAGGGTGAACTCTTGGGCCCCTCGGAGGGTTCGTGACGGGGCGCGCTTTCTATTTGATGCTGTAGACGCTGTTGGCCCACGTGCCGCCGCAGGTCTCGGCGGCGTTCCCGGCGCATTTCATGTTACAGTTGTTGGCCGGGCCGTACTTGCCGTAGCTGTTGCCGCAGAAACACTGCTGACCGTACTGGGTGGCGGCGTAGGCAAAGCCCTTTTCGCGACAGACATTCACGCACATCTGGGTCGTCATGCCCGATGCGTTTCCGGTGGTGTACCCCGACAGGTCCCTTGTGCTGGTGTCCTTGAAGCAGCCGATGTAGCGGACCCCGGCCGTCGGCGGCGCAACCGGGGGAGCCTTCGACAGGGAAAAGCACGCCGCACGGCAGAGCTGGGACTCGCCGACCCAGGGATCGGGCTTGGGGGGATCGACGGCAATGAGCACCCAGTTCTCCCCTTGCTTGCGGACCACGCACATGCTGTTGAACCCCCCGGACAGAACCGCTGTGAGGGCACAGAAATCGAACTTGCCCATCGTGACGGAGACGTCGCCCTGGTCGCGGCTGACCGCCTCGAATTCGCGGGTCTCCATCGCCTGCGCCGGGATCCAGAGAAGCCCCATCGCCATGGCCGCAACGAACGCGAGAAAACGGGATTTCGTCATCGCACCCTCCCCTGTACGTGATTTCGCCGGACGGCAGCCCACTGTAGATGAACGGGGGTCGGCTGTCAACTCCCGGAACGGGGATGCGGCACAGCCCTCTTCAGAGAAAGGCAGGCGCCTGGCCGCATGACGCGTCATCCATTGACATCGCATGTCATTTGTTGTAATCACTATAAGACAGATAATGCAGAGGTGCTCAATGAGTACAGCCATATCCGTCAGGCTCCCCAAGGAGATCGCGGACCAGCTCGACAGCATTGCCCGGGAAACCGAGCGTCCGCGTTCCTTCATCATCCAGAAGGCCCTGGAGGCCTACATCGAGGATTACGCCGATCTCCAGGTGGCCCTCGACAGGCTTCACGACAAGACCGACCCCGTCATCACCGGGAAGTCGCTGAGGAAATCCCTTGGCCTTTAACATCGGGTACAAGAAGTCGGTCGAAAGAGATCTGAAAAAACTGCCCAAGGCGGAGGCCCGGCGCGTTCTCGATCAGATCGAGG
>CAYSDD010000181.1:0-2409 GCA_964429555.1 uncultured Syntrophaceae bacterium
CCCGACCTCCGTGGGCTTTGATGATGTGCTTCACGATGGCAAGCCCGAGCCCCGTGCCGCGGACGGCGCTCTTGCCGTCGTCGACGCGCTTGAACTTTTCGAACACTTCCTTCAGCCCCGACTCGGGGATCCCGCGTCCCGTGTCGGAAACCGCCACCTCGACGAGCCCGGCGTCCGGGCGGCGGCATGCGGAGATCGTGATGCGCCCGCCGTCGGGGGTGAACTTCAGGGCGTTGCTCAGCAGGTTCTCGATGACCACCTCGATCTTCTCGGTGTCCATCCGGATCGACGGCAGATCCGGAGGGATCTCGACGTGCATCTCGATCCGCTTGCGCTGGGCGACGGGGGAGAACCGCTGCAGGTTTCTCTCCACCAGCGGCCCCAGGGGCGCCGTCTGCAGCGTCAGCGGCATGGTCCCCGATTCCATCATGGAGAAGTCGAGCAGCCGGGTGACGGACCGGATCAGGCGCTCGCAGTCCTCGCGGATGAGGGTGTGGAGCTCCCGCTGCTTCTCCGGCCTCTCCCGGAACAGGCCCTCCTCGAGCATGCACGAAGCCTCCCGGATGGCGGTCAGGGGCGTGCGGAGCTCGTGGGACAGGTGGCTGATGTAGTCGATCTTCATCTGGTCGAGCTCGCGGAGCCGGTCGCACATCGCGTTGAACGCATCGGCCAGCTCCCGGATCTCGGGGGGCGACGCGATGGCCAGCGGCTCGCCGAAGTCGCCCCGGGCGACGGCCTTCGTCTTCTCCCGGAGGCGGGAGATCGGGACGTTGATGGACTGCGTGTTCAGCACGGAGACGGCGATCATCAGCACCATCGCCACGACCAGCGAGATCAGGATCGCGTCGGCGTTGCGCACCGAGTTGGCCTCGATCTCCCGGAGCTTGTCGTCCCGCTCGTCGTAGGAGATCCTCGTCAGGTCGCGCAGGCTCTGCACGGTGTCCGCGACGATCAGGTCCTGCTCGATCCGGTACCGGGCCATCTCGTCTGCGGCGACGCGCCGGCTGCCCGCCTGGGCCGCCATGTCGTCGAACAGGGCTCCGTAGCGTCCCTGCGTCGCGCGGATGCCCTCGAGGAGCGCGCGCTTTTTCTCCGTCTCGGCCAGCGAGGCCAGCTCGGCCAGCTTGCCGGCGAGCGTGCGCTCGATGTCCTTGAACTGCTGCAGGTAGGTCTCGTCTCCCGAGACGAAGTACTTCTTCTCCGACGCGTTGGCGCTGTAGAGGATCTCCTGGCATTCCTCCGAGAGCTGGATCATCCGGGTGTCGTAGGAGGTGACGGCCCGGAGGAGCCGGTTGAACTCGCTGAGGTTCCAGATGGTGTACAGGCCGGACAGCAGGACGACGACGATGATCAGGAGATAACTGCTGATCAGCCTGAAGAGGATCGAAACGTTCAACGCCACCTGGTGCCTTTCTTCGGGGGGATGCCTCGGCGTCCCCGTCGGTCCGCCTTGGCTGTAGTTACCAGAAAAACGGGTTTTTTCCAACCCTTCTTCCCGGCCCCGCCGCGACGGGCCGAGATAGCCGTTGACATCCGGTTTCTTTTGCCCTATCAAGAAATCAGGGAGGCGGGATCGATGTCGCGTCGCCCCCTGCGTTTTTCCTCCTCTCACCCGTTGTGCGGCCGGACCGCAAACCACTCAACCCGACCCATGCCGATATGACCCGGGGATCCGCCGCGCGGAAAGCGGCGGCCCGAAACCCTCACGCGATGCGGAGCGGAAGTCCGACGAGGGCGCCGCAGCGGCAAGCGGGCGAAGCAACAGAGTAACTCGGCAAGGAGGTGCTGACATGATCAGGAAAGCGGCGTTGACGAAGCAGATCTACGTGACCGTGGACGACGAGGTCGGCGTGCTGAACCGGATGGCCGACGCCCTTGCGGACCGGGGGATCAACATCGAGGCCGTTGCGGGCTACGGGATGGCCGGAACCGGCAAGGCCCGGGTCATGCTGGTCGTCGACGACACCCGCAGGGCCTGCGACCTGCTCAGGCAGAAGGGCTTCACGGACCTCGAGGAGAGGGAGGAGATCCAGGTGGAGCTCGACAACAAGCCGGGCGCCCTGAAGGGCGTCACGAGCCTGCTGGCGGCCAAGGGGATCAACATCAGGCAACTCTACGGGACCATGAGCTCGGAGAAGGCGCCCGTCCGGGTGGTGCTGGCCACGAGCGACAACCAGGGGGCGATCGTGACCCTGAAGAAGGCCGTGGCCAGGTAGACAAGGGACTTTCCGCGCGGCTCCGCGCTCGGCCGGAAAGGAGGCGGGCCATGGAAGGGATCAACCGGATTCTCGTCGTGAGCAGGCTGACGCGCTACTGCCGCAAGGCGGTGCGCTTCGGCGTCTCCCTTGCCCAGAAGTACGGCGCCGAGCTTGCCGTGCTCCACGTCGTGGAGAATCCCTTCAAGAAGGG
>CAYSDD010000182.1:0-2407 GCA_964429555.1 uncultured Syntrophaceae bacterium
GCCGCCGTGAACGTGGCGGCACGCTACGGCATCGTGGGGGAGCCCATCCCGGTGGAGGCGACCCCGGAATGGATGGAACGGCTCAGGACGTTCACGTGCCAGATCTACGACGAAAAGGGCTCGATGCTCATCGAGGCGCCGGGCTCGAGCCTCCTCGACCACCCGATGCACGTGGTTCTCTGGATCCGGGATTCCCTCAAGGCCGACGGCATCGCCTTGAAGAAGGGGGACCTGCTGTCCCTCGGCACGATCACGAAACTCACCCCCACGGCGCCCAACACGACCGTCAGGGCCCGCTACGTGGGTCTCGACCCGAGGGGCCCCGCCGAGATCTCGGTGATCTTCAAGTAGCCCCGTACCCCTGAGCCGGCCTGCGGCCGAGGCTGCCCTGCACCACGGCCGCAGGCCGCCTTTTCATCGCCTCGATCCCTGCGTTGACTTTCCTTGACAGTCCGGCGAATCTTCTTTAGAGTGTGGCACGTGCGTCCCCGGAAAACAGCCGGGCTTTCACAGGAATCGAATCCCGTTGCGGCAACCCGGTCAACCCATGAAATCAACCGACAAAACAAACCCCGTCGCAGAACCTCGCTCCCCCTCCCAACCAGAGGCCCCGTCCACCGTCCGGTCGCGGAACAGCGACCACATCTTCCGGACACTCACGGAAAAGTCCTTCGTGGGCATGTATGTGGCCCAGAACGGCCTGTTCGTGCGCGTCAATCCCATCATCGCCTCCATTTCCGGCTACGCGATCGATGAACTCGAGGGGCGTCGGGCCGACAGCCTCATCCATCCCGACGACGTGGCAACCGTCAAACGGATGGCTCGGGAAATGCTCCGGGGGAAGCGCAGGACGGCCTACGAGTTCCGCATCGTCACCCGCGCAGGGGGCATCCGGTGGGTGATGGAGGCCGTCACGCCGATCACCTACGCGGGACGGCCCGCCATTTTCGGCCACTTCATGGATATCACCGACCGCAAGGCCATGGAGGAGAAGCTCCGCGAGTCGGAGACCCTCTACCGCGCCATCTTCGAGACGACGGGCACGGCCACGATCATCATCGAGGAAGACACGACCGTCGCCCTCGTCAATTCGGAGTTCGAGCGTCTCTACGGGGCGCCCAAGGAGTACTGGGAGGGGAAGCGCAGCTGGCTGGAATTCGCAGCGGAAACGGAACGAGACCGGATGCTGCAGTATCACAACCTGAGGCGGCAGGACCCCGACGCGGCGCCCGGCCGCTACGAGTTCCGTTTCGTCGACCGCAAGGGAGCCCTCAAGGACGTGCTCGTCACGATCTCCATGATCCCGGGGACCCGACGCAGCGTCTCCTCCCATGCCGATATCACGGAATTGAAGCGCCAGGAAAAGGTCCTGATCCGGCGCGAGCGGGAAATCGCGGCCAAATCGCGAAACCTCGAGGAGATGAACACGGCGCTGAAGGTCCTGCTCAAGCAGCGCGAGCAGGACCAGCAGGACATGGAAGACAAGGTCCTCGCCAACATCAAGCACCTCGTAATCCCCTACCTGGGCAAGCTCAAGACGGGACGGCTCGGCGAGAAGGAGCGCTCATGCGTCAGGGTGATGGAGTCGAACCTGATGAGCATCATCTCGCCCTTTTCCCAGCGTCTTTCCTCCACGTTTCTCAACCTCACCCCGAAGGAGCTTCAGGTAGCCAACCTCGTCAAGGAGGGCCGCACGAGCAAGGAGATCGGCGAGCTGCTTGACGTCTCGCCGGCGACGGTCGCCATCCACCGGAACCGGATCCGGAAAAAGCTAGCCGTGACAGGCAAAAAAGTGAACCTCCGGACGTACCTCGCCTCCCTGAACTGATCGTGTATTTTTCGTACACAGTTTATCTTCATTCTTATCCTATTGCCCGTCCGCGTGCGCTGCCTTACACTGGGTCCCGTCATCGGACGTCAGGCTGTCCACCCGTTCCGAAGGCTCTCCTTCGGCGGTTCCCAAGACGCGTACGTGTGTCCTTCGGCCTGGCTTCCCGGCGTTGAGTCCCCACGCCAGGATGTCGAACAACGGAGGTCATCGCTCCCATGATTCCCACCGAGGCCGCATGATTCCCCCGACCTGAGTCGTGTTCCCTTCCCCTCCCGGCCGACGATCACCTTGATCGGGCTCCGGAGCGGGCGGAAACGCGCGGCCTTGATGAACCGATTCGGCGGGATGCACCCATCCCGCAGCCCGACGCAGTCGGGCACAATCTCACACGACCCATGTAAGGGGGTTACGCTATGAATTTCGCATTGACTGACGAGCAACAGATGGTGAAGGACCAGGTCACGAAGTTCGCCGAGACGAAGATCAAGCCCATCGCGGCCGAGCTGGACAAGACCCACCGCCACCCGGAGGAGATCTGCCGGGCCCTGGGCGAGATGGGCGTCATGGGTGTTGCGA
>CAYSDD010000183.1:0-2406 GCA_964429555.1 uncultured Syntrophaceae bacterium
TCGATGGCCGCGCGCCAGTTCGAGGTCCGGTAATAGCTCATGCCCAGCAGGCGCTGGGCGGTCACGTCGCCGGGAAAGATCTGCACGGCCTTGCGCATGTTCTCGATGGCCGCCGCGTAGTTCTGCGCACGATAGCTCATCATGCCGAGACCCCGCAGGGCCGGCTGGTAGTTGGCCTGCAGCGACAGGGCGCCCCGGAAGTAGCGTTCGGCATCGCCGGGGTTGTTCTGCTTGAGGTAGATGTACCCCGCCAGGGCATAGAACGGGGCCTGGTACCGGTCCTCCGCAATCGCCCGGCTGACGTAGTTGTTCGCCTCGGCCAGGCGGTTCTTCTCGAAGGCCCGGACGGCCTTGTCGTAGTACTCGGTGTAGACCCGGTGCGTCTTCCGGAGGTTCGCCGTCATGGCCTGGTAGCCCGTGCGGTTCGACCCGTCGCCGGCAGTTTTCGCCCGGGGCGTCGAGCGGATCATCTGCTCGATTTCGTCGAGACGGACCGATGTCCGGGGATGCGTGGACAGCAGCTCCTCGAAGAAGCCCCTCTCGGCCGGTTCCTGCCCCACGGAGCGGGCGTATTCCCTGTAGACCTTCTCGAGGTTCCGGTGGGCGCTCAGGGCGTTGTTCGGGTTGTACCCCAGGCGGCTCATGTACTCCACGCCCAGCCGGTCCGCCTCCAGCTCGTCGTCGCGGCTGTACTTCAGGAGCAGCAGCTGCCCCCCGACGGCGCCCAGCCCCAGCACCGCCTCGCCGTAGTCCTTGTCCCCGATGGAGACGGCGGCGATGCCCAGGGCAAGGCCCAGCAGCATGTTCTGCGTCATGTGGCGGGCGGAGTGTCTCGCAGAAACGTGGCCGATCTCGTGGCCCATCACGTAGGCGAACTCCCCCTCGTTTTCCAGGCCGGCGATGAGCCCCCGGGTCATGACCACGTGTCCCGGGATCGCCCAGGCATTGGGCACCGAGCTGTTCTGCACCGTGAAGGACAGGGGCAGGTTGGGCCGGTGGGAGACCCGGTGTAGCCGCATGACGACCCCCTCGAGGTATCGCTTGAGCTGCGGGTCCTGGTACTCCCCCCCTCCCCCCTCGGCGCTCCAGAGGGCGTCGCGGTAGACCGACTTGCCGATCTTGATCTCCTCGTCCTCGGAGACCAGCATCAGCTCGTCCTTGCCCGTGACGGGATTGACGGCGCAGCCGGCCACAACCCCGCAGATCAGGATCAGCAGCAGATATCGGATCACCCGGGCGGGCTGATTCGTCCGGGCATGGTGTCCCTTGCAGCATGCCATCAGCGGCACTCGTCTGTCCAACCTTCTCACCTTCTCACCCTCGAACGTTCATTTTCACCGCAGCCCCGTCATGACGAACAGCCTGCCCTTCAGGGCGTCATCGTAGAGCAGGACCGGCACGACGCTCGACGAGTTCGGGTTGCCCTTCCAGCCCCTCGTCTCCAGGAGCTGCCCGTCGCGCGAGACCTCGAAGGTCACCTCCCCGCCCGCACCCGGGCTGACGGGCCGGATCCGGATCTCGCCGGCCCGCACCGTCGTTGCCCTGTCCGGCGCTTCCCCGCGGACCGCGAGGGTGATGTCCCGGGCCGAGCGGTTTCGCACCGTGGCGTAGACGAGAGCCGGCCCCGCAGTCGCGCCGCCCGCGGCATCCTGCGGGGCTTCCGGCCTGTAGTGCAGGACCTGGAAGCCCGCCCTCTGCTCCAGCGGGGCGATGTAGGACTCGAGTCCCGTGTCGGGCCAATAGGCGAGACTCCGGCGATAGCGGATCACGGCGTCCCGGAGTTGTCCTTTCTTCTGCAGGGCATAGGCCTCGTCCCGGATGCTCTCCGCGACGGCTCGCCGCAGGGCGAGCTTCTGCCGTTCCGTCTGCTCCGCGATGGCCGGACGCCCCGTCCCGCCGGCCGCGGCCGTCGGATCGGAGGCGCCTGCGGGCGCGGCAAGGATGAAAAACAGCGCCAGGCCGAGAAAAACCCGTCTGCTCATGGCACGCGCTCCCGTCGGGTTCCTGGATAGAAAATGCCCTGCACGGCCAGAACGCCGGGCAGGGCATCTTCGGTCAACATGGCGGTTCACGCATCAGCGGATCCCGGTTCGCGGTCGAGCCGATCCGTCTCACCGGTCCCCTCCCGGGTCTAGTTAATGAACACCTTGTACTTCTCCAGCGTCTTCCTCCAGTCCGGGTGCTTCCGCATGTTGGCGATGTCGGGGTCCTTCCGGAGGGAGTCGTAATCGTTGAACCCGTTGGCCAGGGCGGCGTCGAGCTCGACGAAGGCCAGGTCGACATTCCCCATCAGGGAGTGGCAGGAGGCCAGGTTGTACCGGATGGCCGGGTCGTTCGGCTTGAGCTCCTTGGCCTTCTTGAGGTCGTCGAGGGCGAGGTTGTACTTCTTCTGCATCATGTAGGCCA
>CAYSDD010000184.1:0-2405 GCA_964429555.1 uncultured Syntrophaceae bacterium
GTCCGGAAACATGACGCTCAAGTACGGCTTCCTGGGGGCCTCGGTCTACGACGGCACCACGAAGAAATGGAACTTTTTCAAGATGACGACGATCACCCGCGGCAAGGTGGAGGGGTTCGTCAACCAGGTGAACGACAGCTTCGCCCTCGCCGCGGGACTGCACAAGGTGGCCGTGTACGACTACGGCAAGCACCGGTGGGTCGTCTACGAGAAGCGCGGCGCCGACGACAGCACGGGGATGCTGAAGACGAACTTCGAGATGACGAAGGACTACGTCAAGGTGAAGACCCTCAACGGCCCGTGGATCAAGTACACGAGCGCATCGGGCTGGCAGGAGACGGCGAAGTAGCGCGGCGTTGAGCAGGATTCTTCCTGGTCATGGACGGTTTTGGACCGCTCCGGCGCCCGCTGCACTGCAGGCGCAAACATTCGCCCTTCGGGCTCAAACCGTTTGCGCTGCGGCCGTGGAGTTTACCCCGAGCGCAGCGTGGGGGCCCCGAGGAGCGGTTACCCAAAACGCGTCGAACTTCGCTGTCCGGAATCCCGCTCAACCGCATCGTTCGGGTTAGGAAGGGGCGGCCGCAAGGCCGCCCCTTCCTTTTGCGCGCCGTTTGTGGCAGAGTGGGGCCCGTCGGGCGTGCCCGGCGGGAAAGGAGAAAGAGGGGACATGTACGACTTCCTGATGACGCCGCCGCAGCGGCAGATCGTGGAGGAGGCGAGGGATCTCGTGAAGTGGGTCCCCCGGCAGATGATCCTCGACATGGACACGGATGCGATCAAGTTCCCGAAGGCGTTCCTGCAGGAGGCGGGCCGGCGAAACCTCCTGGGGTGCCGCTACCCGGTCGAGTGGGGCGGCCGGGGCATGGACTGGGCGACGACGTGCATGCTCATGGAGGAGATCGGGACCCTGGGCTACGAGATGGCCTGCGTGTTCGGCGTGGGGGCGGAACTGGTCTGCGACGCCGTCATCCGGCACGGCACGGACGAGCAGAAGGAGCGCTTCGTGAAGCCCCTGCTCAGGGGCGAGCGCTTCGCCGCCGAGTGCCTCACCGAGCCGCGGGGCGGCTCGGACTTCTTCGGGGCCGCGACGAAGGCCGAGGACCGGGGCGATCACTTCGTGCTCAACGGGCAGAAGCGGTTCATCGTGGGGGCCGAGGGGGCGGACTTCTTCCTCGTCTACGCCCGGACGAACCCGGCCGCGAAGCCCCAGGACGCCCTGACCTGCTTCCTCGTGGAGCGGGGGCCCGGTGTCGAGACGAAATACCTCTACGGGCTCATGGGCTGCCGCGGCGGCGGGACGGGTCGTCTCGTCTTCCGCAACGTGCGGGTCCCGAGGGAAAACGTGGTCGGGAAGGTTCACGGGGCCTATGCCGTGTTCAACACGATGATGATCCCCGAGCGGCTGGGCACGGCGGCCATGACCATCGGCTCGGCCCGGGCGGCCCTCGACGTCGCCACGGCGTACACGACGCGCCGCAAGGCCTTCGGGCAGGTCATCAACCAGTTCCAGGGCGTGAGCTTCCAGGTGGCCGAGGCGGCCATGCTGCTCGACGCCTGCCGCGCCATGGCGAACATGACGGCCCGGGCGGTCGATGCGGGGGCGAACGAGAATCTCGTCCGCCGGCTCGTCTCGGAGTCGAAGAAGTTCATCACCGAGAGCTGCCAGAGGGCCGTGCACAATGCCATGCAGGTCATGGGCGGCATCGGCTATACGAACGTCTTCCCCGTCGAGCGGATCTTCCGCGACATCCGCCTGGCGTCCATCTGGACGGGCACGAGCGAGGTGATGTCACTCATCACGGCCCACGAGTGGTACCGCGAGTATTTTGCCCGCAAGGGCAGGCTCCCCCGCGACTACGAGGCCGACGCGGCCGAGGCCCACGCCGCCGACGAGAAGGTCTACGACGACGAGGACATGTGGAAAAAGGGCTGGGAGTGATCCGGCCGGAAACGACCCAGGGAGGCGGAGCATGCTGACGGTCAACGGGTATTTCGGGGGAAAGGGAAAATCCATTTCGCTCGTGACGAGCGAGGGGCCGGCGACGGTGGGGGTGATGGAGAAAGGCTCCTACGAGTTCGGGACCTCCACGAGGGAGATCCTGATCGTGACGACCGGCGAGCTGAGGGTCAAACTGCCCGGCGAGGCGCAATGGAAGACCTTCCGGCCCTACGACCGGTTCGAGGTGGCGGCGAACAGCAGATTCCAGCTCGACGTCCCCGCAGACGCCTCCTACATCTGCTACTACAAGTAGGCCCCGGGGCTCAGCCGCTGCCGTACTCGAACTCGCCGCCGTCGATGACGCTGTGGTTGCCGGCGGCGTGGACGACGCGCCAGAGGGCCTTCCCCTCCCCCGTTTTCCAGATCAGCGTCCGGATCGGCTCGCCGGGGTAGAGGGGCCGCGTGA
>CAYSDD010000185.1:0-2399 GCA_964429555.1 uncultured Syntrophaceae bacterium
ACACGGTGCCCCTCTCGGCCTCGTGGGCGATGCGGGAGGCCGTCACGTCGGCATCCGTGTCGATCCCGAAGGTGATCTTCCGGCCCTCCCATCGCTGCGCCCAGGGGGCCAGCTGCGCGTCGTCGAGGTTGATCACCGCCGTGCCCCGGCCGTCCATGACGCGGTAGAGATCCCCCTTTTCCTCACGGATCGTCTCGAGGGACCGGAGCCCCTCGAGGTGGGCGGGCCCCACGTTGGTGACGACGCCCACGGTGGGCGACGCGATCTCGGTGAGGCGGGCGATCTCGCCCCGGCGGTTCGTCCCCATCTCGAGGACGGCGGCCTCGTGGGCGGCGTTCATCCGGAAGATCGTCATCGGGAGGCCCACGAGGTTGTTGAGGTTGCCCTCGCTCTTGAGCAGGTTCCTCTCGCGCCCCATGATGGCCGCGGCCATCTCCTTGGTCGTCGTCTTCCCGGTGCTCCCGGTGACGGCCACCACGGGGATGTCGAAGCGGCTGCGCCAGAGGCGGGCCAGGTCCCCCAGGGCCCGGAGCGTGTCCGCGACGGCGACGGCCGCCGTCCCGGCGCCGATCCCGTGCAGGAGGCCCTCCCGGCCCCGCTCCACGAGCACCCCCGCGGCGCCTGCGGCCGCGGCCTGGGCGAGGAAGTCGTGGCCGTCGAAGCGGGGGCCCCTCAGGGGCACGAAGAGGCTGCCGGCCGCGAGGGTCCGCGAGTCCGTCGAGACCCCGTCGAAGGCGTCGGCCCGGCCCCGGCGCACGAGGGCGCCCCCCGTGGCCGTCAGCACGTCCTGCAGCGTGAATCGGGGGGCCTGCCTCCCTGTCACGGCGTTCGCCCCCCCTTTCGGTCGAGGGCCTCGCGGCCCACCGTGCGGTCGTCGAAGGGGACCGTCCGCGGCCCGAGGATCTGGTAGTCCTCGTGGCCCTTGCCGGCGATCAGGACGATGTCCTCCGGCGTGGCGATCTCGACGGCCAGGCCGATGGCCTCCCGCCGGTCCTCCACCACGGCGTACCGCTTGCGGCCGGCGCGGAGCCCCGCCGGGTCGGTCTTCTGCATGACGGCGGCGTCGATCCCGCCCTCGATCTCGCCGATGATCGCCAGGGGATCCTCGGAGCGCGGGTTGTCGGAGGTGATCACGGCCAGATCGCTCTCCTCCGCGGCGGCCCGGCCCATGAGCGGACGCTTGCCGCGGTCGCGGTCCCCGCCGCATCCGAAGACCGTGATGATCCGGCCCCTTCGGAAGCGGGCGAGGGTCCGCAGGACCCGCCGCAGGGCGTCCTCCGAGTGGGCGTAGTCGACGAAGACGGCGGGCTCTCCCGGTCCGCTGATCTTTTCGAGTCGCCCCGGGACGGGCTTCGCGGTCTCGATGCCCCGCTGGATCGCCGACAGGGGGATCCCGAGGTGGCAGGCCGCCGCCGCGGCGGCCAGGATGTTCGACAGGTTGAACTGGCCGATGAAGGGTGCCCGGATCGGGAACGTTCCCGCCGGGGTCTCGATCTCCGCCCGGATCTCGCCCAGATCGTACTCCACGTCCCGGGCCTGGACGAAGGCGATCGCGTCGATGCCGAAGGTCGTGAGGCCCTTGGCGCCGATCTCGTCGGCGAGCCTCCGGCCCCAGGGGTCGTCGAGGTTGATGATCCGCCCCTGCGGGCGGCCGTTCTTCTCCCCGGCCAGCAGGTCCGTGAAGAACCGCTTCTTCGAGGCGTAGTAGGCCTCCATGGTGCCGTGGAAGTCGAGGTGGTCCCGGGAGAGGTTCATGAAGATCCCGCAGTCGAACGCGCAGTCCTCCACCCTTCTCAGCTCGAGTGCGTGGGAGGAGACCTCCATGACGACGTGGGTGACCCCGGCGTCGCGGATTTCCGCCAGCAGGCGCTGCAGCTCGAAGGACTCGGGGGTCGTGTGCGACGCGGCCGTCACGGTGGAGCCCCAGCGGTAGTTGACGGTGCCGATCACGCCGGGCTCGTGGCCCGCTTCTCTCAAGATGGATTCGAGCAGGTAGGTGACGGTGGTCTTGCCGTTGGTGCCCGTCACCCCGATGAGGCCGATGGAGCCCGAGGGGTTCCCGAAGAAGTTCCGGCCCAACACCCCCAGGGCGCGGCGGCTGTCGCGGACCCGGACGGCGGTGTAGCTGGCATGCCGGGCGATCTCCCGGTCGTAGACGACGGCCTTCGCCCCGCGCCGCACGGCCTCGGGGACGAAGAGGTGCCCGTCGAACCGGGCCCCCGGGACGGCGACGAACAGGAACCCTTCCCCGCAGCGGCGCGAGTCGTAGCAGATGCCCTCGATCTCCCGCGCCCGCGTCCCGTGAACCTCCAGGACGTCGACATTCTCCAGCAGGTCAAGCAAGTCCACGTCGGCCTCTCAATCCCCCGTGCTGAAGGACACGGTGCACGACCGGTGGC
>CAYSDD010000186.1:0-2396 GCA_964429555.1 uncultured Syntrophaceae bacterium
GTCGGACCGTCCCTACCGAAAGGGGCTTGCGGCCCAAGTCGCCTACGACGAGATCATGAAATGCTCCGGCAGCCAGTTCGACCCCGTGCTGGTCCGGGCCTTCGAAAAGGCCTTCAAGGCGGGGAAGATTGTTTGAAAACAGGCATCAGGCATTAGACATCAGGCATCAGGAGTGGAAAAAAGAGGATCGGCTGGAGTCCGGATCCTCTTTTTTCTTGTCGCTCCCCGTGCCTGACGCCTGTTGCCCGATGCCTATCGCTTGATCACATCCACCCCGGCGGGGGGCTTGAAGGTGAAGAGGCTGTCGGGAAGGTCACGGTTGAGCTCGATGGCCGAGAAGGTGAGGGTCGTCACGTTGCCGTAGGGGTCGAAGAGGACGACCTTGACGATCTGGAAGGTCTCGCGGCTCACGGCGACCTGGAGTTTCCGCACCCCCTCTTCCGGTTTCACGGGCACCAGATCGAGCAGGTAGTTCCCCGATTTGCCGCCTTCCTTCTCCGGGGCAAAGGAAATCCTGAAATCGTCCTCGAGCCTGCCGATCCCGGCGAGGAACCGCACGCTCACGGTGGACTTGAAGATGGCATCGGCATCCTGCACATAGGCCATCCTGTCGGCGGGGACATAGAGCCAGGCCTTCTCGGGGTTGATCACGAGTTCCTTGGCCGCAGGCCTGGTGTACACCCATCGCATGCGCCTGGGCTTCTTGAAGTAGAAGACGCCCTCCTCGCGCTCCGTTTTCTTCATGGCCTTGAGGGTCACCGTCTGGGTGAACCGGGCCTTCACCTGGCCGGTCTGCTCGTAGGTGTCCTGGATCTTCCGGACCACGTCGTCGAGGCTCAGCGCCTCAGCCCCCCATGCGGGGGCCGAAAAAAAAATGAGCAGCAAAAAAACAAGGGGTGAAAAGGGGTTTTTCATGGTCGGCTCCGCTTCAGGGGGAAAGGGGATTTCACGACGGGGAAAGTGGCACGATTTTTCAATGTGAACAAGTCCGCAGGGAAATGGCCGCCAGAGGCCGAAAATGACGGAAAAACACGCAAGACATTGAAATAATTAATTTATTTATTTGCCCATTCCTTGGGCAATTCGGTAAAAAACGCCGTGATTCTTGAAGTTAACTCTTCCTTCAACAGCCTTGTCCACATATCTGTCCACACCACTGTGGATGTTGGGATCAGGCCCTCGCGCCGGCCTCGATATACCGGTCTTTCATGGCGGAGCGGCCCCGGGATTGGCTGAGGGAATGGTTTTTAGCCGCCGCCTCGCGGGGAAGCCGCATGGGAGGGGCCCGGAGGAATCCCCTCTCCCTGCGGCCCTCTGTTCACGCGATTTTCAGCCTCCACCCGAAGGGATCCTCGGCCATGCCGTACTGGATCTCGAGGATCTGGTTGTAGAGCTTCTCCGTCACGGGGCCCGTCTTTCCGTCGTTGATGAGCAATTGCTTGCCCCGGCAGAAGATCTCGCCGACGGGGGACACGATGGCCGCCGTGCCGGAGGCGAAGCCCTCTTTGAGGGTCCCCCTGGCCCCGGCTTCCAGGATCTCGTCGATCGAGAGCGGCCGCTCGGCGACCTTCATGCCGTTTCGCTTCGCGATCTGGATGACGGAGTCGCGCGTGATGCCCGGCAGGATGCTCCCTCCCAGCGGCGGGGTGATGAGCTCGTCGCCGATCACGAAGAAGATGTTGCTCGTCCCCACCTCCTCGACGTACCTGCGCTCGACGGCGTCGAGCCAGAGGACCTGGGTGTAGCCCTTCGCGCCCGCCTTCTGGCTTGCCATGAGGCTTGCGGCGTAGTTGCCCGCCGCCTTGCAGTAGCCGATGCCGCCCCGCACGGCGCGGACGTATTCCTCCTCGACCCAGATCTTCGTGGGGCTGAAGCCCTGCGGGTAGTAGGCGCCCACGGGCCCCACGATGACGAAGTAGAGGTACTCGTTGGCCGGGCGCACGCCCAGGGCCGGCTCCGTGGCCAGCATCGTCGGCCGGATGTACATGGAGGTCCCCAGTCCCTTGGGAATCCAGTCCTTTTCCAGGACGACGAGCTGCTTGAGCGCCTCGAGGGCGAACGCCTCGTCGAGGGGGGGCATGCAGAGCCTGACGGCCGACGCGTTCATCCGCCGGATGTTCTCCCAGGGACGGAACAGGTAGACGGATCCGTCGGCGCCGCGGTAGGCCTTCAGGCCCTCGAAGATCAGCTGGCCGTAGTGGAGGCTCATGGCGGCCGGGTCCAGCTGGAGGGCGCGGTACGGCTCGATCTGCGGGTCATGCCAGCCCCGGCCCGTCCGGTACGGCATCGTGAAGAAATGATCGGTGAACAGCTGTCCGAACCCCAGCTTCGACTCGTCCGTCGGCTTGGTCTTCATCCTGTCCGCGGGAACCCTTGTCACTTTGATTTCCATGGCT
>CAYSDD010000187.1:0-2364 GCA_964429555.1 uncultured Syntrophaceae bacterium
GGGCGTCGGTCTCGGGACCCGGTTTCTGCGGCACGTGGAGCGGACGGCCGTCCTGATCCACCTTCTCGATATTTCCGGCGAGGCGCCCGTCAGCGGGTGGAACCATTTCGAAACGATCAACCGGGAACTCGAGCTCTACGACCCGGCCCTGGCGAGAAAGCCGCAGGTCGTGGCGATCGGCAAGATGGATCTGCCCGAGACGCGGGAACGGATGAAAAAAGAAATTGACTTCTTTCGGGAAAAGGGGATAGAAGTCTTCGGAATTTCAGCAGTTACGGGAGAAGGCGTCGAGGCCCTGATCGCGGCGGTTGTGAAGAAATTGCAACAGAGTGCATGGGGAAAGCATGAGCACTGAGCGCAAGAAGATCCTGGCCGGCGTGCGCCGGGTCATCGTGAAAATCGGTACGGGCGTTCTCACGGGCAGCGACGGCCTCGACCGTGACATCATCCAGCAGCTCGTCGACGAGATGGCGGGGCTGATCAAGAAGGGCTACCAGATCGTCATCGTCACCTCCGGGGCCATCGCGTCGGGGAAACACCGCATGGGGTTTTCGGGGAAGCTCAAGAGCATGCCGGAAAAGCAGGCCTGCGCCGCCATCGGGCAGAGCCGCGTCATGCGCGTCTACTCCACGGCCTTCGGCAAGCACGATCTGTACGTGGCCCAGATCCTGCTGACCATGGAAGACCTGACGGACCGCAAGCGTTTCATCAACGTCAAGAACACCCTGTCCACCCTCATGGAGTGGCATGTCATCCCCATCATCAACGAAAACGACACCGTCGCCGTCGACGAGATCAAGTTCGGCGACAATGACCACCTTGCCGCGATGGTGGCCAACATCACCGAGGCGGACCTCGTCATCAGCATGACGAACACGGAGGGGCTCTTCGACCGCAACCCCAAGGCCCCGGGGGTGAAAAAAGCGAAACTGATCGGGGTGGTGCGCGAGATCACCGACGAGATCGAGTCCATGGCCACGGCCGAGACGGACCCCACCGGCATGGGCGGGATGCGGAGCAAGGTCCTGGCGGCCCGCAAGGTCACGGCCTGCGGGATTCCCTACATCATCGCGCGGGGGAAAAAGAAGGGGATCCTCGGCGAGATCTTCTCGGGCAAGGACGTGGGGACCCTCTTCGTCCCGATGACGGAATGCCTCTCGAGCCGGGAGTACTGGATCGCCTTCACGCTGCGTTCCCGGGGGAAGCTCTTCGTCGACGAGGGCGCGAAGAGGGCCATCGTGGAGAACGGCAAGAGCCTGCTGCCCTCGGGCATCGAGCGGGTGGAGGGGGAATTCGCCGTGGGCGACCCGGTCCTCGTGATCGGCCCCGACGGGAAGGCCATCGCCAAGGGCCTCGTCAACTACAACGCCCAGGAGCTGCACAAGATCCAGGGCCTCAAGTCCTCGAAGATCGAGCAGGTCCTCGGCTACAAGCACTACGACGAGGTCATCCACAGGGACAACATGGCCGTCCAGAAAGTCCCGAAGGCCCAAAGGGCGGCCAGGGGAGCCTGATGCCCCTCAGCAGAGGATGTATTCCGGCAGGACCTTTCCGCCCTTGTCGAAACGAATCCCCTCCATTTCCAGCAGGGCCCTCTTGAGCGTGAGCCCGCCGAAGAAGCCTCCCGGCGAGCCGTCCGCCCGGATCACCCTGTGGCAGGGGTAGACGAGGGGGAAAGGGTTCCTCCCGCAGCCCCGGCCGGCGGCCCTCGCCCCGCCGGGAGAGCCTGTTTTCGCCGCGACACGCCCGTAACTCATGACCTTCCCCCGTGGAATGGCTGCGAGCGCCGCCAGCACCTTCCGTTGAAAGGGCGTCGCACGGTCCATGTCGAGCAGGGCGGTATCGAAGGAGACCGGCTTGCCTTCCGTGAAGGCAATCAGGTCCTCGCCGAGTCTGCTGACAGCACTGTTGGATTTCCTCTCGGCTCCCGGGAAGGTTCCGCCGATGATGCCGAAAACGGCGGGGAAAAAAATCCGCACCACCCGGGGCCCCCGCCCTTTTTCACTCCAGATGATGGCGGCCGGACGGAAGCGAGTCTGAATGAGATGATAATAAACGTTTGCGGACATGGCAGCCTCGGTTGACAGGAAGCAACCGCTTCCTCTATGATGCGGCGATCCTACCAGAAACCGGCCCGGTCGCAAAGCGAATCGTCACGAGGGGACCGGAGCAACGAAAGGAGCCCCTTGGCGGACGTCTATTTCTACCTGACCGTTGTCGCGTTCCTGGCCGGGTTCATCCAGGGCCTCTCCGGCTTCGGCTCCGTCCTGCTGTCGCTGCCCCTCATGGTGCTCTTCCTGGACATCCGCGAGGCGATCCCCCTCGTCAACCTCATGGGCGTGATCCTCACGGTGATCCTCATCG
>CAYSDD010000188.1:0-2354 GCA_964429555.1 uncultured Syntrophaceae bacterium
TTTCCCCTCGGGGGTCTTGACGGCCTCCCGCGGGGTGATGTTGCCGATGGCGGAGATCTTCTCGTCGATCCAGTTGTCGAATGGCCTCACCGCCGTATCGCGCCCGATGGGCACGCTCTCCGGAGGACCGGGGGACCTGTCCGGCACGGCCGGCTCGGCCTGCCTTTCGACGCACTTGTGAACGGTCGTCCGGTATGCGATCGCCTTCCCGAACATCCTGTCCAGGACGGAGCGCAGGGTTTCGGCCCACTGGGCCGACGTGCACTGTGCCAGCAGGGAGTCCCGTTTCAGAAAGAGGATCCCCGGGGCGCCGTGAGGGGCCTCGCCCGTCCCTTCCCGTTGAAGCCAGTAGAAGCGCAGCACCCTGGCCGGCAGGGCAGCGCCGGGTTTGCGCGGCTCCGCGGCCGTAAAAACGGGGGATCGCTCGACGATCTGCAGAAAGGCATCGTAATCGTTCACCCGGTACAGAAGGCTCGTGAGGGAGGTCTTATCCGCCTCGGGGTCGGCCGTCGTCTCGGGCCGCTCGAGGTTTCGCACGGCATTTTCAATCAGGGCACAGATCTCCGCCGAGGCGCGCTTCAGGTAATCGCGGTAATTTCGGTAGTTTTCCCGCTCCTCGTTGTAGATCTCGAGAAGGTTGACCTCGATGAACCGCCTGAGCTTCTGCGGGATGACGGTGATGGGTATGCCGCCCAGGATCTGGTAGCCGCGGACCTCGATCAGGCCGCCGTAGAAAAGATCCCACTTGCAGAGCGTCTGCGCGGCGGCGGGGTCGGCAAGCGAGAAGGCCCGGTCGGCAAAGATGTCCCGGATCTCGACCCCTTTGCCCGGATCGATCCGCTGCACCTCGTACACGCTCAGCACGGAGCGGGAATAGCTCTGCAGGATCTCCCTCTCCAGCACGGAGAGCTGGTTCCTGCGGCGATCGAGGTAAAGCTCCGGGAAGGTCTTGTCGTACTCGTCGGTGACGAAATACAGCGAGTACCAGGAGAGAAACCGGGAAAACTCTTCCTCGCTCTGGAAATTGTCGTAGAGTTCGTCTTCGTCTTCACCGTAAACGCCGCGCCCCTCGAAGTATTCGTAGAGGGCGAGTTCGTACTCCTCGTAAAACCGGTCGGAATTGGAAAAGCGGGTAAGCCGGTAGTGGAGATCGGAAATGATCCTCCTGCAGCGGGCGAGATCGAAATCGATGATCCGGGCGACCCGGCTCTCGGAAGCGTCGCCCCGCCCGGAGGAAGAACCTCCGCGATCAACCGTTGACATGTCTGGATGACCTCCTGTCGCAATCGAACATAAAGCCTTGCGCCGACGGCTCCCGGCTTGCATCACCTCGGCGAGCCGGCGCTACGGCTCTACATCCTGATATGACAGACCCCCTTTCGTGTTGGTTTCATATCATGGATGGCTGAAGGGTATCGCATTTCGATGGGACTGTCGAGAAAAAAAAGAGGGGCCTTTTCGCTATTCAGGACAAGGGGTTACATGATAAAAAGGCGGGCGTCAAACATCCCTTTCGGGGCATTCGGGCAGCGGGAATAACGGGGGGGCCGCTCGTCCCTGCGCACGCCGGGTGATCGTCTATGAAAGGGCCGAGTGGACCAGGGAAAACATCAGTCCCCCCATGAGAACCACCCAGAACAGCCAGTACATCGCCTTTCGCTTCACGTCCTCCACCTCGGCTTCGATTCGCCCGCCGGATGCCGCTTCGGACCCGGCGGTCCGGGCAACCGGTTCCCTCTCATACATCGGATCGCCCCGCCAGAACCTTGAGCGCGCAAGCCGGGGATCATGAAGGCGATCGCCGCAAGGGGCCGGGGCTACTTGACGGCCTCAACGAGCAGAAGCGGCGGTACGCACAGGACGGCAAAGCCGGTGCTGACCGAGGGGAAAAGCTCTCGCAGCGGCTCCCTGAGATGACCGGGGGGCTGATAAAAGGTCTGATAGGCAAGGAATTTCCCGCCCTTTCGCAGAATGCGGTGGGTGTCCCGGAGGATCCCCTTGCGGGCCTCGGCCGACAGAAAGGAAAAGGGGATCCCGGAGACCACGCAGTCGGCCTCCCCGGCGCCGCAGCGACGGGCGATGTCGAGGACATTCCCTGCGCATTCCTGATAGATCCGCAACCGGGGGTCCCTGCAATTCCGGCGCAGCAGCGCGGCGAGGGCCTCGTTTCGCTCGATCGCAATCAGACGGGCGTCGGGACCGAGCCGACGAAGGAGCGCCCGTGTCAGGACCCCCGTCCCCGGCCCGTATTCGATCACGATTCGGGCCGATTGCGGATCGACGCGGGAGCAGATTTTTTCCACGGCAAACCGGGACGTGGGCATCACGGAAGCGATATACCGGTCCTGCAGCAG
>CAYSDD010000189.1:0-2354 GCA_964429555.1 uncultured Syntrophaceae bacterium
GCACGGCGGCGGAACTGAAAAATGTGAGAATAACAGGTCCTTTGGCGTTGACAAATCGAAAAGGCAGGTTACTATAGGGACAATTCCTCTTCACAGGAGACCGCAGGGCGCATGTACAAGTGCAAGAAGAAGGCGATCCTGATCACCGATCCGTGCCAGGACACGGTTTGCGAGTGGTGGCTGAAAAACGAAATGTTCTGCAACTGCACCTGGGTTGCATGCAACTACGGTCCCTTCACGCTCGAGGAAGTCGGGGAGATGATGGGTGTCACCCGGGAGCGAATCCGCCAGATCGAGGCCAAGGCGCTCAGAAGGCTGCAGCACAAGAAGCGAAGGGATCAGCTCAAGGACTTCGCCTCGCCCGACTACGACAAGGATTACCGGTAAAGACAGGCTCAGGCCGCGCAGGAGAATACAAGACAGGAAAATCCCCCTTTCCTCCCCTTTGCAAAAGGGGAAAAGAGGGGGATTTCCGTTTCACACGCCAAGCTCCGAAACTCGACCGAGTCCGGGGCTTTCTTTCCCTCACGGTGTTATCGCGGTTCTTCCGGCTTCCTGACCCCTCTCCTCACACTTCTTTCACTTCTTCCGCTCCCTTGACTCCCCCAACTGCGCCACCGCCGCATCACTTCTTTTTCTTCTGCCTCAGCGCCTCGAGAAAACGCCGCATGCACTCCTTGCGCTCGGTGCGCGAGAACAGCAGGGCCGACATCTCGAACTCGTAGCCCAGGGCGGAGCTCTTGTCCAGGAAAGGGGCCACCTCGGAGATCCGCTTCACCGCTTCGACGGCCTTGGGCGGCCTTGCCGCCAGTTCCCTGGCCATGACCCGGGCTTCCTCCATGAACCGGTCCGGGGGCGCCACCTTGTTGACCAGGCCGATCCGGAGGGCCTCCATGGCCCCGATGGGTTCCCCCAGCATCGTGATCTCCTTGGCCTTGGCCGTGCCGACGAGACGGTTGATCGGGTTGAACAGGGGATTGAGCCCGAACTTCAGCTCCGGGTGGCCGAAGATGGCGCTTTCCGAGGCCACGATGAGATCGCAGACCGTCGCCAGGTTGAACCCCCCGCCCAGGGCGATTCCCCCGACGGCCGCGATGACGGGCTTGCGGAAGGCGAAGATCTTCTGGAGGTAACGCGCGATGAGGCCGAAGTAATCGTCGATCTCCTCGTCCCGGATCGCCTCCATCTCCTTGAGGTCCATCCCGGCGGAAAAGATGTAGTCGCCGCCCGTCAGGATCACCGCGCGGACCGCGTCATCGTCCTCGAGGGACGTGAAGCAATCGACCAGCTCGGTCTTCATCTCCCTCGACAGGGCGTTCATCTCGTGCGGCCGGTTGAGCGTGACAACGGCGTAGCCGTCCTCTCTTGTGACCCGGATGGTCTTGTAGTCCATAATCGGCTGACCTTGAAAGCAGGGCGGATCGTTTCGGTCGATTGGGACCTTCTGGAAAGGCGGGTCGCGGTGCCAGGTGTCGGCCAGGAGATCGCAGGGGGCACCGATTCGCGACCGGAACCCCTCTTTTTCCCGTCACCTGTTACCTGTCGCCTGTTTTCGCGTCGACCCTCTCCTTGAGTTCCTTCCCCACCTTGAAGAAG
Organism: uncultured Syntrophaceae bacterium; assembly: GCA_964429555.1. Taxonomy (GTDB): domain Bacteria; phylum Desulfobacterota; class Syntrophia; order Syntrophales; family UBA2192; genus UBA2192. The sequence continues at coordinate 1,597 of CAYSDD010000189.1, forward strand.
GGGAAGCGCCTCGGCGGGACCTCCACGGAAGCCCCCGTCATGGGGTTGCGCCCGCGCCGGGGCTCCCTCTTGCGCACGGTGAAGTTGCCGAACCCCCGGATCTCGATCCGCTCCTCCCTCGTCATGGCCTCGACCATCGAATCGAAGACGATCTCGACGGCGCGCGCCACGTCCTTGCGGGGATACTCCGTGTGCAGATCCTGGATCTTCGCGATCAAGTCCCTTTTCGTCATGGAAACGTCACCTTCCCTGGCCCAGATAAACAAAGCTCAAGCCCGGTCCCGTCTCCGCCACCGTGTCTGCCATCTCCCGCTTGAGGACCGAAACCATCTCTTCCATCACATACCGCCAGACGGACCGCTTTTCTTCCTTCGGGAAGAACAGCTCCGGCTTGCCATCGAGCTGCGCGAGCCTTGCAGCGACCTCCGCCGCATGGTCCAGATCGCCCAGCTCGTCGATGAGCTTGAACTTCAGCGCCTGCCGGCCCGTGAAGACCCGGCCGTCGGCCACCTCGATCACCCGGCCCTTGTCCAGGCCGCGGCTCTCGGAGACGGCCTCGACGAATTGCTCGTGCACGTCGTCGATCAGTGCCTGCAGCAGTTCCCGCTCTTCCTTGGTCATGTCCCGAAAGGGCGAGCCGGCGTCCTTGTAGCGGCCGCTCTTGATGACGGAAGCGCGCAGACCCACCTTCTTGAAGAGATCTTCCATGTTGGTGAAGTGCATGATGACGCCGATGCTTCCCGTCAGCGACCCCGGGT
>CAYSDD010000190.1:0-2349 GCA_964429555.1 uncultured Syntrophaceae bacterium
GATCGTGCAGGTGCGGATCTCGCGGCCGTCGGGGGCTTTCCACACCTCGTACAGACCGGCAAAGCCGAAGGGTTCTCTCGACTTGAGGAAGATGTAGACCGGCACCTTGCGGCGCCCCGCCTGTCGCCACTCGTAAAACCCGTCGGCCGCGATGAGGCAGCGGCGCTTCGCGAAGGCGCCGCGAAAGCTGGGCTTCACCGCCAGGGTTTCGGCGCGGGCGTTGATGAGGCGGTTGCCGATGGAGGGGTCCTTTGCCCAGAAAGGGATGAGCCCCCAGCGCATCGGCTCGATACGCCTCGCCCCGTCCGCAACGACGCAGAGGATGTCCTGTCCCGGGGCGATGTTGTACCGGGGGCGAAGCCCGGCCGGCGCCGCGGCGCGGAACCGTTCGGCAACGGCGACGAAAGGGCTGACGAGGGTGAACCTGCCGCACATGGGTGCCTCCGTTCGCGGCGTTCAAAAAGGCCGAGATGCATGACCGCTGCCGGCCGGAGGGCAAGAGGGTATGAAGAGGAGATGGGTGAAGAAGCCGGCGGGCAGAACTTCGGTACCCGACGCATCCAACGTTCTGACCCTCTCACCTTCTTGCCTTCTCGGTTTGCCCGATGCGCCCCTATCACCGACGTCTCAGCCGTCCTCGGGATTGAGCATCCGATGCTCGTGGTACATGCATCGGTCCTGCACGAAGAGGATCCCGTTTTCCTCGGCAAGCCTGCGGGCCTCCTCGTTGCGGATTCCCTGCTGGAGCCAGACGACGGAGACGTCGCCCCTTTCCTTCTTCCTGGCAACCGCCTCTTTCACCGGCTCCAGGGCCTCTCCGGAGCGGCGGAACACCTGGACCACGTCGATGCGACCGGGGACCGACTTGAGGTCGGGGTAGCTCTTGCGCCCCAGGATTGTATCGGCCGCGGGGTTGACGGGGATAATGGCATAGTCCTTCCCGGCCAGGTATTCGGGCACCCAGTGGGCCGCCTTGGCGGTGTCCCTCGACATGCCGTAGACGGCAATCGTCCGGGTTTTCTCGAAGATGCTGCGGATCTTGTCGCGGGCGTCCATTTCCCTTCCCCGGCGAGAGGTGCATTCATCGTAACACACCCTCATGCCGTCATTCCAGCTTTGCCTGTCTTCACTCCACGCGCACGTGCTTCCAGCGCCCGCCCCGGAAACGCAGGGCCATGAGCAGGCCGTAGCCCATCATGGAGACGACCATGGCGACCCAGACGCCGGTGGGCCCGCAGCCCATGGCGATCGCCAGCAGATAGGCCAGCGGCAGCCGGATGCCCCACATGCAGGCCACGATGATCCACATGGTGGACCTCGTGTCGCCCGCGCCCGTGACGGCCCCGGAGAGGATGGTCCCCAGGGCCAGGAACGGCTCGGCCACCATGTTGATCCGCAGGTAATTGGCTGTCTCGGCAAGGACCTCCGGGGTTCGGGCGAGGATCGCTGCGAACGCCTCGGCCCAGATGAAAACGGGCAGGGCCAGCGTCCCGAGCAGGACCATCCCCGCCCCCGCCGTCTTCCAGCCGAGGGTCTCCGCCCTCTGCGGGTTGCCCGCCCCGAGGTTCTGCCCGGCGAGAACGGATGCGGCCATGTTCAGCGCGAAGGCCGGCAGGAAGATGATGGCCTCGATCCGGAGGCCGTTGGTCAGGGCGGCCAGGGCCGTGACCGTTCCCTCGCCGATCCGCGACAGGATGTTGTAGAGCACAATGCTCCCCGCCTGCCAGGCGACCTGCAGGAAGACCGACGGCCAGCCGATGTCGATGATCCTGCCGATGGTGGCGAAATCCACGCGCCACGGCTCGGTGAAGACGCCCCGCCAGCGTCTCGTCGCCAGCAGGGCCAGGCTGATGAGCATCCCCGCGGCGAAGGACGAGGCGGTGGCCAGCGCGATGCCCCGGTATCCCATCTGCGGGAAGGGCGGAATCCCGAAGACCAGGGCGAAGTCGCCCGCGATGTTGACGAGGCTGACGAAGAACATCGTGAGCAGGGGCTTTTGCACGTCGCCCGCGGCCCGGAAGAGGGAATTCGTAATGATGAGCAGGTAGTTGGGCCCCAGGGCGAGGGCGAAGATGCGCAGGAAGTCCTCCGCGACGGCGCGGATCTCCCCGGGCATGCCCGCCAGGGCGACGATCTCGCGGCAGTACACGACGGTGGCGGCGGTGATCACGACCGCCACGACGGCGCCGAACAGCAGCGACTGCCTCGCGATCCCGACGGCCCGGCCGGGGCTCGACGCCCCGACGGCCCGCGACACCATGGCGATGGTGCCGACGCCGATGGCGTTTGCGACGATGATGACGATGAAGAAGAGCTGGGTGACGAACCCGATGGCCGCCTGGATGTCGG
>CAYSDD010000191.1:0-2340 GCA_964429555.1 uncultured Syntrophaceae bacterium
GCGCGTGGCCTCGGTGGCCTCCTTCTTCGTGAGCCGGATCGACACGGCCGTGGACCGGAGGCTCGAGACCCTGGGGAACCGGGCCCTCCAGGGCCAGGCGGCCATCGCCTGCGCGAAGCTCGCCTACGGCCGCTTCCGGGCGATCTGCGCCTGGAGGCGCTGGAAGGCGCTGGCGGCAAAGGGCGCCCGGGTGCAGCGGCTGCTCTGGGGGAGCACGGGCACGAAAAACCCCCGCTACCCCGACACGCTCTACGTCGACGGGCTGATCGGGCCGGACACGGTGAACACCCTTCCCCCCGCCACCCTGGAGGCCTTCCTCGATCACGGGAAGGTCGCGCCCACGCTCTGCCGGGGCGTGCGGGAAGCGCGGAGGGTGCTCGTCGAGATCGAGGGCCTGGGCATCCGCATGGACGAGATCGCCGAGACGCTGCAGCGCGAGGGCGTGCTGGCCTTCGAGACGTCCTTCGACGCCCTGATGGGGAGCATCCGTTCGAAGCGCGACGAGCTCCGGGCCGGCTGGGTCCCCGAGTCCACCGAGGCCGGCTCCCTGCAGGACCGGATCGACGAGGCGCTGGCCGAGCTGCGGAGGGAGCGCGTCATGGACCGGATCTGGGCGAAGGATCACACCGTCTGGAAGCCCGACCCGAAGGAGATCACGAACCGGCTCGGCTGGCTCGCCAGCCCGTCGGACATGATGGATCACGTCGGCGAGATCGAGGCCTTCGCGAAGGCCGTCCGTTCCGAGGGGTTTGCGCGGGTCGTGCTCCTGGGGATGGGAGGATCGAGCCTCGCCCCGGAGGTTTTCGCCAAGACCTTCGGCAGCGCGCCCGGCTGCCCGGAGCTCTCCATCCTCGACAGCACGGACCCGGGCGCCGTGCTGCGCGTTGCGCTCGATCTCGACCCCGACCGGACGCTCTTCCTCGTCTCGTCGAAATCGGGGACGACCGTCGAGATCCTCTCGTTGTTCAAGTTCTTTCACCGGTGGGCCGTCGAGAGGCTGGGCCGGGACGCGGCCGGGCGGCACTTCGCGGCCGTCACGGACCCGGGCTCGGCCCTCGAGGCGCTCGCCCGGGAACACGGGTTCCGGCGGGTCTTCCTGAACGACCCGGACATCGGCGGGCGGTTCTCGGCCCTTTCTTTCTTCGGCCTTGTGCCGGCGGCGCTGATCGGCGTCGACATCAGGACGATCCTCGAGCGGGCCGCGACGATGGCCGCCAACTGCGACGCCGGCAACTGCCCCGTGGCGGGCGACAACCGCGGGGCCCGGCTGGGCGCATACCTGGGAAGGCTCGCGCAGCTGGGCCGCGACAAGCTCACGCTCATCACCTCGCCCTCGCTGCAGCACTTCGGCGACTGGGTGGAGCAGCTCGTCGCCGAGAGCACGGGCAAGGAGGGCAAGGGGATCCTCCCGGTGCTCCGCGAGGCGCCGGGCAGGCCGGAGGCCTACGGGGCGGATCGTCTCTTCGTGGGGCTGGAAGCGGCCGGCGAGCCGCTTCGCACCCCCTTCGTCCGCTCCCTCGAGGAGGCGGGGCACCCCGTGGAGATCTTCCGCGTCCATGACCCCGGCGACCTGGGCGGACTGTTCTTCCTGTGGATGATGGCCACCGCCGTGGCCGGCCGCTTCCTGGGGGTCAACCCCTTCGACCAGCCCGACGTGGAGGCCGCCAAGGCCGCCGCCCGCGAGGCGATCGAGGCCTTCAAGGCGCGAGGACGGCTCCCGGAGGAAAGCCCGGCCGTGCGCTTCGGGGGCGTCGAGGTGTACGGCGCCGTGCAGGGGACGGACACGATGAGCGCCCTGGAGGGCTTCCTGGAGGAGATCCCGCCCGGGGGCTACATTTCGATCATGGCCTGGCTGCCGCCCTCGGACGAGACGGACATCCTGCTCCAGATCTTCCGCACGAGGCTTCGCGACCGATACCGGGTGCCCGTGACCGTGGGCTACGGGCCCCGCTTCCTGCACTCGACGGGACAGCTCCACAAGGGGGACGGGGGACGGGGGGTCTTCATTCAGCTCACGGCGGATTGCGAAGAGGATGTCCCGATCCCGGACGGGCCGGGGGCGCAGGCGCCCGCCCTGACCTTCGGCATTCTCGAGGCCGCCCAGGCAGCGGGCGACCGGCAGGCCCTGCTCGCCAGGGGGCGCCGGGTCATCCGGCTGCACCTCGGTCCGGACATCGGCGGGCGGCTTGCCCTGCTCAGCGAGGGAATCCAGTAGCTCGGGCGGCAGGGTCCTCGGCGAGGCGATGACGGGGGCGCACGGACGGCACGGCACAGAAAAGGAGGGTGTCATGACCATCGATACGATCCAGCTCAAGCGGCAGTCGGCGGCCTACGCCGCCG
>CAYSDD010000192.1:0-2330 GCA_964429555.1 uncultured Syntrophaceae bacterium
TTCAAGTCCCGGCTTCGGCACCATGCATCCGACCAGGGGGTTGGCCCGGCCGCGGGCCAACCCCCTGTGCGTTGCGGTTCACTTTTTCTTGACACCGGCCGGGCGGGCGGCTATGGAAGCAGTCGGGCCCCTGTCCCCCGGGGCCGCGGCGGCGGGGCCGTTCCAGGGAAACCCAACAGCACGGAAACCGACGGAGTCGACCGATGAGATCCTACGTGGTGTTTTCATCCATGGGGCCCGATCGCCCGGGCCTGGCGAGGCAGATCGCGGAATTCTTCACGGCGCGGGGCATCAACATCGAGCGCTCCCGCGGCTGCGTCCTGGGGGGGGAGTTCGGCATGGTCATCCTCACCTCGGGCAGCACCGACGACATCGAGCGGCTCATCAAGGACCTCGACAGCCTGCGCGAGAAGACGGGCCTCGAGATCCACGTCCGGAAGACCAAGGCGCCGCTGCACCGGGAGGTCGCGCCGTCGATCCCCTACAAGCTCATCGCCACCGCCATCGACCGGCCGGGGATCATCCACCAGATCTGCAGGGCCCTCCACAGCCGGGGCATCAACATCGACGACATCGCCACCAACGTGGACAGCAACCCCCTGACGGGCGCCAATGTCTTCCAGATGGTCTGTTATTTCTCCCTGCCGCCGGCCGTGAAGATCCTGGATTTGAAAAACGACCTCAACCGCATCGGCGACGAGTCCAACATCGACATCCGCTTCGACGCGGTGATCAGCAAGTAGGCCCATGACCCCACGCGACCATCGCCAGCCGGCGCCGATCCTCAAGCCGATCGTGGAGATCGCGGCCTCCCTCGGGCTTGCGGAAGAGGACCTGGAGCCCTACGGCCGCTACAAGGCCAAGGTCCGGCTGGAGGCGATCCGCCGCTTCCCGCGGCGCCCCGACGCCGCCCTGATCCTCGTGTCGGCCATGACCCCCACGCCCGCCGGCGAGGGGAAGACCACCGTCTCCATCGGGCTGGCCCAGGCGCTGGCCCGGCTGGGGAAGGCCACCATCGCCGCACTCCGGGAGCCGTCGCTGGGCCCCGTCTTCGGCATGAAGGGCGGCGCCACGGGCGGGGGGCTCTCGCGGGTCCACCCGGTGGACGACATCAACCTGCACTTCACCAACGACTTCCCCGCCGTGGAGAGCGCCCACAACCTGCTGTCCACCCTGGTGGACAACTCGGTCTACCACGACAACCCCCTGCACCTCGACCCGCGGAAAATCACCTGGCGCCGGGTTCTCGACATGAACGACCGCTTCCTCCGGGACATCGTCATCGGCCTCGGCGGCTCCGTCAACGGCGTCCCCCGGGAAACGGGGTTCGACATCGTCCCCTCCAGCGAGATCATGGCCATCCTGTGCCTGTCGCGCTCCTACGCGGAGCTCAAGCAGAAGATCCGGAAGATCCTGGTGGGGTTCACCCGCGACGACCGCCCGGTGATGGCCGGCGACCTGAAGGTCGAGGGGGCCGTCACGGCGCTGCTGAAGTACGCCCTGCTGCCGAACCTGGTGCAGACCACGGAACACGTCCCCGCCGTCGTCCACGGCGGGCCCTTCGCCAACATCGCCCAGGGGACCAACAGCATCCTCGGCACCGACCTGGCGCTCCGCCTGGCCGATTACGTGGTGACCGAGGCCGGCTTCGGGTTCGACCTGGGCGCGGAGAAGTTCTTCGACATCGTGGCCCCCTACGGCGGCCTGGAGCCGCGCATCGTGGTCCTCGTGGCGACGGTGCGCGCCCTGAAGTACCACGCGGGCGTGGCCCGGGAAGACCTCGAGCGGCCCAACCCCCGGGCGGCCGTGCTCGGCATGGCGAATCTCCGCAAGCACTACCAGAACATCGACAAGTTCGGCATTCCCTGCATCGTCGCCCTGAACCGCTTCGCCCCGGACACGGAGGAGGAGATCCGGGCCGTCGTCAGGGCGGCGGGCGACGAGGGGATGAACATCGCGCCCTGCGACGTCTTCCGCCGGGGCGGCGAAGGCGGCCTGGAGCTGGCCGAGAAGACGGTCGCCCTCCTCGAGGCGGCGACGGGCCGCTTCCGCCCGCTCTACGACTGGAACCTCCCCGTGGAGGACAAGATTTTCACGGTGGCCAGCGAGATCTACGGCGCCGTCTCCATCGACTACCAGCCCCTGGCCCGGCGCAACCTCGACCTCATCAACCGGTACGGGTTCGACAAGCTGCCCGTCTGCATCGCCAAGACCCAGCAGTCCCTCTCGGACAACCCCAGCCTCCTGGGGCTTCCCCGCGACTTCATCGTCACCGTCCGGGAGATCAAGATCGCCTCCGGGGCCGGGTTCCTCATCCCCATCACGGGCGA
>CAYSDD010000193.1:0-2327 GCA_964429555.1 uncultured Syntrophaceae bacterium
GCGGCCGATGGGTCCTCATGGACTACGCGGACATCGTCGTGCACGTCTTTTACGAACCGGTGCGCGAGTTCTACGACATCGAGAGGCTCTGGTCCGACGCCCCGAAGATGGAGGTGGCCGAGGACGCCGGCGAGGTCAAATCACTCCCCAGGGGGATGTGATGTGAAGGCCCCGATCGCGGCCCTGGCGGAGTTGCTCTTCCCGACACTGTGCCTCGCCTGCGGCACGGTCATGCCGGGCCGTGAGGGCCACCCCTTTTGCGGGGGCTGCCGCGCGCGGATCCGCCTGATCGCGTCCCCCCTGTGCCCGTCCTGCGGGATCCCCTACCCCGCGGGCGAGGGCCCCGATCACCTCTGCGGCCCGTGCCTGCTGCAAGCGCCGCCCCTTGCCGCCGCCCGGTCCTACGGCGTCTACGAAACGGTCCTGCACGACGCCGTGCATGCCTTCAAATACGGCGGCAATCTCACCCTGGGAGAACAGCTGGGCCGGCTGATGGCAGACCGCGATTACCCCCTGTTCCGGATCGAGGACTACGAACTCATCGTCCCCGTTCCCCTGCACCCCCGGCGGCTGCGGCAGCGGGGATTCAACCAGTCGGTCCTCCTCGCCCGGGAGATCTCCCGGCGCCGGGGCGTCCCCATGGATTTCCAGGCCCTTCGGCGCATCGTCGACACGGACTCACAGGCGGGCTTGAAAAGGGGCGAGCGACGGTCTAACATGAAAAAGGCGTTCAGCGTACCCGACCCGGGGCGGATCCGGGGCCGGCGCATCCTGCTCGTCGACGATGTCCACACGACGGGGAGCACCCTGGGGGAATGTGCCGGGACCCTCCTGCAGGGGGGAGCCGAGGCCGTGGGGGCGCTGACGCTGGCACGGGCCATCCAGGAGCCGCAATGAACAAGATCGTTCCGAGAACCGAGCTCAAGGCCATTGTCGACCGGCTGAAGGGGGAAGGGAAGAAAATCATCTTCACCAACGGCTGCTTCGACATCCTGCACGCCGGGCACACCCGCTACCTGAGCGAGGCCAAAAAGCTGGGGGACGTGCTCGTGCTGGCCCTCAACAGCGACCGCTCCGTGCGAGCCATCAAGGGGCCGAAGCGTCCCATCGTGCCCGAGGCCGAGCGTGCCGAGGTGCTGGCGGCCCTGTGGTCGGTGGATTACGTGACGGTCTTCGACGAGCCGACGCCGCTGGCGCTCATCGAGCTTCTCCGGCCCGACGTGATCGTCAAGGGCGGCGACTGGGCGCAGAAGGACATCGTGGGGGCCGACGCGGTCCGGGCGTGGGGCGGCCGGGTCGCCGTCATGCCCGAGATCGAAGGGGCCTCGACGACGAACATCATCGAGAAGATCCTGCACGTCTACGGCCCGCGCGAGGAGACCGGGAAGACGGGCTAAATTTTTCTTTACATGGAACCGATTATTCGTTATACAAATTAGCTCTTTTTTACCGAAGAGCACTTTACCGTGGCGAGACCCGCGAATGAAGCCAGAAAAACTCGACTTCTTCAGAGCCCTCCTGCAGACCCGGATCAACGAGCTCCTGAACGGCGCGGAGCGGACCGTCCAGGAGATGACCGACGAACAGGAGAATTTCCCCGACCCCAACGACCGGGCATCCCTGGAGTCGGACCGCAATTTCGAGCTGCGCATCCGCGACCGGGAACGCAAGCTCATCGCCAAGATGCAGGAGGCCCTCAAGCGGATCGACGACGGCACCTTCGGCATCTGCGATTCCTGCGGGGGGCCGATCTCGGAGAAACGCCTCCAGGCCCGCCCCGTCACCACGCAGTGCATCGACTGCAAGACGAAGGAAGAGAAGATGGAAAAGCAGCGGGGTGAATAGGCTCACACCCCGGGCGCGCCGTCTTGCCTGACCCCCTTCCCCGACCGACCAACCCCATCCATCCGGACAGGGAATTCGTTTGCCCAAATGCCGGCGCGGCTGTATAGTTGCCCCTGTTGAATCCGGTGCGCAGCAGCGTTGCCGGGAAGAAAGTCCCTTTCAGCCGATTATCTGCTCACTGCCGCACAGAGGGTGAGAGGGTGCGAAGGTGAGAAGGTTGGAGAAGCGGAAAGCGTGAATTTGGCCGTCGGCTCATCCAACGTTCTTACCCTCTCACCTTCTTACCTTCTCGAGTCGGGCGGATGCGCCCCGGTCAACACCGCCTCATAAATTATGTTCATCGAAGTGGCCATAAATATCCCCGCCGACCGCACCTTCACCTACGCCGTGCCGGAGGAGCTGCGCGGCGAGATCGCCGTGGGCAAGAGGGTGCTCGTCCCCTTCGGGAAGCGGTCGCTGACGGGCGCCGTCATCGGCATCCG
>CAYSDD010000194.1:0-2315 GCA_964429555.1 uncultured Syntrophaceae bacterium
GATCTGAAAAAACTGCCCAAGGCGGAGGCCCGGCGCGTTCTCGATCAGATCGAGGAGGAGCTGTCTAGAAAGGCCGATGCCTGTCCCGTCCTGAAGGGACGATTTGCCGGTCTTCGCAAATTTCGAATCGGGGACTACCGCGTGATTTACGCCATCCTGGGCGACGACGTGATTGTCCTCCGGATCGGGCACCGGAAGGACGTGTACAAAAAGGAAGTTTGACGGGGCGACATGAGCAAGAACGGCTTTCAGGAAGATTTTCAAAAGAATCTGGACGGGATCGCAGGGATTCTCTTCCGGTGCTTCCTGGGCGGGATGGCGCTGATCGTCGTCTGGTTCGCGGCCTATGTCGCAGCCGGAGACTGGATATACCGGATGCACTCGCCGTGGTTTCAGATCCCGCGGCAGACCTTCGACGCGATCCACTACGCCGGCATGGCCGTCACCAAGATCGCGATCATCCTCTTTTTTCTGCTGCCTTGGATCGCAATCAAACTCATTTCCGGGAAGAAGACGGACTGAAAAGAGGCCCGGGGCGAAGACCCCGGACCTTTTCCTGCCTAACCGTGTTGTGAAGGGTTGCAAAGGCGTCTCCTGTCCAACCCCGTCCAATGGGCATGCCGTACTTCGCTCCGTCATGCCCCCTCACCCCAACCCTCGCCCGCCGGAGGCTGTGTCGCAATATTGAAAAACGCCGAAACCTGTCATTCCCGCGGAAGCGGGAATCCAGAACTCATTGAAAAGACTGGATTCCGCATCGCGCTGCGCTTGTGCGGAATGACAACATCGGAATTGCGACACCGTCTCCCGGGGGAGAGGGAAAGAGACAAGGGTTATCTCACCTTCGCCCCCGGTGCGGCGTCCTTGTCGAGGCCGACGAGGGCCAGGCCGCCCTTCTCGGCATCGGTGGCCAGCAGCATCCCGCGGCTCTCGACGCCCATGAGCTTCGTGGGCTTGAGGTTCACGACGACGACGATCGAGCGGCCCACCATCTGCTCGGGCTTGTAGTCCTGCAGGATGCCCGCCACGATGGTGCGCACCTCGCCGCAGTCGATCTTGAGCTTCATGAGCTTGTTGGATTTCGGCACGGCCTCGGCCTCGAGGACCTTCGCCACGCGCAGGTCGATCTTGCCGAAATCGTCCCAGGTGATCTCGGGGAGCATCTCGAACTTCTTCGCCGGCGCCTCTTCCTCCTTTTTGTACTCCACCCTCGGGAAGAGGGCCTCGCCGCGCGTGACGGCCAGGCCGGGTTGGAGCCCCCCCCAGCTGCGGACCGCGTCGAAGCGGAGCTCCCTGACGTCCTCGAGGCCGATCCAGTCGAGGATCTTGCGCGCCGTGTCGGGCATGAAGGGGTGGATGAAGTGGGCCGTCAGGCGCAGGGACTCCAGCAAATTGTAGATGACCGTCCCGAGACGGCCGCCCTTCGCGGGGTCCTTGGCGAGCACCCAGGGCTCGTTCTCCACGATGTACTTGTTTGCGGCGTTGATGAACTCCCAGATGGAGATGAGCACCTTGTGGAAGGCGAGATCCCGGAAGAACTGCTCCACCTCGGCCAGCGTCTTGGCCGCCGCCTCGGTGAGCTTCCGGTCCGCGTCCTCCGCGGTTGCGGGTACCGGGACCTTTCCCTTGAAGTACTTGATGTCCATGGCGAGGACGCGGCTCACGAGGTTGCCCAGGTCGTTGGCCAGATCCGAGTTGATCCGCTGGACGAGGGCCTCCTCGCTGAAGCTCGAGTCGAGCCCGAAGACCATGTCGCGCAGCAGGAAGTAGCGGAAGGCGTCGAGGCCGTACTTGTCCTTCAGATCGAGCGGGCGCACGACGTTGCCCAGGCTCTTGGACATCTTGCTCTGATCCACGTTCCAGTAGCCGTGGACGTTGAGGTTCTTGTAGGGGCCGATCCCGGCGGACTGGAGCATCGTCGGCCAGTAGATGCCGTGGGGCTTCACGATGTCCTTGGCGATGAGGTGCTCCGAGGCGGCCCAGTACTTCTGGAAATCCTTCCCGTCGGGGTAGCCGATGCCCGTGACGTAGTTGATCAGCGCGTCGAACCAGACGTAGGTGACGTAGTCCTTGTCCCAGGGGATCTCGATGCCCCAGGTCAGGCGCGTCTTGGGCCGCGAGATGCAGAGGTCCTCCAGGGGCTGCTGCAAGAAGGCGAGCACCTCGTTGCGGTAGCGCTCGGGGCGGATGAAGTCGGGGTGGTCGTGGATGTGCTGGATGAGCCACTGCTGGTACTTGCTCATCCGGAAGAAGTAGTTGCTCTCCTTGCGGAACTCGGGGACCGTCTGGTGGTCGGGGCACTTGCCGTCGACGAG
>CAYSDD010000195.1:0-2300 GCA_964429555.1 uncultured Syntrophaceae bacterium
TCCTACAGCTGTTCACGATCTCGACGCTCAACTTCCAGACCTTCTCGGAGCTGGCCTTCTCCTTCACGCTCTCCGCGGAGATCGTCTGGCAGGCCCTTCTGTTCTCGGTCGTCATGGGGTTCGTGGGGGGCGTGCTGCCGGCCCTTCGGGCCTCGCGGATGAAGATCGTCGATGCGCTGAGGACGACCTAGGCAGGGCCGAGGGAACAGGGGACGGGAGCATCCCTATCGCTGCTCTTTCCCGTCACCTGCCGCCTGCGAGCCCTCACCCTGGCCGATGCAGGCGTGAGGACCGGACCCGACAGGCCGGATAGACAGGACAGACTAGATCGGCGAGCCCGAATGGGCTGCAGGCTGACGGTCCGATTCCGTCGGGGCTTGGGCGCCTTCGTTCGAGGGGGGCGAGGCCGACGGCTCGTCCTTCTTTCCCGCCGGGTCCACGAACCGGTAGATCAACTCCCCCCGCTTCACCATGCCGAGATCCTGCCTGGCCACGGACTCGATGTACCGGGGCTCTTCCCGGACCAGGACCACCTCGCGCTTCAGGCTGTGGTTCACGGCCTCGAGCCGTGCATTCTCGGCCCTGAGATCGGCGAGCTTTTCCTTGAGACGCTGGTTGTCCAGCAGCCCCCGGTTTCCGAAGACGATGAAGAAACCCACGAAGAGGATGATCAGAAGCAGGTATCGACCGATTCGCATGCCCACCCCGGCAGCCGTTCCGCTTTCCCGATTCGAGGCAATGAATACACCCCACCGTCTGGCATCGCATGCAAGAATCGTGAAATACAATCAGAATATGACAAGGAAATACAGCAAATTAGGCGTGATGCGGTGCGGGCCCGACGCTTTTCCCTTGCAGACGGTTTTTCGGGCCGGACCTTGCGGCGGCTCCCCGCGGAGGCGGACGAAGCGATCGCGGTCCCGTCGATGCGATCGGGCCGGGTGTGGACATTTTTCAGGGGAGGTCTTTACAGGGGATGAAGCAAGGACTACATTTTTTGTAGTAGGGCGGCACGAAAACTGACGGTTCATACTTTTTCATGAACCGGCAATCCTCCTCGGGGTGCGGGACCGGACGGCCGCTTCGCGGTGATCGTCGGTCCGGGAAAGAAAAACGAAACCATCTTTAAATGAGGGCACTCTTTTTGCAATAACGAGAATCAGAAGAGATCCTGCGGCACAGGGAGGTGCGCTATGAACAGCCGGTATCCGTCTCCCGTCAAGGTTCTCGTCGAACTTCTCTTTGTTGTCTCCGTCATCCTGATCTGCGCCGGAGCCGCCTTCGGCAAGCTCGACGAGTTCGTCGGCCACCCCATGTTAGCCTTTGTCCTCTTTTGCGGCGCGGTGTTCCTCTGGTACCGGTTCCAGGAAACGTAACAAGCCTCCACCGTCTCGTAACGCTTCAACGGTACACCCCGGCCGGGCTTTGCGCCCCGCCGGGGTGTACGGTTTCCACCGCTTTGGGCCCGTTGCCGCAGCGGCGGCGAAAAGGGCGGGATCCGCATGCGGAGCCCGCCCGTCGTGTCCGCACCATCTACCTTCTCAAGCCAGGAACGGCCTGTTCTTCCAGTCCCCCGACTCGATGATGTCCAGTTTTGCCGCAGGCCTGTTGTACAGGTAAACCCATGCCGGCAGGCTCTCGCCGCCCGCCTCGACGCGCATGACGGCCCGGCGGAACTCCGAGCGGGCGTCCCCGTACCCGCGGAAGTCCTCGACGATGTCGAGCATCTCGAAGGCCTGGCGGTTGTCCTGGAGGCGGTACAACTCGCCCTTCACGACCTGCCCGTCCCTCCTGGCCGGGATCAGGCAGGGGTAGCCCCTGCGGGAGTCGAAAAGAATCCCGGGCGCCCGGGCCTCCCGGCGGGTCATGGGGTGCGCCCAGGCCTCGAGCAGGTGATGCCGCGCGAAGCCCTTCATGAGCGTCCCGTAGACGAAGATGTGGTCGATGCTCCACGGGGCCTCGCGCCCTGCGGAGACGGCCGTGAGCATCCGGTCGTCGAGCCCGTGGGAAAGGAGCCCGTCCCTCAGCGCCGCCGCGTAGTCCAGGCGCGGCGGGTAGAAGGTGCCGGCAATGCGGTCGGCAAACACCCGGTAGGCCACGGCCTCATGTTCCCGGCCGTCCTCGGTGAGCACGATCGTCTCGAAGGGCCGGTAGCAGCGGGGCACGAGCTTCTTGGCCTCGATGGCCGCCCAGCCCCCGGGCTTGACCTCGAAGAGGACGCCCGGCACGGCCTGCCCGTAGCGGCGCCGGAGGTTCGAGACGCGCCCCCGGTTTTCCCGCTCGCGGTAGTTGAAGATCAG
>CAYSDD010000196.1:0-2293 GCA_964429555.1 uncultured Syntrophaceae bacterium
TCTGGATCGGCGAGACCTGGTACGTGGAGGACAAGTTCGAGAGGGCCATCGTGGAGTACCAGAAGGTGGTCAAGGACTACCCGAACGGCGACAAGGTGCCCTTTGCCCTGCTGAAGCAGGGGATGGCCTTCCAGAAACTCGGGGATAAGGCGAGCGCCAGGATCGTGTACAACCAGGTCATCAAGAAGTACCCCGGCACGAACCAGGCGCGGGTCGCGAAGGCCAAGCTCTCGGAGCTGAAGTAAATAAAAATCCCCCTCCGTTCCCCTTTGCAAAGGGGCAGAGGGGGATTTCTCCATGGGGCGCCGGCCGGGCGCCTTTTTTTTACCGGGCAGCCCTGGGGGTGACGCCCTCGGGGGGGCTGAGCAGAAAGAAGTCCCCGTCGTCGTCCCGGTCCGCCAGCTCCGTGTCCGTGTTGCGAAGCGACAGGCGGACGGTCGCCGGGCCCGCCGTCTCGATCTCGATCCGGCCGGGGACGGAGATCGATCCGGCCTCCGTGAAGTCGTGAAACTGCGCCGTGTATGCCGTCCCCCCGTTCCGGCCGGCGATCTCCAGCCGCGCCAGGCGTCCCGTGGCCGGATCCACCCAGAGGGACTGGGCCCAGTTGCCGCCCGCATAGACGTCCACCCGGAAGCGGCTTCCGTCCACGGAGCCCCTGAGGGTCTTCGCCCCGGGGATGCCGGGGGGCTGCCCGTAGAGCAGGGACACGAGGTCCAGGGGACGCACCGCCGGCGGGAAGATGCGCCGGATTTCCTCCGACGATTCCGTCCCGATCAGGAACTCCCCGGAGCGGGGCATGAACATCCGGATCTCTTCGCCCTTCACCGTCAGCATGAAGTCCGGCAGGCCGATGACCGAGAGGTCTTCGAGGCGCAGGCGGTCGGGCCGCATGGCCGCCGCGGCGATCTTGAACGTGTGTCTCTTGCCGGGCAGGCTCGCCGTGACGTGCAGGATGCCGGTGAGGACCTTCCCGGGGGCGTCATCGGCGACGAGCCTCTCCCAGAGGGCTTCCGCAGGCGGCATGTCCCTCCCGGAGACGGCGAGCCCCCCCTCGCGGGCGCAGCCGGCCATTGACCCGATGAGGCAACAGGCAAGCGCCGCTGCCACAAGTCGGCTCACGACGCCGGTTCTGCCCGTGCATGCAGGGAGAAGGTGAGAGGGTGAGAGGGTGAGAGGGTTGGATGTGCTTCCGGCCGTATTCATGATGAACGCTTCTCCACCCTTCTTACCTTCTAACCCTCTTACCCTCTTCTTGAGAAAGGCCCTGCCTCATCGTTTGCCGCCCAGGCGAACCCGCAGGGTGTCGATCTTTTCCTGCAGCCCCTTCATGTCGGGCTTGAGCTTCAGGGCCTTCTCGTACTGCTCGAGGGCCTCCCTGAGCCGGCCGGCCTTTTCGAGCGCATCCCCCAGGTGGTCGGCAATCGCCGCGTCCTCGGGCAGGATGGATGCCGCCTCCTTGAGGTACCGGATGGCCTCGTCGAGCCGGTTCTTCCGGAAATAGACCCAGCCGAGGCTGTCGGTGATGAATCCGTCGCCGGGCTTCAGGGAGAGGGCCTTCTTGATCATGGCCTCGGCCTCGTCGAGCCGCATCCCGCGGTCCGCCCAGCTGTAGCCGATGAAGTTGAGGGCCTCGGGGCTGTCGGGTTCCTGCTTCAGGATCTCCTCCATCTCGCGGATGCCGTCGTCGGGGCGCCCCGTCCTGTCGTAGAGCATCCCGAGCCGGTAGCGCAGGTCCGTGTTCTGCGGCGCCTCCGCGATGCCTTCCTTGAGGGTCGCCTCGGCCTCGGCGAGCTTGCCGTCGGCCTCGTAGAGAGCGGCCAGCAGCCCGTAGAGGGCCGGATCGTTTTTCTTGGCCGCCAGCGCCTTGCGGGCCCGCACGATGGCCTCGGCGGTCTTGCCCTGTCCCTTCAGGATGTAGCCGGCGCGGACCTGGGCGCTTCCGTAGAGGGTCGATGCGGCGGGGATGCGATCGTACTCCTCGAGCGCCTCGCCGGGCATCTTCCTCTCCTCGTAGGCTCCCCCGAGGAAATAGCGCGCCTCGTGGTCGTTGGGGGCGCTCGCCAGAAGGGTGTTGAGCTCCTCGACGGCGCGATCCGCCTTCTGGGTTTCCAGGTACGCCAGCGCCAGGGTGATGCGCGCCTCGCGGTTGCGGCTGTCGAGTTTCAGGACCTCCTCGAGGATCCCGATGGCCTCGGTGTAGCGCTTCTCCCGGATGTGGAGCTTCGCCAGGCGCAGCCGGTAGCCCATGCGCAGGGGGTGCTCCTCGATGAGCCGGCCGTAAATCTCCCGGGCC
>CAYSDD010000197.1:0-2273 GCA_964429555.1 uncultured Syntrophaceae bacterium
TGCACTGCCTGGCCCGGTCGTGCAGCGGGATCGTGTCCGTCACGATGACCTCCTTGAGGTTCGAGCCGTCGATCCGGTCGATGGCCGGGCCCGAGAGCACCGCGTGGCTGCAGCAGGCGACGACCTCCGTGGCCCCCTCGGCTTCCAGGGCGGCCGCGGCCTGGACCATGGTGCCCGCCGTGTCGATCATGTCGTCGAGGATGATGACCCGCTTGCCCTTCACGTTGCCGATGATGTTCATCACCTGCGACTCGTTGGGTCCCTCGCGGCGCTTGTCGATGATCGCCAGTGCCGCGTTGAGCCTGCGGGCGAAGGCGCGGGCCCGCTCGACGCCCCCCGTGTCCGGGGAGACGATGACCAGGTTTTCCGCGAAATTCTTCTGGATGTATTTCAGGAGGATCGGCGTGGCGTAGAGGTTGTCCACGGGGATGTTGAAGAACCCCTGGATCTGGCCGGCGTGGAGGTCCATGGACATCACCCGGTTGGCCCCGGCGGTCGTGATGAGGTCCGCCACGAGCTTCGCCGTGATGGGGGCCCGCGGGGCGACCTTGCGGTCCTGCCGGGCGTAGCCGTAGTAGGGGATCACGGCCGTGACCCGGTCGGCCGAGGCGCGCTTCATCGCGTCGATGAGGACCAGCAGCTCCATGACGTGGTCGTTGACGGGCGGGCACGTGGACTGGACGATGAAGACGTCCATCCCGCGCACGTTCTCGTTGATCTCCACCCGCGTCTCGCCGTCGCTGAAGGTGGCCACGTTCGCCTTGCCCAGCGCAATGCCGAGCTTGGCGCAGATGTCCTCCGCAAGCTTCCTGTTCGCATTCCCCGAAAAGATGCGCATTCTCTCGAGCATGTCCGTCACCCTGGTGTTGGTTTCCGCCGCGGGTTGTGAAATGGCTGGGGCGGGAGGATTCGAACCTCCGAATGCGGGAGCCAAAGTCCCGTGGCTTACCGCTTGCCGACGCCCCATCCTCGACCGATTGCCCTGCCGGTGCGGCGAAGGCGTGGGATGGCCGCGGGTCAGATCGTTCGGGTCCTGAACGCCGCGTACGGGTACGAAGCCGTCAGCGCGCCTTGCGCCTGGATCGCGTCGGATTCGTTGTCAAAAAGCCCGAAGACCGTGGGCCCGCTCCCCGACATGAGCGACCCGAGGGCCCCGTGTCTGCGGAGAAACCCCTTGAGCTCGTCGAGCAGGGGGAATCGTGCCACGGTCACCCGTTCCAGGTCGTTGGTCAGGGCCGCGGCGAGTTCCCGCACCCCTGAAAAGGTGGGAATACTATACTGGATGGATTCCTTTGTCAACGGCAAATTCAGGCCCTGGTAGACCGATTTCGTGGAAACCTCGAACCCCGGGTTGACGAGGACGAGCCACATCCCGGCGGGGATGACGGCCGGCTCGAGGATCTCGCCGATCCCGAAGGCCCAGGCCGCGCCGCCGTAGAGGAAGAAGGGGACGTCGGCGCCGATCCGGGCGCCGATGCGGATGAGCCGGTCCCGGTCGAGCCCGAGCCCGAAGAGATCGTTGAGGACCCTGAGGGTCGTGGCGGCATTGGAGCTTCCGCCCCCGAGTCCCGCCGCGGTGGGGATCCGCTTGCGCAGGGTGATGGCCACCCCGCCCGCGAAGCCCGCCTCGGCGAAGAGGGCCCGGGCCGCCCGGACGACGAGGTTGCCCTCGCCCGTGGGAAGGTCCGACCCCGGGCAGGCCAGCTCGATGCCCGAGCGCCGCGGGGCGAACTCCATCTCGTCGGCGAGGCTCACCGTCTGCATCAGCGAGGCGATGTCGTGGTAGCCGTCCTCCCTGCGGCGAAGGACCTTGAGGATGAGGTTGACCTTGGCCGGCGAGGAGGCGGCGATCACTTGCCCGACTCCCGGACGTATCGCATCCGCAGCTCGTAGAGGAGCGATTCGAGGAGCCGGTCCTCCTCGTCGTTCAGGTTGCCCTTCGTCTTGTCCTTCAGGATGCCGAGGATGTCGATGGTCTGCTTGGCGGCCTCGAGGTTGCGCTCGGCCTTCTTCGTCACGGGGTCCGGGAAGTCGCCGAAGTGCACCATGGCCGACGTGCCGAGCGAGAAGACGAAGGTCGAGAAGTTGAGATCGGGCAGCGAAGCCTCACCCTGCGCCGGCCGTCCGGGCTTCTCCGGCCCCGGGGCCGCGCCTTTCGCCCCGGGTTCGGCTTCCTGCGGTTTGGCGGCCTCCTCCCCGGGCGCCTCCGGGCGCGCCTGGCCCGAGTCGTCGAACCGGCGTCGGTCCTTGATGACGAAGCCTTTCTCCTGCTT
>CAYSDD010000198.1:0-2226 GCA_964429555.1 uncultured Syntrophaceae bacterium
GGGTGCTCGTCCCCTTCGGGAAGCGGTCGCTGACGGGCGCCGTCATCGGCATCCGCCGCTCGACGGACCGGCAGGACGCCAGGGAGATCCTTCGTGTCCTCGACCTCGAGCCCCTCTTCCACGAGGAGGACCTGCGGTTCTACCGGTGGGCCGCCGAGTACTATTTCACGCCCCTCGGCAGGGCGCTGGGCGAGATCCTCCCGGGCGGCATCGACATCGAGAGCCTGCTGTGGGCCGTCAAGCTCGGGGATGCCGCAGATCTCAGGCCGCTGCAGCGCGAAATCCTCGGGCGGCTCGAGGGGCGGCCGACGGGGATGGCCCTGCGCAGCCTCGAAAAGGAGATGGGGAAAAAGTCCCTCCTGGCGGAGTGCCGGAAGCTCGAAAGCCGCGGCCTCATCCGCCTCGAGGAGCGCGTCCGCCGGCCCGCCGTGCAGGGAAAGACGGAAAAAGTCGCCCTGCGGACGGACGTCCCGGCGGGACCCGTCAGGCTCTCCGAACGCCAGAGGCGGGCCCTGCAGGCCCTCGAGGCAAGGGGGGGCAGGGCGCGCGTGCATGACCTTGCGGCCGCCGGCGCCCCCCTGGCCGTTTTCAGGGCCCTCGAAAAGAAAGGCCTCGTCGCCGTCCACGACCGGGAAGCCTTGAGACGACCGGATCCCGCCGCGGCGATCGGACGGACGGACGCGCCCCCGGCTCTCACCGCGGAGCAGCAGGACGCCCTCGAGGCGATCCGGCAGGGGATCGCCTCGGGCGCCTTCTCCCCCTATCTGCTCCACGGGGTCACGGGCAGCGGCAAGACGGAGGTCTACATCCATGCCATCGCCGAGGCTCTCCGCCGGGGGGGGTGCGCCATCTATCTCGTCCCGGAGATCGCGCTGACGCCGCAGCTCTTGGGCCGCCTGGAGAGCCGCTTCGCGCCGGAGGAGATCGCCGTCCTGCACAGCGGGATCGGGGCGGCGATGCGCTACGACCAGTGGCGCAGGATCGTTCGGGGCGACGCGAAGATCGTCGTGGGCGCCCGGTCGGCCGTGTTCGCGCCCGCCCGGGACCTGCGGCTCATCATCGTCGACGAAGAGCACGACACCTCCTACAAGCAGGACGAGCGCATGCCCTACAACGCCCGGGACCTGGCCGTCGTGCGGGCCCAGCAGCGGGGGGCCGCCGTCGTCCTGGGCTCGGCCACCCCGGGGCTGCAGAGCTGCTACAACACGAGGGAAAAACGCTTCGGCTATCTTTCCCTGACGAGGCGCGTCGAGCAGCGCGAGCTGCCGCACATCGAGATCGTGGACATGAAGGGCGAGCGGGACCCGAACGGGAGGGTGAGGCCCCTTTCGCGCCTGCTGGTCGAGCAGATCGGCCGCACGCTGGAAGCCGGCAAGCAGGCCCTGCTCTTTCTCAACCGGCGGGGATTCAACACGTACCACTACTGCGGCGACTGCGCCCACGTGTTCCGCTGCCTCAACTGCGCCGTGTCGCTGACCCATCACCTCAGCGAGGGTGCGCTCCGGTGCCACTACTGCGACTTCGCCGTCAAGGCCCCCCCGTCATGCCCCGGGTGCGGCGGGGGCCGCATCCTGAGCTACGGCCTCGGGACGGAGAGGCTCGCCGCGGAAGTCCAGGCGCTTTTCCCCCAAGCCCGGGTCGCACGGATGGACAGCGACACCACGTCGGCCCGGGGCAGCCACGAGCGCATCCTCGCGGCCCTCGGCCGGGGCGAGATCGACATCCTCGTGGGCACCCAGATGATCACCAAGGGACACGATTTCCCGGACGTGACCCTCGTCGGCGTCGTCTCCGCCGACACGACGCTCAACATGCCGGACTTCCGGGCCGCCGAGCGGACCTTCCAGGTCCTCACCCAGGTGTCCGGCCGAAGCGGCAGGGGCGAGCGGCCGGGCACGGTCGTCATCCAGACGCTCAACCCCGGCCACTACGCCATCCGCCGGACCTGCGCGCACGACTTCGCCGGCTTCTACGAGGACGAGATCGCCCTGCGCCGCGACCTCCAGTACCCGCCCTTCTCGCGCATGATCAACCTCATCGTCTCCGGCACGAACCGGGAGCGGGTGGAGAAAGGGGCCCAACGGCTGGGGCAGAGGGCAAAGCGGCTGGCCGCGGGCGCCGACAGCAGGGCGAGGCCGACCGTCACCGGGCCGATGGAGGCACCCCTGGGCAAGGTGCGGGGGCGCTACCGCTGGCAGCTCCTCGTCCGGGGGAAGCAGGTCCGGG
>CAYSDD010000199.1:0-2220 GCA_964429555.1 uncultured Syntrophaceae bacterium
GCGCCAGGTCCGTGAGCTGGTGGTAGTGCGTGGCGAAGAGGGTGCGCGACCCGAGGTGCGGCGCGTCGTGGATGTGCTCGGCCACGGCCCAGGCGATGCTCAGCCCGTCGAAGGTGCTCGTCCCCCGCCCCACCTCGTCGAGCAGGATGAGGCTCCGGGGGGTCGCGTGGCGCAGGATGTGGGCCACCTCCGTCATCTCCACCATGAAGGTGCTCTGCCCCTTGGCGAGGACGTCGGCGGCCCCCACGCGCGTGAAGACCCGGTCCGCGAGGCCGATCCGCGCCTCGGCGGCCGGCACGAAGCTGCCCATCTGGGCCAGGATGACGATGAGGGCCACCTGGCGGATGTAGGTGGACTTGCCCGCCATGTTGGGCCCGGTGATCACGAGCAGGCGGTTGGCCCCCCGGTCCATGAGCACGTCGTTGGGCACGAAGCCCTCGGCCAGCGGCATCCGCTCCACCACGGGGTGCCGGCCGTCGCGGATCTCGATGACGTCGCTCTCGTCGACGGCGGGACGGACGTAGTTGTACTTCTCGGCCACCTCGGCCAGCGCGGCCAGGGCGTCGAGATCGGCCAGCGCCGCGGCGCTCTTCTGGATCCGGCGGATGCGGCCCGCCACGCGCTCGCGGATTTCCGTGAAGAGGTCGTATTCCCGCTCGCGGCGCCTCTCCTCGGCGTGCAGGACCGTCTGCTCGTACTCCTTGAGCTCCTCGTTGATGTAGCGCTCGGCGTTGACGAGGGTCTGCTTGCGGATGTACTCGGCGGGGACGGAAGCCGTCTGGGACTTCGTGACCTCGATGTAGTAGCCGAAGACGCTGTTGAAGCCCACGCGGAGGTTCGCGATCCCCGTGCGCCGGCGCTCCTTCTCCTCGAGGGCGGCGATCCACGACTTCCCGTCGCGCGCGATCGACAGGATCCGGTCGAGCTCCTCGTCGTAGCCCTCCCGGATGATCCCCCCCTCGCGCAGCGCGAGCGGCGGCTCGTCGACGATGGCCCGCTCGAGCAGCTCGAGGGTTTCGGGCATCTCGTCGATCCCGTCGCGGATCGCGGCCGGCACGGGGGTCTCGAATGCGCCCAGGAGACCCCGGAGCCCCGGCAGGGCCCGCAGCGAGGCCCGGAGGGCCGCAAGATCCCTGCCGTTGGCCACCCCGAGGGAGATCCGGGCCCCGAGCCGCTCCATGTCGTGGAGCCCCCCGAGGGCCCTGCGCAGGTCCCGGCGCACGAGGTGCGCCTCGCGGATCTCGCCGACGGCGGCCAGCCGCTCCCGGATGCGGGCCGCGTCGAGCAGGGGGTAGGCCAGCCACCACCGGAGCCTCCGGCCCCCCATGGCCGTCATCGTCTCGTCGAGGACGTGGAAGAGGGTGCCCTCCTTCGTGCCCCCCTGGGTCGTGGCGAAGAGCTCGAGGTTGCGCTTGGCCGTCTCGTCGAGGACGAGAAAGCTCTCCGAGCGGTAGGCCGTGATCTCGTTGATGTGCCCGAGGCCCTCCCTCTGGGTCTCCCGGACATAGCGCATGACCGCCCCGGCGGCGGCGACCAGGGCGGGGCGGCTCTCCGGCTCGAGCCGCGCGATCGACTCGGCGCCGACGTGCTCGCCCAGGATCGCCAGGGCGGCCCCGTGCTCGAACCAGTCCCGGGGAAAGCGGTTGATCACGCACCCTTCGAGCTCGCGCGCCAGGACCGTCTCCAGCAGGGGGTCCTTGAGGCCCTCCTCCATGACGACCTCCCGGAAGCCGTGGCGGATCACCTCGTCGAGAAAGGCTGCGCGGTCGCGCATCTCCGTGGCCCGGAACTCGCCCGTCGAGACGTCCAGGAAGGCCAGCCCGAAGGCCTCGCCCCGCAGGGCGATGCCGGCGAGGAAGTTGTTCTGCTTGGCCTCGAGGCTGTCGGGGTCGAGGACGAGCCCCGGGGTGACCACGCGGACCACCTCGCGCTTCACCACACCCTTGGCGAGGCGGGGGTCCTCCATCTGCTCGCAGATGGCCACCTTGTGCCCCTTCGCGATGAGCTTCGCGATGTAGGACGACGCCGCGTGCCAGGGGAAGCCGCAGAGCGGCACGCTGTCCTCCTTGCCCTTGTCGCGGGAGGTGAGGGTGATCTCGAGGAGCTTCGAGGCGAGCACGGCGTCCTCGAAGAACATCTCGTAGAAGTCGCCCATGCGGAAGAAGAGGATGCAGTCGGGGTACCGGGACTTGATCTCCAGGTACTGCCGCATGGCGGGCG
>CAYSDD010000200.1:0-2220 GCA_964429555.1 uncultured Syntrophaceae bacterium
ACGCCCTGGAGAGCACGAGCGAGGGCAAGATCATCTCCTCGCCGAAGGTCACGACGCTCGACAACGTCAAGGCGACGATCAAGCAGGGCGAGGAGATCCCCTACGTCACGGAGTCCACCTCGGGCGGCGTCGTCACCCGGACGATCCAGTTCAAGGAGGCGGTGCTCAAGCTCGACGTGAAGCCGACCATCACCCCCGAGGGCAAGATCTCCATGGAGATCAAGGCCACCAACGACTACGCCGATTACTCCCGGTCGATCCAGGGCAACCCGCCCATCAACAAGAACGAGGTGGATTCGACCGTCGTGGTTCAGGACGGCGACACGATCGTCATCGGCGGCATCTACAAGTCGACGGACAACAAGGCCGTTGCCGGCGTGCCCGGCCTCTACAAGATCCCGCTCTTCGGCTGGCTCTTCAAGGCGGAGGACGAGCAGAAGCTCAAGCGCGAGATCCTCATCTTCATCACGCCCAGGGTCGTTCCGGACACCCAGGTGGCCCAGAACCTGTGACGGGGAGGAAGCGCCCCGAAGGACGAAGGCCCCGCGATCCGCGAGATCGCGGGGCCTTCTGTTTTGAACCTTGACACACCCGGGACGCTGTGCTAGTGCCCCGGACTGAGCGGGAACATCGGAAGAGCGGACAAGAAGACGGACGAAAAAAGGGCGGAAATCGGCCGATGGGAAAGGACGGCGAGAGGAGCGGCTCCGGGGTCGTGCGGCTCGGTGACGTGGTGGACCGCAGGGCATTTATCTCCCGGGCCGAGGCCTGCCTGGAGCAGGACCCCGCCCTTGCCGTGGACATGGCCCTCGAGCGCCTGAGGGTTTACCCCGACGATGTCGAGGCGCGGGTCGTTCTCGGCATCGGGTGGTTCCGCAAGGGGGAAACGGCCCCGGCGCTCGACGTGCTGAGGGACCTCGCCGGCGACGTGACCCGGTGGTCGCCGGCGTTTCGTGTCCTTGCCGATCTGTGCCGCGCGCAGGGCCTCGACGACGAGGCCGATCGGGCCTCCCGCATCTACATGGCGCTCAACCCCGAATCCGCGGAGGCCATCCAGGACCTCGAGGACCGTCTGCGCAGGGAGAGCCGCGCCTACCCGGAGACGGCCGAGAAGCCCGACGAGGAGGCCGGGCTGCCCCGGGCGGCCGATTTCAAGACCCTGACCCTGGCCGATCTCTATGCCCGGCAGGGCTACCGGGAGCTCGCCGAGGCGCTCCTGAGGGAAATCCTGGCCGCGGACCCCCGGAACCGCGCCGCCCTGGAGAGACTCGACAGGCTGCAGTCGCTGTCCGGCGGGGACGCCAGGCCCCCGCTGCAGGCCGAGTCGGCACCGGCCCGGGACGACAAGGACCTGTTTTTCGGGGATCCCGCCGCACCCCCCTTCCCGGGCCTGTTCAGCCGGTCGGTCCGCACGGAGTCGCTCGAGGCCGAGGAAGCCCAAACGCCGGGGCCCGCCGACGGTCCGCAGGGGGCCCCGGACCGCCGCGCCGCTCTCGTCGGGACCCTCAACCGCTGGCTCACCGCCCTGGACAGGATGAAGAAGCATGCCTGACAGCCCGTCAACGGCCGCGAGACTGTCCCGGTTGCGGAAACTTATCCGCCGCGCGGGCGTGGATGCGATTCTCATCCTCGATCTCAAAAACATCCGTTACCTGACGGGTTTCTCGGGAAGCGACGGGGCCCTCCTGGTGGGCTCCGGGAAGCCCTCCCTGCTCGTGGACGGACGCTACACGACCCAGGCCGCAAGAGAGGCCCCGGGGGCCCGGGTGGTGCTCTACCGCGACAAGGCCGAGGGGATTGCCGATGCCCTGGCGGAGGGTCGGTACGGCATGGTCGGCTTCGAGCCCTCCGCCATGTCCGTGGCGCTTTTCCGCGCCCTGCGGCGCAAGGCGAAAAACGTCCGCTGGAAGCCCCTTGCGTCTGAACTGGCGGACCTGCGCGCTGTGAAGGACCCTGCCGAGATCGGCCAGATCCGCAAGGCGATCCGGATCGCGACGGGGGCGATGCAGTCGACCCTGGGGAGCATACGCCCCGGCGCGTGCGAGCTGGACATCGCCGTCGAACTCGAATACAAGATGCGGAAAAAAGGGGCGGAGGGCCTCGCCTTTGACACGATCGTTGCATCGGGTCCCAACAGCGCCCTTCCCCACGCGCGGCCGGGCAGACGGAAGATCCGGCCGGGGGACTTCGTGGTCGTCGATTTCGGGGCCGTCAGCGGCG
>CAYSDD010000201.1:0-2214 GCA_964429555.1 uncultured Syntrophaceae bacterium
TCGACCGCAACGTGAGCCGCGAGAAGCTCGCCCTCATCGAGACCCACTCCCTGGACCTGCCCGGCGTGGGCATCGACGTCATGCCCGTCCGGGAGTACTACTACGGGGAGAGCATGGCCCACGTCATCGGCTACATCGGCGAGGTGAGCCGCGAGGAGCTCGAGCGGGAGAAGTCCGCCGGCTACAAGAGCGGCGATTTCATCGGGAAGTTCGGCCTCGAGAAGGCCCTGGACCGCTACATCCGCGGAAGGCCGGGCGGCGAGCAGGTCGAGGTCAACGTCGTGGGACGCAAGGTCAAGACCCTGGGCCGCGTCGAGCCCGTCCAGGGATACCGGGTCGTCCTGACCATCGACTCCCAGGTGCAGAAGGCGGCCTGGGCGGCCATGGAGGGCAAGGCGGGGGCCGTCGTGGCCCTCGACCCCCGCGACGGCTCCGTCCTCGCGCTGGTGAGCCGGCCGGGGTTCGACCCCAACCTCTTCAACCGGGGCGTGAGCGCCGACGTGTGGGAAAAGATCTCCTCGAACCCCCTGCACCCCATGGAGAACCGGGCCATCGCGGGCCAGTACCCCCCGGGGTCCACGTACAAGCTCATCGTGGCGGCGGCGGCGCTGGAGGAGGGGCTCATCACCCCCGAGACCTCTTTCAACTGCCCGGGGTCGTTCGAGATGGGCACACGCACCTTCCGCTGCTGGCGCAAGCACGGCCACGGCCGCGTGAGCCTGCACCGGGCCATCGTGGAGTCCTGCGACGTCTATTTCTACCATGTCGGCAGGCTGCTCGGCGTGGACCGGCTCGCCCAGTACGCCCAGGCCTTCGGGCTGGGGGCCCGCACGGGCGTCGCCATGGCGGGCGAGCGCCGGGGGCTCATCCCGACGCGCGACTGGAAGCTTGCCCGCTTCGGCGTCCCCTGGCAGCCCGGCGAGACGATCTCGATCGCCATCGGCCAGGGCTACAACACGGTCACGCCGCTGCAGCTGGCCAACGCCTACGCGGCCGTCGCGAATAACGGCGAGTTCTTCACCCCGCGGGTCGTCCAGCGGATCGAGACCGACGACGGGGAGATCATCGAGGAGTTCCGCCCGGAGAAGAAGGCCGTGCTTCCCGTGAGCCGCGAGAACGTGCAGCTGCTCAAGAGGGCGCTTTGGGGCGTCGTCAACGAGCCCGGCGGCACGGGGGGGCAGGCCCGCGTGGCCGGCCGGGACGTCTGCGGCAAGACGGGGACCGCCCAGGTGATCGGGATGGCCGAGGGCGACGACGGGTCGGCCTATCCCTACGAATACCGGGACCACGCGCTGTTCGTGAGCTTCGCCCCGCGGGACAACCCGGAGATCGTGGTGGCCGTCGTGGCCGAGCACTCGGGTCACGGGGGGTCCGCGGCGGCGCCGGTGGCCCGGAAGGTCCTGGAAGCCTACTTTGCGGGGAAGGCGCGGCCATGAAGATCGACCGCCGGCTCATCCTGAATTTCGACTGGACGCTCGCGCTGCTCGTCGCGCTCATCGTGGGCATGGGCGTGCTGAACCTCTACAGCGCGGGCCACGGCATCTCGGGGGAGCCCCATGTCAAGCAGATCCGCTGGGTCCTTCTCGGCATCGTCGTCATGGCCCTGGCCTTCGCCTTCGATTACCGCTGGATCGCCCGGTACGCCTACGCGATGCACGCGCTGGCCGTGGTGCTGCTCATCGCCGTCTTCGCCGTGGGGTCGGTGACGAAGGGTTCCCAGCGCTGGATCAACGTGGCCGGATTCACCATGCAGCCCTCGGAGCTGGTGAAGATCACCCTGATTCTGGCCCTGGCGAAGTATTTCAACGACCACCGGATCGAGGGCAGCTACGGGATCCGGGAACTCGTCGCTCCCTTTTTGATTGTCCTGGTGCCCTTTGTTCTGGTAATAAAGCAGCCGGACCTGGGGACGGCCCTCATGCTGATGATCCTCTTCGGGTCCATGGTTCTTTTCATCGGCGTCCGGTGGAGGACGCTCCTGGGGCTGGCCGCGGTCGGGCTCCTCATCATCCCCATCGGGTGGAATTTCCTGGCCGAGTACCAGAAGGAAAGGGTCCTGACCTTCATCGACCCGCAGCGCGACCCCCTGGGATCGGGCTACCACATCATCCAGTCGATCATCGCCGTGGGTTCCGGGGGCATTCTCGGCAAGGGGTTCATGAAGGGGACCCAGAGCCAGCTGAAGTTCCTGCCCGAGCAGCAGACGGACTTCGT
>CAYSDD010000202.1:0-2214 GCA_964429555.1 uncultured Syntrophaceae bacterium
CACGTCGACGACCGGGAGCTGCGCAGGCTCTACATCGACCGCATCTACGACACCTACATCGACGAGGAGCAGCTCCAGCACTGCGACAGGACGGTCACCGAGATCGCCGACCGGCTCCCGCCGCGGCCTTACTCGTCGCGCGAGTTCATCCGGGAGATGGGCAAGTACCTGACGAAGAAGGCAAAGAAAAAGGGGTCCCTCGTCCAGACGGCCTACGAGAACGACGTGCCGATCTTCTGCCCGGCCTTCTCGGATTCCAGCGCGGGATTCGGCCTGGTCCTCCACCAGCATCGGCGCCCCGGGAACCACGTCTCCATCGACTCGGTGAAGGACTTCCGGGAGCTGACGGAGATCAAGATCGCCGCACCCACCTCGGGCCTTCTCATGATCGGCGGCGGCGTGCCGAAGAACTTCATCCAGGACACGGTCATCTGCGCCGAGATCCTGGGCAAGGACGTCCCCATGCACCGGTACGCCATCCAGATCACCGTGGCCGACGTGCGCGACGGGGCCTGCTCGAGCTCCACGCTCAAGGAGGCCGCCTCGTGGGGCAAGGTGGACACCGTCTCGGAGCAGATGGTCTTCGCCGAGGCGACGATGGCCCTGCCGCTGCTGGCCAGCTACGCCTATCACCGGGGAAGCTGGAAGAAGAGGAAGAAGTGGAGATTCTCCAAGATGTACAAGGAGTGATCTCCCGCACCCCGCAAATGCTCAGCCCCGAAAGGCCGGCGCTTCGACGCCGGCCTTTCTAGTTTCGGCGGTCCAAACAGGGCCGTCCCGTTCTGGAACAGGCCCCGATAAGCGCTGCAGTGCTGCATTGCAGGCCGGGTAGGCCATTCCGGCCTGTTTCCGAGGGGCCCCTCCTGTCGTCGGCGAATCGCCCGCAAAATGATCAACCCATCGCAATCATTGGAAGATTTCTAGACGACCCTCCCGATTTCCCCGTGGCATGCCCGGTGCTCCTGCAGGGTGCCAGATTCAACCCCAAGGAGGCTCGTCATGAACGGGACGACGAAAGAAAAAGGGAAAAAGAAGCCGGGGACCTGGCTCCGGGTGATTGCGCTCTTCGCGATGGTCCTTGCCGCGGGGCCGGCCGGGGCGGACGAACCGCTGAGCGAGGAAGGGCTCTTCACGGCCGTCGCCCCCGACGCCATGATCGTCCTCGACCTGTCGGGGAGCATGAAGTGGAACCCCCCGGGGGACCACGACGCGTGGAATAACCCGACCCGGCAGTACAGCAACCCGACCTGCTCGGGGCCCTTCTACGACGACCAGAGCGTGCCGGGCTACACGACCTACTGCTCGCGCTTCGAGATCGCCCGCAAGACCCTGTTCAGCATCCTGGACGACAACCGCGACGGGACGGTCAACGCCAACGACGAGACGAGCATGAACATCCGCTTCGGCCTGGGCAAGTTCCAGGGAAGCACGTACACGAAGCTTCGCGACATCGCGACGAAGTATTCCCAGATCTACTGCGGCAGCACGACCTCCTGCACCGTGAACCAGGCCTCGGGGGACTATTCCAGCATCAACTACTGGATGACCTATTCCAACGTCGTCGGGGCCACGCCTCTCGTCTCGGCCCTCTCCGGCGTGAAGGCCTACCTCGACGCCCACAAGGCGGCCGACGCCTACCAGAGCTGCCGGCAGAAATTCGTCATCCTCGTCTCCGACGGGGCCGACACGACAAGCTGCGGCGGCTCGGGTTCCGACACCCAGGCCGACCAGTACAAGCGCCGGCGCGAGTCGGTGCTCGCGGCCAAGGCCCTGGCCGACGCCGGCTACAGGGTCTTCGTCATCGGCATGGGCAGCAACATGCCCGACCACCTGAAGAACACCCTCAACTGGATGGCCTACTGGGGCGGGACGGACAACCCGCTGGTCCCGAACACGGGCTCCGTGTCGGGCTTCGACCCCTCGACGGTCAGCGCCTGCGGCGGCGCCTCCGTGACGGGCACCTGCGACGGGACGAGCGACCAGTGCTTCGCCGTCTCCAACGACCCGGGGACGGCCCCCCTTTCCGGCTATGCCTTCCTGGCCAACAACGCCGCGGAGCTCGAGGCGGCCTTCCGGCAGGCCGTCAACCATATCCGGGAGGCGACCTACTCCTTCACGCAGGCCTCGGTGGCCTCCTCGCGGCTCGTCGACGAGAACTTCCTCTACGAGGCGACCTTCCAGCCCGCCAACGGCGAGCCTTTCTGGCAGGGCCAC
>CAYSDD010000203.1:0-2210 GCA_964429555.1 uncultured Syntrophaceae bacterium
TCCCCTCGCGGCCCGCGAAGGGCCCGTTGTTGACGTAGAAGACCATGGAGACCGTCGGCTCGTCGACGCGGATGCGCGGCAGGGGCTGCGGGTTCTCCGGGTCCGTGATCGTGTCCCCGATGCTGATCCCCTGCACGCCGGCCACGGCGATGATGTCGCCCGCCTCGACGCGGTCGGTCTGCTTCTTCGCGAGGCCGTGGAAGGAGTACAGGGCGGAGAACTTGACGCCGGGCACGTTGCGGTCCAGGCCGCAGAGGGTGTAGGGCCGGTTCATCTCGAGGCTGCCGCTCATCATGCGGCCGATCCCGATCTGGCCCACGTAGGAATCGTAGTCGAGGTTCGTCACGAGAAACTGCGGCACGCCGGCATCGTCCCCCTCGGGCCCCGGGATCCGCTCGAGGATCGTCTCGAACAGCGGCCGCAGGTCCGTGGAGTCGTCCCCGGGCCTGCGGTGGGCGATCCCCTTCTTGGCGTTCGTGTAGAGGATGGGGAACTCGATCTGCTCCTCGCTGGCATCGAGGTCGATGAACAGATCGTAGACCTCGCTGACGACGGCCTCGATGCGCGCATCGTTCCGGTCGATCTTGTTGATGACGAGGATCACGGGCAGCGACTTCGCCAGGGCCTTCTTCAGGACGAAGCGCGTCTGGGGCAGGGGCCCCTCGCTGGCGTCCACGAGCAGGATGGCGCCGTCCACGAGGTTGAGGCTTCGCTCCACCTCGCCGCCGAAGTCGGCGTGGCCCGGCGTGTCCACGATGTTGATCTTGGTCGTGCCGTACCAGACGGCGGTGTTCTTCGCCATGATCGTGATGCCGCGCTCCCGCTCGAGGTCCATGGAGTCCATGACCCTCTCCACGACTTCCTGGTGGGCCCGGAAGATGCCGCTCTGCCGGAGCATGCCGTCGACGAGGGTCGTCTTGCCGTGGTCGACGTGGGCGATGATGGCGATATTCCGAATCGTGTCTTTTTTCATGCTGCACGCTGCCCGGGGCGCGTGACGCCCCTGAAAAAACGAAAAGAAGGGCACCTCGATGCGCACCGAGGTGCCCTTCTCCAGTTCATGCGTCCCTTTTACAGAATCTGCACGTTCGCCGCGGCGGGGCCCTTCTGTCCTTCCGTGACTTCAAAGCTCACGCGCTGGCCTTCGCGCAGGGTACGGAAGCCCCGGGTCTGAATGGCGCTGTAGTGGACGAAAATATCGCCACCGTCGTCCATCTGAATGAACCCGAAGCCTTTCTGCTCGTTGAACCACTTCACGGTACCTTCTGACATCGCTTCCATCCTCCTTTCTCAGATTTTCCCGTAAAAGTCGGATGTCAGCTTTGGCAGAAAGTAAAAAACCACCAGACCCGTGTGAGTGCGGTGGCAAACGTTCTCAAACCTCAAACTGCGTGTCCCCTAACTTTTACTGCACCCTGCCGGTTCGCTATCTGTCGCCGCCAGGTCGGAGCGCAGAGTAAACCAAACGGGCCGGGATGTCAAGCGATTTTATCGACGGGGAGACAAAAAGGGTCGCCGGGCGATTTGCCCCTTTCCTTCGGGGCCGGCGATGGGTAAAATATATTCGTCATGACGCACAAAACTCTTCGGAATCGGGAGGGTTGCATGATCACGGAGCTGATGCGGGACGTCTACTGGGTGGGCATCGTCGACTGGGGCCTGCGGAAGTTTCACGGCCACGAGCTTTCGACGCACCGGGGCTCCACCTACAATTCCTACCTCATCCGGGACGAGAAGACCGTCCTGGTCGACACGGCCTGGGCCCCCTTCAAGGAGGAGTGGCTCGAGAACATCAAGACCGTCGTCGATCCGGCCAAGATCGACATCATCGTGGCCAACCACGCCGAACCCGACCACTCCGGAGGGCTGCCGCTCATCATGCAGCACGCGCCCAACGCCGAGCTCGTCGTCTCGAGGCGGGGGGCGGAGAGCATCGAGGGGATCTATCACCGGCCCTGGAAATTCCGCACCGTCAAGACGGGCGACCGCATCCCCATCGGGAAGAGCGAACTCGTATTCATCGAGGCCGCCATGCTGCACTGGCCCGACAGCATGTTCACCTACCTGGCGGGCCGCAACCTCCTGATGCCCAACGACGCCTTCGGCCAGCACTATGCGACGGCGTTCCGCTTCAACGACCAGGTCGACCAGGAGGAACTCTACGAGGAGGCCCTGAAGTACTACGCCAACATCCTCACGCCCTTCAGCCC
>CAYSDD010000204.1:0-2206 GCA_964429555.1 uncultured Syntrophaceae bacterium
TGCTGGCTCTACTGCCCCGAGGCGGTGGTCAAGGCGGGGATCCCCGTCGAGATCGACCTCGAGTACTGCAAGGGCTGCGGGATCTGCGCCGAGGAGTGCCCGTCCCGGGCCATCAGCATGGTGAGGGAGGACCAGTGCAATGACTGACGCGCGCATCATCACCGGAAACCAGGCGGCGGCGCTGGCGGCCAGGCTCTGCGACGTCCAGGTCATCGCCGCCTACCCGATCACCCCCCAGTCGCAGCTCGCCGAGATCCTCTCCCAGTACGTGGAGAGCGGCCAGCTGCGGGCCGAGTACGTCCGGGTGGAGGGCGAGCACTCGGCCATGACGGTCTGCATCGGGGCCTCCACCGTGGGGGCCCGGGTCTTCACGGCCACCAGCTCCAACGGCCTGCTCTACATGCACGAGCAGCTCCACTGGGCGGCGGGCTCGAGGCTCCCCATCGTCATGTGCACGGTCAACCGCGGCGTGGGGGCCCCCTGGTCCATCTTCAACGATCAGCAGGACTCGCTGGCGCAGCGCGACACGGGCTGGATCCAGATCTACTGCCGCGACAACCAGGAGATCCTCGACACGGTGATCCAGGCCTACCGGATCGCCGAGACGGTCTATGCGCCCGTCATGGTCTGCTACGACGGGTTCGTGCTCTCCCACACGATGATGCCCGTCGCCGCCCCGTCCCCGGCGGCGGTCCGGAAGTTCCTGCCGCCCTACAGGCCCCACACGATCCTCGATGCCGCGAATCCGATGACCCTCAACTCGGTGCTGCTGCCCAACCGGCGGCCCGATTCCGAGGGGACCCTCTGCGACGGCTACATGGAGATGCGCTGGAAGCTCCAGCGCGCCCTCGACCGGGCCCCGGAGACGATCCGCGAGGTGAACCGCCTGTACGCCGAGGCCTTCGGGCGCGACCACGGCGGGATGCTCTGGACGCACCGGACGGAGGACGCCGACGTCATCCTCACGAGCATGGGGTCGCTGGCCGCCGAGGCGACGGTGGCCGCCGATGCCCTGCGCGAGGAGGGGATCAAGGCAGGGGTCGTGGGGATCCGCGTCTACCGGCCCTTCCCGGAAAAGAAGGAGATCGTCGAGGCCTACCGCAACGCCAGGGCCGTCATCCTCTTCGAGAAGAGCATCAGCTACGGCTACGAGGGGGGACTGTGCTCCGATCTCAAGGCCGCCTTCTACGGCAGCGGCATCGATGCGGTCATCCACGATCACGTGGCGGGCCTCGGCGGCCGCGACGTGAAGGCCAGGGAACTCGTCGCCGCCGTCAAGTCGTCGCTGGCCCGGATCCAGGCGGGCGAGCGGGATCTGAAAACCACCTGGCTCAATTGCGCCACGGAGTGAAGCCATGCCGCAGAATCTCTTCAAGATCCACGAGAAGGAATACGTCCTGCCCGGCACGAGGGCCTGCCAGGGCTGCGGGCTTTCCATCGCCTACCGGTTCGCCCTGAAGGCCCTGCGGGAAGACACGATCGTGACGCTCCCGGCCTGCTGCCTGTGCGTGCTGCACGGGCTCTACCCCCTGACGCCGGTCCTGGTCCCGACCGTGAACAACACCTTTGCGAGCACGGCCGCCTCGGCCTCGGGCATCGCGGCGGGGCTTGCCGCCCTGAACCGGACGGAGACGACCGTCGTGGCCTTCGCAGGCGACGGGGGCACCTTCGACATGGGCCTCCAGGCCCTCTCGGGGGCCGCGGAGCGCGGGACGGACTTCATCTACGTGGCCTACGACAACGAGGGCTACATGAACACGGGCACCCAGCGCTCGAGCGCGACGCCCATGGGGGCCCTCACGACGACGACCCCCGTGCTCACGAAGCAGCAGCACAAGAAGGACTTCCTGAAGATCATGGAGGCCCACCAGATCCCCTACATCGCCACGACGACGCCGGCCTACCCCATCGACCTCTACGACAAGTTCGTCCGGGCCAAGCGCATCAAGGGCACGCGGTTCATCCACATCCACACGCCCTGCCCCCCGGGGTGGCAGTACCCCACGAAGGACACGATCCGCATCGGCAGGCTCGCCGTCGACACGGGCCTGTGCGTGCTCTTCGAGGTGGAAAACGGCAAGTTCCGCTTCACGGGGCGCAGCCGCACGCTCGCCGAGAAGGGCAGCAAGCTCCCCGTGGTGCACTACGTGGAGAGGCAGGGCCGCTTCAAGAAGATGAGCATCGAGCAGTTGAGCCAGCTCCAGGC
>CAYSDD010000205.1:0-2202 GCA_964429555.1 uncultured Syntrophaceae bacterium
GTTCGTCCTCTTTCACCACTCCCCGAAGTACCGGGGGCGGGAGGAACGCTTTGCGGAGGAGGCGATGAGGGCATTCCTTGCGGCATGAAGGCTCGAGGATCGAGGCGCGAGGTTCGGGGTTTTGAATCTGTGCCTCGGTCCTCGTTCCTGGGGACCTCGAACCTTATATTCGTTCGACCTGGAACCCCTGCATCTCGATGGCGACGGCGCGCTGGAGGATCTCGATGGTGATCACGAAGAGATCCTTCCGGGGGTCGGCCTTCACGACGAGCCCCTCGATGTCCCGGAACGGCCCGTCGAGGATCCGCGCCCGTTCCCCGACCCTGGGGTACCGGTAGTGCTGGATCTCCACCTTCGAGTCCACGAGGCGCCGGATGGCCTCGATCTTTTCATCCGGCACCGGGACGGGGACGTTGCCCCGGGCCGTCCCGAGGATCTTGACCACGCCCGGCGTCTTCAGGATGTCGAGGCGCTCCTGGTTGCTCGCCGTGGCCATCTCCACGAACAGGTACCCCGGGAACATGGGCAGCTGGATCCTTTTCCGGCGGTCCTTCCGGCGGCTCCAGGTCTCGATCTTCGGCAGGAAGGCGTGGATCGACTTCAGGGTCAGGCCGTCGCAGACCTTGCTCTCGTGGCGGCTTCTCGTGTGCACGGCGTACCAGGGCATCAGGCGCAAGCCTCCGGCAGGGCAGATAGAGGATTTCGCGTGTCGGGGCCCGGGCACCGGGTGCGGCGCAGGAACATGAAGCAGTCTCCCCCTCTCATTTCGGTTTCGTGTGCCTCTCGTGAACGAAGCGGGCGTCGACGATGATATCCCCGTACCGGTGGGAAACCCGCCGGATGACGATCGGCACCGCCTGGTCGACGGTCCTGACGCCCAGCTCGCCGATGGCGTCGGTCCCCCTGCCGAAGATCTTCGGGGCCGAGATGACGATCAGGCGGTCGGCGAGACGCTCCCGGATGAAGGAGGTCAGCACCCCGGCCCCCCCTTCCACGAGAAGCGAAGAGATCTCCCGCCTGCCCAGCTCCTCGAGGACCGCGGCGAGATCGACCCGCTTCCGTCCGGCCACCCGGACCTCGATCCCGCTTTCCGCGAGCCGCTTTTTCTTTTTCCGGTCGTGCGCGGCGGAGGTGAACACCACGGTGCCTGCGCGCGACTGGTCCTGCAGCACCCGCGCCCCGGGTTCGATCTTCAGCGTCGAGTCCACGACGACGCGAAGGGGGTCACGGCCCTTGACGAGGCGGCAGGTGAGCTCCGGGTCATCCTTGACGATCGTGCCGGAGCCCACGAGGATGGCGTCGTGCAGGCTCCGCAGGCGATGGGCATAGACCCGGGAGGGCTCGGAGCTGATCCACCGGGAATGGCCCGTGGAGGTCGCGATCTTCCCGTCGATGGACTGGGCGAATTTCAGCGTGACAAAGGGGATCCGGGTCCGGATGTACTTGAAGAAGACCTCGTTGAGGTCCCGGCACGCATCCTCGAGGACGCCCGTGCGCGTCTCGATCCCGTGGCGCTTCAGCGCTGCGAGCCCCCGCCCCGAGACGGCCGGGTTGGGGTCGATCGTCCCGATGACGACCCGCGCCGGCCTTTCCTGCACCAGGCGCTCGACGCAGGGCGGGGTTTTCCCGTGATGCGAGCAGGGCTCGAGGGTGACATAGACCGTCGAGCCGCGGACGGGTTCCGTTGCGCTCTCGATGGCGTTGATCTCGGCGTGATTCTCCCCGCAGCACCGATGGTAGCCCTTGCCGATGATGCGCCCGTCCTTCACGATCACCGCCCCCACGAGCGGGTTGGGACAGGCCCAGGGGGCGCCCCGCCTCGCCAGGGACAGCGCCATCCTCATGTAGTGTTCGTCGGTCATGTTCGATTCCCGCCGGCGGCCTCTCCGGACGCCGCCTCTTCTGGAATGGCCCTTGCATCATGGATGCGGGCGGCTCGGCTCGGGACCCAATATACAAAAGCGGGGTCTTTGGCACAAGTCGAAAACAATTGCCCGCGAAGACAGGGCGCGCCGGCGGGCGTGCAGGGGCGTTTTCCGCTACCGCCCTCGAGCCGGCCTGTGGTATAAGACCGAAGCGCATTCTTGCGGGACAACAGGGAGGCACGCATGAAGGGAATCGTACTCGCGGGGGGACTCGGGACGAGGATGTACCCCCTGACCAAGGTGACCAACAAGCATCTGCTGCCGCTGTACCGGGAAC
>CAYSDD010000206.1:0-2199 GCA_964429555.1 uncultured Syntrophaceae bacterium
AGATGTCGTCGGCCGTCATCCGGTTCGCGTAGCACCAGTCGGTGTAGTAGATCCATTCCATGGCGCTCGAGACCTTCACGGCGAACCCCTCGTCGGCCAGCCTCTCGACGATCCACTGGCGCGACAGGTCGTCGTGGCGCACGAAGATCTCCCCCGTCAGCAGCACGAGCGGCGTTTCCTCGGGGCGGCGCCGCAGCTCGATCCGCGCCAGGTCCCCCGCAGTCGACACGACCCCCTCGCGCAGCGCCCGAGGGTCGCAGCCCCGCTCCAGGACCCCCAGCAGGCGCGACCACCCCTGCCAGAAGATCTCCATCGCCCGGGGCCTCCGGGCCGCGCAGGCCAGCAGCATGGAGTAGACGTCGTGCATGACGTCGGCCAGCACGACGGCCGTCCAGGCCTTCCTCGTGAAGGAGCTGCCGTGGAAGTCGGAGTAGCTGTTTTCGCCGGACAGCGAGAAGAGGGCCACGTCGTCGATGCGATGTTTCTCCAGGACACGCTCGATGAAGGGGGCGTACTGCCCGAAGCGGCAGGGTCCCGACGTGGTGGGCATCACGTAGAGCAGCAGCTCGCCGCGCCGCTCGCGCCCCTCGAGGTAGTTCAGCAGCCCCCCCGTCACGAGCTGCAGCGGCAGGCACTCCTTGCAGAGGGTGTTGCCCTTGCCCGTCTCGAGGGCCCTGCGGTCGGCGGGCGGCAGGCAGGTGCTGCGGATCCCCAGCCCCCGGAAGACCGCGCTCATGGCCTCCGAGTTGAGCCGGCCCATGGAGGGGAACAGCAGGTGCACCCTCGGGTCGAGGAAGGAGTGGGCCTTGCCCTGCGAGTCGATGAAGTGCCGGTTGCGGTAGTCGAAGCGCGAGCGCGTGAAGGCCCGCGGCCGGGCTCCCCCGCCCGCACCCCGCTTCCCGCGCATCTCCCGCCAGGCCTCGACGATCCCGAGGAACGCCTCGATGCGCGTCTCCAGGCCCGCGTCGGCCGTGTGGCTGTCGAGCTCGAGGGTGAGCGAGGGCTTCTCCCCCATGAGGTCCCGGAAATACCCGAGCAAAAACGAGTCGGGCCCGCAGGAGAAGTTCGTGATGTAGCAGCCGAAGAGCTGCGGGTGGCGCTCCACGAAGCTCGCCGCCTTGAGGATGGTCTGCCCCGCCGACCAGTACATCTGGCCGTGCACCGGCTCGTCGTCGATGGGCAGCATGTCGATGGGGATGACACGGATGCCCCGCGTGGCCAGTTTCTGGGGGATGCCCATGTGGGCCTCGGACACGAAGGCGTTGTAGGAGCGGCCGAACAGGGCAACGGCGAAGGCCCGGGGGTCGGCCTGCAGTGCCGCGAGGGCCTCACGGCCCGCCTCCCGCATCTTCCGCACGAAGGCCCTCTGCTCGGCCACGGCGGCCCCGAAGGCCCTCCGCCCCGCCTCGGCCGACCGGCCGAGGGCCCGCGCCATGTCGACGAAGTCCCCCTGGGCCGCGTCGGGACCTTTCGAAAAATCGATGACGGGCGACAGGACGCGGCCGTCTCCCTTCAGGGACTTCCAGGCGGGGTGGTCCTTGAAGGCCGCCGCCAGGTAGTAGGGCTCCCCCTGCGAGATGGGGCAGGTGATGCTCTTGGACGGCCCCTGCCCGTCGCGGCCCCCCCTGCGCGGATCGACACCCTTGAAATGGGGCAGGAAGAGCCAGTCTACCCTGCGCTCCAGGAGGTCCTGCAGGTAGCCGTGGGCGATCTCGACGGGCCAGCAGAAGGCCGCCCCCCGGCGGTCGACGCCCTCCGGGCGGATCGCTTCGGGCAGGACGACCCGGAACCCCAGCTCTTCGAAGAACCGCCGGTACAGCGGGTAGTAGGTGTTGGCGAAGAAGGACTTGTTGAGGCCGACGGTGCCCGCGGGCCGGTCCGTGCCGGCCCCCCTGCCCTCGAAGGCCAGGCGCTCCCAGGCGTGCGCGCAATCGAGGCCCGCGGTGTCCGTATTCCGGGCGAGACGCAGGTTGACCCAGCGGTTGCAGGCCCCGCCGAAGGGGTAGGTCCGGCCCTCGATGCGGATGCGGGCGATCTCGCAGCGCCGATCGCACCGCTCGGCGCCCCCGTTGCACCGGAAGGGCTCGCCGTACTCGATCTCCCGGTCCCGAAGGGCGTCGAGCGAGAAGGCCCGCCTGTGCATCAGGCCCAGCGCGAGGCGCCGCTTGATCTCGAGGGCGACGCCGAAGGCGCCCATGA
>CAYSDD010000207.1:0-2183 GCA_964429555.1 uncultured Syntrophaceae bacterium
CCGCCTCGTCCTGCAGCTTTCCGGGCGGCAGGTTGCGGTTCAGCGTGCTCACGAGCAGGAAGGCCTTCGGGCGCGACACGCCGATCGAGACGAGCCGGTGGTAGATCTTCAGCAGCGCCCCGGGGAACTTCTCCTTCCGCTGGAACCCCATGGTGTCGAAGAACGCGTCCAGCATCTCCCGCATCTCGAGGAACTCCCCGTAGGGGAAGGAGCGCAGGGCGGACTCGGCCAGCAGCCCCTTGATCTCCTCCAGGTCCCGGCGCAGCGCGCGGGACACGGCCTCCTCCCCGCCCCCGGGCGCGGCCGGGGTGGGCGGGATTGCGGGCCGCGCCGCCTCGCGGCGGCCCTCCGGGCGCTCGTCCACGGCGGCGGTGACCTCGAAGAGCGGGACCCGCCCGCCGCGGAGCTTCCGCGTCGAGAGCACCACGGCATCCGGCCCGAGTTCGCTCTTGATCTTCAACAAGGCTTCCTGTGTGCTGGCGGCTTCGAAACGCTTGATCTGCACGGCCCTACTCCACGATCCCGAGGGATTTGATGTTCACGTCGTGCGTGATCTCGTTGTGCGAGAGCACGATGATGTTCGGGACGAATTTTTCCAGGACCTTCCGGAAGTGGATCCGGGCGCCCGGCGAGCACAGCACGATGGGCTGCAGCCCCCGCGACGCGAAGGTCCCGATGAACTTCTGGACGCCGCGGACGACCTTCTGCACCCAGTTCGGGTCCACGGCGAGGAACGACTCGTATTCGGTGTGCTGGACGGACTGGCTGATCTTGTCCTCGATCTCCGGCGAGAGCATGACCACGGTGATGCCCCCCTCGCTGTCCCGGTACTGCTTCGTGATGGTCCGGGCCAGGGCCTGGCGCACGTAGCCGGTGAGGATGTCGATGTTCTTCGTCATCGGCGCGTAGTCGGCCAGCGTCTCGAGCACCGTCAGCAGGTCCCGGATGGAGATCCGCTCGCGCAGCAGCCGCTGCAGCACGCGGTGGATCGTCCCCACGGAGACCACCTTCGGGACGAGCTCCTCGACCACCTTGGGGTAGGACTTCGCGAGGTTGTCGAGCAGCGTCTGGACCTCCTGCCGGCCCAGCAGCTCGTCGGCGTTGGCCTTGATGATCTCGGTGAGGTGCGTCGTCACCACCGTGGCGGGGTCCACGACGACCACGCCGCGCGCCTGGACGCTCTCCTTCTCCCGCTCCGTGATCCACACGGCGGGAAGCCCGAAGGCGGGCTCCTTCGTCTCGATCCCCTTGACGCGGGGGGTCTTGTCCGACGTGAGCGCCAGCCAGTGACCGGGCATCAGCTCGCCGCGGGCGATCTCGACGCCCTTGAGGATGACGGTGTACTGGTTGGGCTTGAGCTGGAGGTTGTCCCGGATGTGGATGGCCGGGATGACGAACCCCATCTCCGCGGCCAGCTGCCGGCGCAGCGACTTGATGCGCTGCAGGAGTTCCCCGCCCTGGGCCACGTCGACGTAGCCGATGAGCCCGTAGCCCACCTCGATCTCCAGCAGATCCAGCGGCAGCAGCAGATCCACGGTCTCGATCGCCGAGGGCGGCGGCGCCTCCTCCTCGGCGGCCTCCGGCGCCGGCGGGGCGTTGCGGATCAGGCGCCAGGCCAGAAACCCCGCGCCCCCCGCCACGAGGAAGAAGGAGAGCTTCGGCATCCCGGGGATCAGGGCGAACACGAAGAGGATCGCGGCGGCCGTGCCGATGGCCTTCGGCTGCAGGAAGAGCTGATCCGAGATGTCCTGCCCGAGATTGGACGACGAGGTGGAGCGCGTCACGAGCATGCCGGCGGCCGTGGAAATGATCAGGGCCGGCACCTGCGTCACGAGCCCGTCGCCGATCGTCAGCAGCGTGTAGTTGCGGGCCGCGTCGGTGACGTCCATGCCCTGCTGCAGCACGCCGACGATCAGGCCGCCCACGATGTTGATGAAGATGATCACGACCCCCGCGATGGCGTCGCCGCGCACGAACTTGCTGGCGCCGTCCATGGCGCCGTAGAAGTCGGCCTCCCGCTCGATCTCGCCGCGCCGCCGCCTCGCCTCGGCCTCGGAGATGAGCCCGGCGTTGAGGTCCGCGTCGATGCTCATCTGCTTGCCCGGCATGGCGTCGAGGGTGAACCGGGCCGCCACCTCCGCGATGCGGGTGGCGCCCTTGGTGATCACGACGAAGTTGATCAG
>CAYSDD010000208.1:0-2178 GCA_964429555.1 uncultured Syntrophaceae bacterium
GGTGGAGACGAGGCAGCCGAAAGGGATCTACGAGAAGTCCGACGCGGCGTCGCGCAGCCGCGAAGGCCTCGCGACCGAGCACCGGGTTCTCCAGGGCGGGATTCCGGAGCGGATCGAGATCCGGGAAAACGGCGCGAGGTTTCTCGTCAACCTGCGGGAAAGCCAGAAGACCGGCTTTTATCTCGATCAGCGACGGAACCGGCAGGTGGTCGCCTCTTACGTGGAAGAGGGCTTCCACGTTCTCGACGTCTTTGCCAACACGGGGGCCTTCGGGATCCATGCGGCTCTCCGGGGTGCCGGGCGCGTGAAACTGGTCGACGTCTCCCGCGAGGCCCTTGCACTGGCCCGGGAGAACCTGGCCGCAAACGGCGTGTCGGCGCAAACGGTCAAGGCCGATGCCTTCGATTTCCTCACGGAGGCCCCGGCCATGGCGGACCGCTACGACCTGGTGATCCTCGACCCGCCGCCCTTCGCCAGGGCGAAGCGGAGCATGGCGGGGGCCCGAAAGGGGATGCGGCATCTCGTCGGGCAGAGCCTGCGGATCCTGCGGCCCGGCGGGTTGCTGGCCGTCTTTTCCTGTTCCCATCACGTATCGCAGGAGGACCTGCGGTCGGCTCTCCTCGAGGCTGCGGCGGACCGGGGGTGCCGCATCGAGATCCTGGAGCATCTCTTCCAGGACAGGGATCACCCCCAGGTCCTGAATATCCCCATGTCCCTGTATCTCAAGGGGTTTCTGGTTCGCCCCCGGTAGAAAAGATTCCCTTGCGTCCGCACGGGAAAGGCGATATAGAGCACCGGATTCGGCAGGGGCCGGCCGGAATGCGTCAAGGGAATACGGCATGCTCTCTTTCTTCGGTCCTGTGTCGATCCTTATCGGCTGACAACCGACGGCGCATGGAGGGGTGGGCATTTTCCCTTACGCCGTGAACCCCGAGCCTCGAACCTGTTTTCGGGAGGTAGAGCAAGAGAATGGCCAAGGGATTACAGGAAACGCTGCAAGTCATCGAGCGTCACAAGACGACCAACCCCCAGTACAGCGAACTGCTGGACATCCTCGGGGAGATCCTCATCCTCCGCGAGGAGCATCGCAAGAAGATCACGAAGAGCATCTTTCCCATCGACGAGGGGCACATCGCGGCCAAGCTCCAGGGCGGGCTTCCCCTGGTCGATTTCTCCTCCGCAAAGCTCGACCTCCAGGAGCCGAAGAAGTTCTTTCTCGCGCTGCTCGAGATCGGCAAGAGGCGCAACCCCGTCGAGACGCAGCAGATCCTGAAGGACCTCGAGGACGGAACGCTCGACTACGAGGCGATGGTCTACGATTCCTTCACCTCCGAGGGCGAGGAAGCCAAAGCGGAGGACACGGACGACGACACCATCGACCTGCTGAAGTTCTTCGTCGAAGAGAGCCTGCGCCCGTCGCTGGAATTCGTCACCGACCTCTACGGCGGACGGATCGCCCAGATCGGGTGGAACGAGGGGTACTGCCCCGTCTGCGGGAGGATGCCCAAGATCGGTCACCTCGTGGACAAGGAGGGCAAGCGGCACCTGTTCTGCAGCCAGTGCGGCTTCGAGTGGCGGTTCCGGCGCGTGAAATGCCCCTTCTGCGGAAACGAAGAGCAGCAAACGCTGTCGTACTTCACCGTGGAGGGCGACGAGCGGTACCGCGTCGACGTCTGCGACGTCTGCAAGCACTACATCAAGACCCTCGATTTCCGCAACGCCGGCGAGGAGGCCATCCTGGACGTGGAGGACGTGGCCACTCTCCATTTGGACATGCTTGCCCACGAGGAAGGCTACAACTAATTGGCTGAAGGCGAAGGGCTAAAGACTTAGGGCTATAGGAAAAAAGCTTCCATCCTTTTGCCTTTCGCCCTTAGCCATTTGCCGTTCCGTTCATGAAAGACAAAGACATCCACGCCGTCATGCGTCTGCTCGAGCGGGAACTCGAGCCCTTCGGCCTGCCGCCGGTTTCGGCCATGGCCGAAGAGGATGTCGTCGACCCCTTCAGGATCCTCGTCTCCACGATCATCAGCGCGCGGACGAAGGACGAGGTCACGGGCCCCGCGGCGGAGCGGCTCTTCGCCCTGGCCGCCTCCCCCTCCGCGATGTCCGCGCTCCCCGAGGAAGAGATCGAGAAGGCCATCTTCCCCGCGGGCTTCTACCGCACGAAGGCGAAGG
>CAYSDD010000209.1:0-2175 GCA_964429555.1 uncultured Syntrophaceae bacterium
ATCGAGGGGTTCCGGCAGCCGGGGGTCCTCTTCGACGTCATGCTCCACGTCGGGACGACCGTGGCCGTCGCCCTGTTCTTCCGCCGGGAG
Organism: uncultured Syntrophaceae bacterium; assembly: GCA_964429555.1. GTDB lineage: Bacteria > Desulfobacterota > Syntrophia > Syntrophales > UBA2192 > UBA2192. The sequence continues at coordinate 91 of CAYSDD010000209.1, forward strand.
ATCGGGGAGATCCTCGTGGCGCTCCTGCCGGAGGGGTATCGCCGGTCGCTCTCGGGCCGCCTCGACACGGCCCTCAACGACGGCTGGGTCGGCACGCGCAGGCGATTGCTGCTGTACCTCGTCGTCGCCACGGCGATCACAGGCTCGATCGGCCTTGCCTTCAAGGACGTCATCCACGACCTGTTCGAATCGGTGGAACTGGCCGCCGCAATGCTCATCGTGACGGGGATCCTCCTGTTTCTCTCCGACCGCGTGAAGAACCCGGTGCGGACCGAGGCCCAGATGAACCTCCTCGACGGCATCGTGATCGGCGTGATCCAGGGGATCGCGGTCCTTCCCGGCATCTCCCGGTCGGGCTCGACGATCACCTTCGGCCTCTTCCGGGGGCTCGAGGGCGAGACGGCGGCCCGGTTCTCCTTCCTGCTGTCGATCCCGGCCATCGCGGGCGCGGCGGTCCTCGAGGCGAGGCACGCCGAGGCCGTCCCGCCCGGCGAGATGACGGTGTATGCCGCCGGGGCGCTGGCCGCGGCGGTGGTGGCGTATCTGACCCTGAAATTTCTCTTTTTCGTGGTGCGGAAGCGAAACCTCCGCTTCTTCGCCTACTACTGCTGGATCGTGGGGGCGACGGTCCTCGCCCTGCATCTGCGATGAAACGGCGGGAGCCCATGGCCGAACGAAAACCGATACAGGGCCGGGCGCGGGAGATCGCGGGCGTGGTCCTCTTCGCCCTGGCGGTCTTCCTGTTCCTGTCGGTGATCTCCTACTCCCCGGCGGACCCGTCGCTGTCGAACTACGAGACGTCGCGGGCAAAGATCTCCAACGTCGGCGGGATCATCGGCTCCTATGTCGCCGATCTGCTGATCCGGTTCCTCGGGCTCTCCGCCTACTGGCTGCCCCTGTTTCTGCTCATCACCTCGGTGAAGCTCTTCCTCGACGCGGGCTTCCTCTTCCGGCCCGGCTGGATCGGGGGCTTCGTCGGGCTCGTCGTGACCACCTCGGGGCTCTTCGCCCACGCCTACAAGCTCATCCCGCTGGTCGACACGCCCTTCGCGGCCGGCGGGTTTGCGGGCACGCTGCTGTCGGAATACCTCAATGCCCTGTTCAACCCCGGCGGGACCTTCATCTTCCTGTTCGTGGGCCTCGTCATCTCGCTGATCGTCACGGTGGATCTCTCCGTCGTCACGGCGCTGCGCAAGGCCTACGGGGTGGCCCGCAGCACGGGCCGCGGGGTCCGCTCCTACGTGGAGATCGGCCGCGAGAAGGTGACGGACTACCTGAGGGAGGACGAGGCCGAGGAGCGCGAGGCGCCGAGGAAGGCCGAGAGGCGGCCGCCCCCCGTGATCCGCGAGGAGAGGGCCCCGGCGAAGGAGCGAACGCGGAAGAAGAAAGTCGAGCAGACGGCCTTCGAGTTCGCCAGGCCCAAGGGGGCCTACATCCTGCCGCCGCTCACCCTGCTGGACGACGTGCCCCGGCGCGACACGAAACAGCGCCGCGAGAACCTCATGGCCAACGCGAGGCTCCTGGAGAAGAAGCTGGCCGACTTCGGCGTCGAGGGCAGGGTGTCGGAGGTCAAGCCCGGGCCCGTCATCACGATGTACGAGCTCGAGCCCGCGCCGGGCGTCAAGATCAACAGGATCGCCAACCTCTCCGACGACCTCGCCCTGGCCCTGAAGGCCCAGAGCGTGCGCATCGTCGCGCCCATCCCCGGCAAGGCCGCCATCGGGATCGAGATCCCCAACGCCGAGCGCGACGCCGTCACCCTCCGGGACGCCGTGGACAACGAGGCCTTCGCCCAGGCCAAGCACCGGCTGCCCATCGCGCTGGGCGAGGACATCACGGGGACGCCCGTGATCGCCGACCTCACCCGGATGCCCCACCTGCTCATCGCGGGCACGACGGGCTCGGGCAAGAGCGTCTTCCTCAACGCGCTGATCTGCAGCCTGCTCTTCAAGGCGCCCCCCGACGAGGTGAAGTTCCTCATGATCGACCCCAAGCGACTGGAGCTTGCGGCCTACGAGGGGCTGCCGCATCTGCTGCACCCCGTCGTGGTGGACCCCAAGGAAGCGGCCTCGGTGCTCCGCTGGG
>CAYSDD010000210.1:0-2140 GCA_964429555.1 uncultured Syntrophaceae bacterium
AAGGAGATCTCGGCGTTGAAGTACCCCTTGTCGTCGTAGAGGGCCTTGATCTTGTCCGTGTCGGCCTTGATCCTGTCGGGGTTGTAGACCTGCTTGGTCTTGAACGAGAGGGCCCCCCGGATGTCGTCCGACTTGACGGCATCATTGCCCCTGATGCGGATCTCGTTGACGAAGGGCCGCTCGTCGAGCAGGAAGGTGATCACCTTGCCGTCGGGCGAATCGGTCACGTCGGCCTTCACGTCGCTGAAGTAGCCCAGGCGGTAGATGGCCCGGATGTCGGCCGAGAGGTCCTCCTCGGAGAAGATCTTCCCCTTCGCGCTCTTGAGCGCATTGTAGATGACGGTGCTCTCGATCCGGCGGTTGCCGGAGAGCTCCACGCGGGCGATGACCTGCCTGCCCGAGATCCTGGCGAGCACCTCCCGCGCGAGCTGGGCCGCGAAGGCCCCCGTGTTCTCGATGCCCGCCCCCTGGGCGAAGAGGCCCGTCGTGACGGCGCCCGTCTCCACGTTGACGGCCCTGGCGTCGAGGCTCACCCGGCTGCCGAACTGGGTGAGGCTCCCGAGGATCACGTAGTCGGCCTTGATCTGCTTCCCCACGGAGAGCGCCAGGGCCTCGTCGGCCTTCCTGCCGCCGATGAGCGAGGCGAACTGGTCCCTCGGGACGACCTGGACCGTCCGGACCTTGCCGAGCTCGAGGGTCATGCTGTTGTAGACGGCGTTGCGCAGCAGGGTCGCGTCCCGCTCGCTGTAGATGTCGAAGGGAAAGACGGCCACCCGCTGCGCGAGGGCCTCCAGGGGCGCAAGGGACAGGCAGGCCAGGAGGACCAGCAGGCTCAGGGCGCGGGTCTTTGCGGTCGCAGTCATGTCACTCACCCTTCACGATCCGTCCGTCGCGCAGGCCGATGCAGCGCGACATCCGGTCGGCCAGCGACTGGTTGTGGGTGACCACGACGAGCGTGATCCCCCGGGTCCGGTTCAACTGCACGAGCATCTCGTGGATCTTCGACCCCGTTTCCGTGTCGAGGTTGCCCGTGGGCTCGTCGGCCAGGAGCATCTCGGGCTCCATGACGAGGGCCCGCGCGACGGCGACCCGCTGCTGCTCGCCCCCCGAGAGCTCCCCGGGCTTGTGGATCCCTCGCTCCGAGAGCCCCACCTCGTCGAGGATGGCCTCGGCCCTGCGGCGAGCCTCGCTGCGCGTCAGCCCGGCGATGAGCGCCGGCATCATCGTGTTCTCGAGGCTCGTGAACTCCGGCAGCAGGTGGTGGAACTGGAAGACGAACCCCACCTTCCGGTTCCGGAACTCCGCCAGCTTCTTTTCGCTCCAGTCGAAGATGCTCACCCCGTCGTAGAGGAAGGTCCCCTCCGTCGGGCGGTCGAGCGTCCCGAGGATGTGCAGCAGCGTGCTCTTGCCCGCCCCCGAGACGCCGAGGATGGCGAGCGAGTCGCCCCGGGCGATGTCCAGGTTCACCCCCTTCAGGGCGTCGATCCGGGTGCCGTCCATCATGTACGTCTTGCCGAGGTTCCGGATCTCGATCCGCCCGCCCGCCGCCTTACTCATACCGGATTGCCTCCGCGGGATCAAGCCTGGAAGCGTTCCGGGCCGGGTAGAGGGTCGCCAGCAGGCTCACGAGCAGGCTGCCCGCGACGATGATCGCCACGTCCTCGTAGTTGACGAGCGCCGGCAGCTCGCTCAGGTAGTAGACGTCCCCGGGCAGGATCTTGAACCCGAAGAGATTCTCGATCGACCGGGTGATGGGCCCGATGTTCCAGGCGACGGTGAGCCCCAGGACGGTACCCAGGAACGTGCCGATGCCCCCGATGATGACCCCCTGGAGCATGAAGATCTTCATGATGCTCTTCGACGTGGCGCCCATGGATTTCAGGATCGCGATGTCCTTGGTCTTTTCCATGACGACCATGATGAGCGTGCAGATGATGTTGAAGCCCGCCACGAGCACGATGAGCCCCACGATGATGAACATGACCCGCTTCTCGAGGCGAAGGGCGGCAAAGAGGTTCCGGTTCATCTTCATCCAGTCCCTCGCCCAGGCGGGGTAGCCCAGCTTCGCCTCGATCGCCCCGGCGATGTCCCTTGCCTTATAGATGTTATCGACTTTTATTTCAAGGCCCGTGACCCGGTC
>CAYSDD010000211.1:0-2126 GCA_964429555.1 uncultured Syntrophaceae bacterium
CCCAGCAGGTTGACCGTCCTGTCGTCCGTCACCCGGTTGCCGTCGGCATCCTCCAGGATCTGCACGACGGGCCGCAGCGGCTGGCCGACATGGGTCCCGACGACCTTGCCGAGGGTCCGGTTGTTGAGCCGGACGAAGCTCCCGATCGGGTAGAGGGAGATCTGCTCGAGGAAGGCCCGCATCACGCGCGGGGAGAAGGAGCGGTTCTTCGTGTCGACGAGCTCCCGGACCGACACGCACCGCCGGTGGGGCCGCTCGTGCGTCATGGCCTCGTAGGTGCTCGCCAGGCCGACGATCTTGGCAAACTCGGAGATCTGCTCGCCCTTGAGACCCCGGGGGTAGCCGCTGCCGTCCTCGAGCTCGTGATGCTCGCAGGCCGTCTGCGCGAGCCAGGGCATCTCGGCGCTCCAGGGGGCCAGGGCGCTGCGGCCGGTTTCGGGGTGCCTGCGGACCGCGGCCGTCTCCTCGGGCGAGAGGGCCTCGGGCTTGCGCAGGATCGCGTCGGGGACCGCGAACATGCCGACGTCGTGGAGCAGAGCGGCGAGTCCCAGCGCCTCGAGATCGCCCGGCGCGTACTCCAGCCGCTGGGCGATCTTCAGGGCGTAGATCATCGTGTTGATCGAGTGCGACGCCGTGTAGTCCTCCTCGTTGCCGTAGCGCGTCGTGTAGTGGTAGAGCCGGTCGATGATCTCGGGGCTCCCCGCGATCAGCCGCACCTGATCCTGCAGGGGCTGGATGTCGAAGCCCTTCTTTTCCAGCATGCCGACCTTGACGGCCTGCAGATGCCTCCAGAGGGAGAGGTAGATGTCCTTGTCGGAATCGGGCTCCTTTGCGGCGGGCGCCGGCGCCGTTTCGTGTTTTCTGCCGCTCTGCACGGCATCCGTGATCAGGTCGACGTATCGTACCATGGGACTTCCGCCTTCTCCTTGTTGGTGGGCACCGCCTGCCCGGCGCCTGACGAGCTTTCCGGAACCCGGGCAGAGGGGACCGTGCTGTTGCCATGCAAGAACCGTACGCGGGCGAATTTTCTGTGAATTGGCATGATGTTGGCATGTCATCAGTCCGGTTATCCTGCGCAGGAGAGTCGGAATGTACTGGCGATTGAAACATGCAACCGTTGCAGCGCTCCTCGTGCTCGCCGCGGCCTGTCTGTCAGCCTGCAGCACCTACACCCCCCACGCCCTCCAGGCCAGGGGCGTGCCCGTCAAGACGCTCACGCCCTCTGACGAGGATCTCGCCGCGGCCGAGAAGACCCGACTGCAGCAGCAGGCGGACATCGCGGCCATGGCCGCCGTCACCGGCAACCAATCCTTCACGCAGCGCAGGGGGACGCCGGAGTACCTGCTCGGCCCGGGCGACGTGCTGAGGATCACCTACTGGGAAGGGGCCAAGAGCACGGAGTTCGTCGTGGAGGTCCGCTCCGACGGGAAGATCTCCTATGCCTTCATGGACGACGTGCCGGTGAGCGGCCGCACGGTGGGGGAGCTGCACGAGGCGCTCATGGAGGGACTCAGGCAGTACATCCGGGCGCCGCGGCTCGAGGTGGTCGTCAAGGAATACCGAAGCAAGACGGTCCTGCTCTTCGGCCAGATCAACAAGATCCCCCCCGGGCCCTCCGGGCCGGGAAAATACGCGCTGCGGGGGAAAACGACCATCCTGGATCTCATCGTGTCGGCAGGCGGCCCCATCACGGGACGGGGAGGCTCCTTCACGGGGGCGGGCCAGACGCAGGTCGTCATGGGGGACGAGGGCGGAAACGCGGACCTGCGCAACGTGGAGCTGCTGCGCAAGGGCAGGCGCTACACGCTCAACCTCTACGACGTCATGTTCAAGGGCGACGCGAGCCAGAACGTGATCCTCGACGCGGGGGACATCATCACCGTGCCCGAGCTTCCCATTTTCGGCGAGCGGGTCTACGTCCTCGGGGAGGTCAACGCGCAGGGGATCTACCGGCTCAAGGACGCCAGCGACCTGCTGGCCTCGCTCTCGCTGGCCGGGGGACCGACGGGCCTGGCCGTGAAGTCGGACATCAAGATCATCCGGGAGTACCAGGAGCGCAAGGGCGCCCCCATCATCCTGTCGGCCAGCTACGACGACATCACGAAGAAGGGGGACATCGCCCAGAA
>CAYSDD010000212.1:0-2113 GCA_964429555.1 uncultured Syntrophaceae bacterium
CTTTCGTGACGTCCGCCGTGGATCGGATCACGGCCTGCACGCCCTCGACCTCCGCAACGCCCCTGGCGATCTCCTCGGCCAGCTTCTTCGTGTTGCCCGTCCGGGAGAAATAAAGAATGAGCACCTTCATCTCGGTTCCTCCTTTCTCTATGAGCCCGTTTACAGAATCCTTTTTTCGCCGCGCCTCCGCTCCTCCTCACCTCTCCTGTCTTCGCCTGCTCGAAGCGGGGGCCGACCTTTTTCTCCCGTCCGCGCCCGCCGGTTCCGACGGCAGATCGAGCAGTGCCGGTGCAATGTGCTTCCCGGCGACCTGCCGTGCCGCAACCCCCGCCGCAAACCCGGCGGCAAGGTCGATGTCGAGCCCCCGGTAGAGATGGGCCGCGAGGTAGGCGGCAAAGAAGACATCCCCCGCCCCCACGGTGCTCACGGGACGCCGGACCGCCTCGGCGCCGAAGTGGACCCCGTCCCCGGTGCGGGTCCAGACGCTCGCGCCGCGCGAGCCGCGGGTGATCACGGCCTCGTCGATCCGGAACCGCCGCAGGAAACCCGGGAGGCTCTCCTGGAAGTGATCGAGCATGAGGGAGAGCTCCCCCTCGTCGGCCTTGATGATGTGCGCGGCGCCGAGCGCCCCCGCGAGCCCCTCCGACACACCCGGGACGATCCGGCCGTTTTCGTTGATGCGCAGATACCCCTGCACATCGAGACTCACGAGTCTCTTCGACTCCCCCATGAGGGCCACGGCCCGCGCATCGATGTCCTCGGGGTGCAGGGGGCCCGCGTGGACGTGGCGGACCGTTGCCAGAAACGGCTCGATCTGGGACGGCGATACGGGGGCTGCCGCCTCGGGCATGCGCTGTTCGCGCAGATCCCCCCGGGACTCGTTGACGAACCGCGTGGTCCCGGGGCTTTTCCCCGCGTGGACGGCAAGACCCTCGTCGGAGAGGATATCCAGAAGGGGCCGGTGAGCGTCCGCCGCATTCGTCACGACGGCCGTCGCGACGCCCAGCCGCTGAAAGGTCAGCCCCCCGTAGGTTACGACGCCCCCCAGCCGCTCCGTGATGGACCGGTTCTCGATGATCCGGTCGATCGTGACGGAGCCGACGACGAGGACCTCGGGGCTGTGTTTGGCAGGTTTTATGATCATCGTGCGGGACAACACCTCATCGTCAATGAGAGGGCAAGAGGGGTGAAGGGTTGAAGGTTGGAGAAGCGGAGAGCTTGCGTTTGGCCGCCCGCATATCCAACCTTCTCACCCTCTCATCTTCCAACCTTCGCCATGATAGAACGATACGAGCCCCCTCACCACCCCGTCACCCCCTGGATCAGATACCCGGCAATCAGCGCCACCCCCGTGATCAGATACACCTTGATGATGGCGATGTTGGCGGGGATCATCTTGAGCCGGTCGCGGTAGTGTTCCCTGAGGATCCTGACCGATCGGAGCGCCGTCGGCAGCGCCGCGAGCGCCAGGAGCGCGGGCAGCGGCGCCACGCCGAGCAGCACCGCCCCGGCCAGGGTCCCGAAGGCCCCGGCAAGGCCGGCCCGGTAGAGGACGACCCCGGTCTCGCGGCCGAAGCGGGCCACGAGGTTCATCTTGCCGCCCAGGCGGTCCTCCTCGTAGTCGGGGATCTCGTTGATGACGATCATGGACCACATGAGAAACCCGGGGACGAGGGAAACGACCAACGGCTCGAGATCGAAGCTCTGCCGCTGGACGTAGTAGGACCCCATCACGAGGACGGGGCCGAAGTTGACCAGCAGGCCCAGCTCGCCGAACCCCCGGTAGGCGAACCTGACGGGGGGCACGGTGTAAAAGATGGACGACAGGATCCCCACGGCGCCGATCGCGAGGACGGGCCAGCCCTTCATCGCCGCAAGGAGAATCCAGATCCCGATCGTGATGCCGTAGCAGACGGCGACGCCCCTCTTGAGGTCCTCGACGGTGAGCAGGCCCTCGGTGAGCACCCCGCTGCCCCCCGTGTAGGGGTTCTTCCCGTCGCCCCATGCCCGGTCGACGGCGTGGAGGTAATCCTGGACGTCGTCGAGCATGTTGAGGCCGAAGTGGTGCACCGTCACACCGACGAAGACAAGCAGGAAGGCGAAGGGATCGAAA
>CAYSDD010000213.1:0-2111 GCA_964429555.1 uncultured Syntrophaceae bacterium
CCGCCCTGGAGGATCCCCTGGGCGCGGCTGCCCTGGACGAGGGCGTCGATGTTGCTGTTGTAGTCCGTCACGAGGAGGATCTTGGCATAGTTCCACGACGCCTCGATGACCCGGCCCACCACGCCGTCCGGCGCGATCACGGGCAGGCCGTCCTTCACGCCGTCGCGCGTCCCGCGGTTGATCAGGATCGTGCGGAAGGGCGAGGAGCCCTCGTTGCCCACGACCCGCGCGGCGATCGTCGGGTAGACGGTGCTGTCCTCGAGGGCGAGCACCTTCCGGAGCCGGGCGCCCTCGAGCGACATCTCGCGGTAGGTGTTCACCTCGCTCTGCAAATCGGCGATCCGCTTGCGCAGCTGCCGGTTCTCCTCCTCGAGCCCGACGAGGAAGAGATAGCGCTTCCAGACCCCGCCCACGGCCCCCAGGGCCGCATGGATCCCCTGCTCGACGGGGGCCGTCACCTCCAGGACGAGCCTCTTCACGATCCCCGGGCTTCCCGGGCGCCTGAGGCTCTGGGACAGGATGACGAGGGAGGCGGCAATCAGGATGAAGGCAACGATGACGGCGAGATACTTCTTGAACAACAACGCTCCTCACCTGCTGTGTCTTTGAAGCGGCGGGCCCCTCCGCCCGGACGCCCGCGCTGCGCCGGTTGCGGTGCCGCCGGCGATGGGCGGGGCGCCGCGGTCCGGATCACAGCTGGATGGCGACCTCGCGGAGCAGTTCCAACTCGTCCAGGGCGATGCCGGAGCCCCGGGCCACCGTGGACAAAGGGTCGTCGGCCACGCTGACGGGCAGCCCCGTTTCCTCGCGCAGCAGCACATCGAGATTCCTCAGCAGGGCGCCGCCGCCGGTGAGAACGATGCCGCGGTCTACGATGTCGCCCGCCAGTTCCGGCGGCATCTGCTCCAGGGCGTCGCGGATCGTGTCGACGATGATGCTGACGGGCTCCGCGATGGCCTCCCGGGCTTCCTCCGAGTTGATCTCGATGATCTTCGGGATCCCCGAGATGAGATCCCGGCCCTTGACCTCGACGGTCTTGAGCTCCTCGTCCGGATAGGCACAGCCGATCGTCGTCTTGATCATCTCGGCCGTGCGCTCGCCGATGAGAAGGCTGTATTTGCGCTTCAGGTACTGCACGACGGCTTCGTCCATCTTGTCGCCGGCCACGCGGACCGACTTGGCGTAGACGATGCCGGAGAGGCTGATCACGGCCACCTCCGTCGTCCCGCCGCCGATGTCGACGACCAGGGAGCTCACGGGCTCCTTGATGGGCATGCCCGCACCGATGGCGGCCGCCATGGGCTCCTCGATGAGATAGACCTCCCGGGCGCCGGCCGACTCGGCCGTCTCCTTGACGGCCCGGCGCTCGACCTGGGTGACCCCCGAGGGGATGGACACGATGATGCGGGGCCGGATCAGGGTCCGGCGGTTGTGCACGCGCTGGATGAAGTGACGGAGCATGGCCTCGGTGATGTCGAAATCGGCGATGACGCCGCCCTTCATGGGCCGGATGGCCTCGATGTTGCCGGGCGTCTTGCCGAGCATGTTCTTCGCCTCGGCGCCCACGGCGAGCACCTTCTTGACCCCGCGGGCGTCACGGTGAACGGCCACGACGGAGGGCTCGCGAAGGACGATGCCCTTCCCCCGGACGTAGACGAGGGTGTTGGCCGTGCCGAGATCGACGGCCAAGTCATTCGAAAATTTCCCGAGAATAAAGTCGAAGAGCAAAACCTTTCCTCCCGATGTTGCTGGGAAAAACGGCGGACGAACCCGCAGATTTCCCGTTGGAAAGGTGACATATACAGTATTTGACCGGGCGAATCAATGCCTTTTTGACAAAAAACCATTGCATTTTCACCTTAATTATAATAGGGATTTCCCCTTAACGCGACACCCGAGGGGCACCCCATGCTTCAATTCATGCGCAAACACGCCCAGAGCTGGCTCATCAAGGTTCTGCTGGCCCTCATCATCGTCGTCTTCGTGCTCTACTTCGGATCGACGCGCTGGCGCGAGCCCGCCGAGGCCCTCGTGACGGTGGGCGAGAAGGTCATCACCTTCGGCGACTACCGCAAGGAGTACCAGAACCTCCTGGACATGTACCGCCAGCG
>CAYSDD010000214.1:0-2100 GCA_964429555.1 uncultured Syntrophaceae bacterium
GAGGATGCCGCCGATCCCCCTGTCGAGGGCGATCTTGCAGCAGCGGATGGCGTCGATCACCACCCCGCCCGAGTTGGGGGAGTCCTCGACGGACAGGCGCATCTCGAGGTTCATGGGCACGTCCCCGAAGATCTTTCCCTCCATCCGCAGGAAGCAGACCTTGTTGTCCTTCTGCCAGGCCACCCAGTCGCTGGGGCCGATGTGGATGTTTTCCGGGTTGAGCCGCTTTCCCGCCTGGGACTGCACGGCCTCGGTCTTGGAGATGCGCTTGGACTTCAGGCGGCTGCGGTCGAGCATGTTGAGAAAGTCCGTGTTGCCGCCCGTGTTGAGCTGGTAGGTCCGCTCGAGCTTCACCCCGCGGAGGTTGAAGAGGTGCGTGAGCACCCGGTGGATGATCGTGGCCCCGAGCTGGCTCTTGACGTCGTCGCCGATGATGGGGAGGCCTTTCCTCTCGAAGCGCCGCGCCCACTCGGGGTCGCTGGCGATGAAGACGGGGATGTTGTTGATGAAGGCCACCCCCGCCTCGAGGGCGCACCCGGCGTAAAAGCGCGTGGCCTCCTCGGAGCCCGCCGGCAGGTAGTTGAGCAGGATCTCGGCCCCCGACTCCTTCAGGGCGCCGACCACGTCCTTCTTCGTCGCCTCCTTCTGCGCGGCCGGGACGAAGGCGAACCGCGGGTCGTACTGGCTCATGTGGGGGGCGACGCTGTCGAGCATCTTCCCCATCGCGACCCGTGCCCCCGTCTTCGGGATCTTGGGCTGGAAGACGGCGGTGCAGTTGGGGGGCTGGAAGATGGCCTCGGCGACGTCCCTGCCGACCTTGCGGCGGTCGATGTCGAAGGCGCAGACCACCTCGATGTCCGAGGGCCGGTAGCCCCCGAGGTCCCAGTGCATCAGGCCGATGGTGTCCTTCGGTGATTTCCTGCGGTAGTACTCGATTCCCTGGATCAGCGAAGAGGCGCAATTCCCGACGCCGGCGATTGCAATGCGGACCTTCCCCAAGGCATCTCCCCCTTTTGTCCAGCTCAAAAACCGATTCCGATGGGTCGGCAGGCGATACTATTACAACAATTCCCGGGACAATTCAACGGGAAGGATGCAAAAAAACAGCGGAACTCATTTCCCCGCCGCCCCGTAGTGCTCGTCGATCCACCGGAGGTACTCCCCGCTGCGGACGCGCCGGACCCACTCCCCGTTCTCCAGGTACCAGAGGATCGTCTTGCGCAGGCCCGTGCGGAAGGATTCGCGGGGGGCCCAGCCGAGCTCCGACTGCAGCTTGCTTGCGTCGATGGCGTAGCGCCAGTCGTGCCCGGGCCGGTCCTTGACGAAGGTGATCAGGCCGCGCCGGGGGCCGCCTTCGGCCCGGGGGCGGATCTCGTCGAGGATGTCGCAGATGCCGTGGACGACGGCGATGTTCTCCTCCTCGGAGTTGCCCCCGATGTTGTACGTCTCGCCGCGCCGGCCCCTGTTCATGATCGTCCAGATGGCCTCGCAGTGGTCCTCCACGTAGAGCCAGTCGCGGACGTTCTTGCCGTCGCCGTAGACGGGCAGGGGTTTGCCCTCCAGGGCGTTGAGGGTGATGAGGGGGATGAGCTTCTCCGGGAACTGCCAGGGGCCGTAGTTGTTCGAGCAGTTGGAGATCGTCACGGGCAGGCCGTAGGTCTTGAAGTAGGCCCGCACGAGGTGGTCCGAGGAGGCCTTCGAGGCGCTGTAGGGGCTGTTGGGCCTGTAGGGGGTGGTCTCGGTGAAGAGGCCGTCCTTCCCGAGGCTGCCGTAGACCTCGTCGGTGCTGACGTGGTGGAAGAGGCGGAAGCCCTCCGCGTGGTTGCGCGCCGCCTCCAGGAGGTTGAAGGTGCCCACGATGTTGGTGAAGATGAACTCGGCGGGCCGCTTGATGGAGCGGTCCACGTGGCTCTCGGCGGCGAAGTGGCAGACCGCGTCGATGCCGTGCTCGGTGAAGACCGCGTCCATCCGCTCGAGGTTGCAGATGTCCTCCCGCAGAAAGACATAGCGCCCGGGGAAGCGCTCGCCGAGGTCCCGGAGGTTTTCGGGGTTGCCGGCGTAGGTCAGCTTGTCGACATTCACGATCCGGCCGGCGAAGCC
>CAYSDD010000215.1:0-2094 GCA_964429555.1 uncultured Syntrophaceae bacterium
CGTCGCGCTGCTGAATGTAGTACCGCTTGCCGTTCAGGGGAAGATAGTAGGAATCACGGGACTCGTCGTATTCGAACGCATCGGCGATCTGGTAGTAGCTCGAACGCAGGAATCGGGCCGGGTGTCCCTCGGGCTTCACCGAGCAGTACAGGACGTTGTCCCGGCTGATGCAGAGCGTCGAGCAGTCGATCTCATCCAGGGTCTCGTCGTTGAGCAGGACGGCAATGCGCTCGTTGCCCTCCTCGGGCGAGCCGAGACGGTAGACGGCCTTTACGACGTAGGCCGTGTCCTCCACCTCGAGGGAGGCGAGGTCGTTCTCGAGCTCGATGTAGTAGCGTCCCGCATCGTCCCGCTTGAGATTCTCGTAGAAGAGCTTCACGATGTCCTTGCGGAACATCTCGTTGCCCTTGTAGTGCCAGCCGCCCTCCTTGTCGATCCGGATGTAGCTCGGGGGGAGCTCTTCTGCCCTGATTTTCATGGATTCCCGTCCCTCATCGCCGGCTGTCCAGCAGAATCGTCACGGGCCCGTCGTTGACGAGCCCGACCTTCATCATGGCCTGGAACTGCCCCGCGGCGACGCGCGGGATCTTCTCCCCGGCCCGGGTGAGCATGTACCGGTAGAGCTTCTCGGCCTGCGCGGGGTCCGCGGCATCCGTAAAGGAAGGCCTTCGGCCCTTGCGGCAGTCCGCCAGCAGGGTAAACTGCGACACGACGAGAAGCTCCCCCGCCGTCTCTGCCAGGGAATGATTCATCTTTCCCTCGCCGTCCTCGAAGATGCGCAGGTGGATGATCTTGTCGAGGAGAAAATCGGCATCCCTTTCGTCGTCGCCTTTCTCGACGCCGAGCAGGACGAGGAGCCCCGCGCCGATGCGGGCGATCTCGCTCCCGCCGACGCTCACCGAGGCGCTGTCGACTCTCTGGATGACGGCTTTCATAAGGCCGCACGGCGGAAGGCTCCGGCCGTTCGGTACCCCCCTGTCGGTCGTGGCCGCATGTTAGCAATTATCCCTCAGCCCTTCAAGCCTTTTCTGGAATCTCCTGCAGGACTTGCCCGCGGTTCACGGCGCTGGTATACTCCGGCCGCGCCGCCACCGCCCGTCTTCGCCTGCGGGGGGGCGCACGACCGAACGCGCCATGCATGGAACGACGGGATGGGGAAGAAGAACGTTCTGCTCGTGAACCCCTGGATTCACGACGTTGCCGCCTACGATTTCTGGGTGAGGCCGCTGGGTCTCTACATCCTGGCCGCGCTGCTGCGCGCATCCGGGTGCGGCGTCCGGGTGATCGACTGTCTCGATCCCGACGTCGACGGCCTGCGGAGGCCCCCGAAGCGCGGTGCCTGGGGTGAAGGGAAGTTCTGCAGCGAAAAGATCCCCGCGCCGGCGGTCTTGCAGGGGATCAGGAAGCCCTACCGGCGCTACGGGATGACACCGGTGCGGTTTCGGCGGCTTCTCGCGTCCTGCGCCCGCCCCGACGCCGTTCTTGTCGGCTCCCTGATGACCTACTGGTATCCCGGCGTCATCGAGGCCGTCCGGGAGGTCCGCGCCGCCTGGCCCGGGGTGCCGGTGATCCTCGGCGGAACCTACGCGACCCTGTGCGGGGAGCACGCCCGCGCTCATGCAGGGGCCGATTGCGTTCTGTCCGGCCCCGGGGAATCGACCCTGCCCCGTGCCCTGGGTGCGGTTGCCGGCTGCCCCGTCGCATTCGACGTCGATGTCGGGGACCCCGACAGCTACCCCTATCCCGCCTTCGATCTCTCGGAGCGATTCGACGCGGTGCCCATCCTGACGTCGCGGGGATGTCCCTTTCGATGCACCTACTGCGCCTCGACGCTGCTCGGAGGCCCCTTTCGGACGAGGGACCCCGTCCGGGTGGTCGACGAGATCGAGTACTGGCACCGGTGCCGCGGCGTCGTCGATTTTGCCTTCTATGACGATGCCCTGCTCGTCGATGCGCCCCGGAGAGCCATCCCCATGCTCGAGGAGATCCTGCGGCGGGGGCTCGCGTGCCGGTTTCACTGTCCGAACGGCCTGCACGCACGGGAGATCTCGCCCCGGCTCGCCTCGCTCATGTTCCGCGCCGGCTTCCGCACGA
>CAYSDD010000216.1:0-2090 GCA_964429555.1 uncultured Syntrophaceae bacterium
ACCCCGAGACTGATGGCCGCCATTTCGGAGAACCGCTTCCGAAAGGGGATGTCCTGGGCGACGGAGACATAGCAGGTGAAAAGAAAGATCACCAGGAGGGCGTTGACCAGGGTGATCGCGAGGCTCAGATACGGGCTCTCCAGGATCAGATAGGGTAGGATCAGGAACAGGACCGTGAACAGGTACGTCACGCCCGTGTAAATCGCCGCCCGCAGGGGATGAAGCACCTCTCCCTCGGACTTGATGGAGAGGTACTCCGAGGCGGCCATGGAAAAGGCCCCGGCAATCCCCGTGATCAGCCCGGCCAGGACGATGAGACGGATCTCCCCGAGCGCCAGGGTGAACCCCGCCAGGGCCCCGGTGAGCTCCACCAGGGCGTCGTTGAGCCCCAGGACGATGGAGCCGACATACTTGAGCTTCTCGTCGTCGATGATCCCGATGAGCTGCTCCTCGTGTTCGGCCTCCTCCCTCGAGATCCGGTCGAGGCCGCCGACGGCGCCCGAGAGGCCTTCGTAGGCCTCGGTCGCGCTGCTTTCCCCTCTTTCCATGAGCTTGAGCCCGAAGGTGAGACCCATGAACCGTGCGACGAGGTAGAAAAACCACACCTTGCGGCGATCCGGCGCCACGGACTCGCCCGTGATTTCCTCCAGGGCCAGGTAGTGGGCACGCTCGCAGTCCCCGATGGACTTCAGGACCCGGGCGTTGTGCTCATTCGCTGCCAGCCCTGCAAGCCGGTGATAGACGTGGTACTCGGTGATTTCGTTTCTCTGGGCTGCCAGGAGCCGCTGCCGAATATTGCCGTCGAGCGCCGTGGAGTTCACCGTTCCTCCTCATCGATCCCTGTTGACGAGGTCCCTGTCGATTGCGGCACCGCGCGTCATGCCTGGGCGGTCCGGCAGGAAATCATCCTGTGAGACAAAAAAGCTTGACAGGTTCTCGAGGAGGGACTATATTGCAAATGAAAATGATTGTCAATAACAAATCGGACAATTATGGCGGAAGATTTTGACAGGGGGCGCCACTGGTGCCATGGAAAGGTCAGGGGCTGCGGTTTCAGGATGACCCTGGGCCGTGAGGCCGTGTTGGACGTCCTGTCTCGTACGGATGCCCATTTGAGCGCCGAGGAGGTGTACTTGCAGGTCCACAAGACCTACCCGGCCATCGGGCTGACCTCCGTGTACAGGACGTTGGACATGCTCGTCAACATCGGGCTCGTCTACAAGTTCGATTTCGGCGACGGACGCGCCCGCTTCGAGCTGGCCGAAGGCCCCAAGGGGAAGGATCATCATCACCACCTCGTCTGCACAGGCTGCGGCCGCATCGTCAACTACCGGGACTTCATCGACGAGGAGGTCGCCCTTCTGAAGAAAACCGAAGAGGGGCTCTCCAGGAAGTACAACTTCGTGATCACCAATCACCTCATCCAGTTCTACGGTCTGTGCGAGGGCTGCCGGAGGAAGTGATTTTTTTTTGGGCTTTTTATGAAAATGGGTGTCATTAATATTTTGGAGGTTGCCATCATGCCAGGATTTGACGGAACAGGACCGAGGGGCATGGGCCCCATGACGGGAGGCGGCAGGGGTTTCTGCGCGGCTCCCGGTGCAGCCAGGAGGACGCCGGCCGGGGGACGGGAGTTCTTCGGCTGGGGCTGCGGACGGGGTTGGCGCAATCAGTACTATGCCACGGGGCTTCCCCGATGGCAGCGCTGGGCCGCTTGGGTCACCCCGGCCTCGAGGGAGGATGAAAAACAGGCGCTGAAAAGCGAAGCCGATTTTCTGCGGTCGAGGCTGAAGGCCCTCGAAGAGCGTCTGGCCGCGATGCAAGGCGAAAGTGAGTAGCGGCAGATTGAATCCGCCTGTCTGAGGGGAGGCCCCTCCGCGAAGGGGCCTCCCCATCCCGCTTGAAAGGAGTGTCTCTAGAAATGAAGATCGCCATCTCAACAGACGGCAATTTCGTAGCCGCCCACTTCGGCCGTTGCCCGGCCTATACGCTGATCGACGTCGAAGACGGAAGGGTCACGGCCAGGGCAACGGTTCCGAACCCGGGCCACCAGCCCGGTTTCATCCCCCGATTCCTTCACGAAAAGGGTG
>CAYSDD010000217.1:0-2087 GCA_964429555.1 uncultured Syntrophaceae bacterium
GGCCAGCGGCTTGCCCGTGACGGAGGGCACCTTGACCTGTGCGGGCGGCGTGTACTGGCCGACGACGAGGGGCACCGTCGAGCCGGGAGCCATCGACATCCCCGGGGCTGCCATCTGTTTCAGGACGACCTGGTTCTTGCCGGGGTCCGCCGTGTTTTCACGGATGACGGAGGCATTGAGCTTGTTGGCGACCAGGGCCTTCTGGGCTTCGGCGAGCGGCATGTTCGTGACATTCGGGACCCGGGTCTGATCCGCCATTTTGCCGGCCACGACGATCACGACCTGCTGCTTGCTGACCCGGGCACCGGCGGGCGGTCTCGTGGCGAGAACCGTGCCGTCCTGCTTCGGGTCCGCCACCGTCCGAT
This sequence comes from uncultured Syntrophaceae bacterium, assembly GCA_964429555.1. Taxonomy (GTDB): domain Bacteria; phylum Desulfobacterota; class Syntrophia; order Syntrophales; family UBA2192; genus UBA2192. The sequence goes on from CAYSDD010000217.1 coordinate 366, forward strand.
ACTCCATGCCCGTTTTCCAACCCTGCCGCGTCAGCATCTGTTGGGCATCCGCCGCCTTCATGCCGGTCACATTGGGGACCGCGTCGACCTGCTGGGCCGCTGCGGCCGATGCGAAGGCCATCAGGAAGGCCGCTGCCAAAACCAGAACCAAACGTATCCGTTTCATGATACCCTCCCATATTCATCACGGTATAGTTGAGAGACCGGATAGACATCGAGCAAGGGGCGTGCCATCCGGTCCCGTTGCGCAGCCGATCATTTTGCGATTGACTCCCCCGGGGGGCTGTAATAAGAAAAAAGCACGCCAGCGTTGGAATCGGAAGAGGAGTCTTGGCAACGAAAAAACTCTATATCCGCACCTTCGGCTGCCAGATGAACGTCCACGACTCGGAGCAGCTGGAGGAACTCCTGAAGAATTCGGGGTACGCGAGGACGGAAAGCGCGAGGGAAGCGGACCTCATCATCGTCAACACCTGCAGCATCCGCGACAAGGCGGAGCAGAAGGTCTACAGCCAGCTCGGCCGCTACCGGCATCTCAAGAAGGCAAAACCGGGACTGCAGATCGGGGTCTGCGGCTGCGTGGCCCAGCAGCAGGGCGAGCGGCTGCTCGAGAAGGCCCCCTTCGTGGACCTCGTCATCGGGACCCACAACCTCGACCGCCTGCCCGAGTGCATCGGGCGCGCCAGGCTCGCGGGCCGCCCCGTCGTCGAGACGGGCTTCCGCGAGACGGTGCCCTCCATCGGCATCCCGACCCTCCCCGCAAACGGCTCCGTGAGTGCCTATGTCACGATCATGCAGGGCTGCGACAACTACTGCGCCTTCTGCGTCGTGCCCTACCTGCGGGGCCGGGAGGAAAGCCGGGAATTCGAGGACGTCCTGGCGGAGGTGAGGGCGCTGGCCGCCCACGGGGTGAAGGAGGTGACCCTGCTGGGCCAGAACGTGAACTCTTACGGCAAGTCCTTCGGCGGGGGGCACACCTTCGCGGAGCTTCTTCGCGCGATCGGCGGGATCCCCGGCATCGAGCGGATCCGTTTCACCACCTCGCACCCCAAGGATCTCTCCGATGACATCATCGCCTGTTTCAGAGACGTGAAGGCCCTCTGCGAGAGCATTCACCTGCCGGTCCAGTCCGGTTCGGACGCGGTGCTCGCGAGGATGAACCGCCGCTACACGAGCGCCGATTACCTCGACCGGGTCCGCAAGCTGCGGGAGGCCTCGCCGGAGATCGCCATCAGCTCCGACATCATCGTCGGATTCCCCGGAGAGACGGAGCAGGACTACCAGAAAACGCTTGACCTGATGGAAAAAGTCAGGTTTGATACCTTATACTCGTTTCAGTATTCCGAGAGGCCGGGAACGGCCGCCGCGGGGCTTGACGGCAAGGTGAGCCCCGGGGAAAAGCGCAGGCGGCTCATCGAACTCCAGGCGCTTCAGGACCGTCACACGCAGGAGAAAAACGACCGCCTTGTCGGCAGGACGGTGGAGGTCCTTGTAGAAGGGACGAGCCGCAACACGGCCCGAGACGCGACGGGCCGGACCCGATCGAACAAGATCGTAAACTTCGCGGGAGACAAGGACCTCATCGGGAAGACCGTGAGGGTCCGGATCGTGAAGGCGTTTTTGCATTCCCTCCGCGGCGAGATGCCGGGAGTGGAGGGAGGGTTCCGCAGATGTTCGTCGAGATGAAGGTGTCCGGTCTGACCATCGACCCGCTGACCAACA
>CAYSDD010000218.1:0-2080 GCA_964429555.1 uncultured Syntrophaceae bacterium
GTGAAGAACAAGCACGGCAACATCATGATCAAGCAGGGCATGACCCTCACCGAGAAGCACATCATGCTCCTGAAGGCCTGGGGCATCCCGGATGCCGACGTGGAGGGCGCCGACCGGGAGCAGCTGCACCAGGAGGAGATGAAGACCGTCGCGCCGGAGGTGATCGAGGCTATCGAACGGGAGCTCAGCGGGATCTTTCCGCCCCTCGAGGGCAACGAGCTGATGTCGGAGATCTACCGCATCTCCAAGAAGATGAAGATCCGGCAGGCCCTGGAGTCGTAGAGACGCCGGCCCGCGGAAACCGCCATCGAAGAGAACCGGGAGACCATGAACGCCAAGGACATCGAACGGATCGTCAGTTCCCTCGACAGGATCCCCACGCTGCCGGTCATCTACTCCAAGCTGGGCAAGCTGCTGCAGTCCCCCGACGCGACGATCGCGGCCGTCAGCAACATCATCTCCGAGGACCAGGTCATCGCCGCCAAGGTCCTGAAGTTCGTCAACTCGGCCTTCTACGGCTTCCCCCAGCGCGTCGGCAGCCTCCAGCGCGCCATCGTCATCCTCGGGTTCAACACGATCAAGAACCTCGTCTTCGCCACCTCCGTCTTCGACATGTTCCGGGGCATGGACACGGGAGGGGCCTTCGACAAGAAGAATTTCTGGAAACACTGCATCGGCTGCGCCGTGGCGGCGCGGGTGCTGGCCGAGGCGGCGGACCTGCGCAACCCCGACGAGGTGTTCACGGGGGGGCTGCTGCACGACATCGGCAAGCTCGTCACCGCCGTCCACTACCCGGAGAAGTACAGCGCCGTCGTCAACGACGTCCAGGCCGCGGGGTCCCCGATGGTCGAGGCCGAGCGGAAGGTCTTCGGCTACGACCACTGCCAGGTGGGCAGCGCGCTGGCGGTCCAGTGGCGCTTCCCCCCCGAGACGGCCCAGATGATCGGCGCCCATCACCTGGCCGACGGGGCCGTCCCCGCCCGCAAGGACATCGCCGCCGTGCACATCGGCAACATCCTGTGCATGGCCCTCGGGCTCGGCTCGGGCGGCGAGAGGAAGCTTGCGACGGTGAACCCCAGGGCATGGGAACTGCTGGGGCTGAGCCTCAGCAGCCTCGAGCTCGTCATGGACAAGATCGTGAAGCTCTACCGGGAAAACACGGAAATCCTGGAAATGTAGCGGCGCGCGGGGAGATCATGCAGGAGCCCAGCGAGATGGCCGTCGACAGCGGCGACCCCCGGACGATGCAGAAGAGGATCCAGTACCTCGACGAGCAGAACCGCGCCCTCGTGGCGATCCAGGACAAGCTCGAGCGGCTCTCGGACTTCCGCTCGGACATGATCCTGTCGCACGACATCCCGGAGATCCTCCAGTCGGGCATCGCCAAGTTCCAGGAACTCGTCAAGACGGAGGCCTGCTCCGTCTTCCTCGTGGACGAGAACGGGTTCGAGTTCCGCCACGAGATCTCCATCCCGGACCGCGTCGCCGCGCTCATGGAGAAAGAGATCGACGCCCAGATCATGTCGGGCACCTTCGGCTGGATCATCAGCAGCGGAACGCCGGCCTGCGTCCCCGCGGAGGTCTTCGGAAAGTCGGACGGGCGGAAGCTCAGCGTCATGATCGCGCCGCTGTCGAACAAGGAACGCACGCTGGGGGCGGCCACCATCGTCTTCGAGCAGGACGAGGATTTCATCCGGCAGCAGACGCTCAAGCTCCTCTACATCCTGTCGGGCTTCTTCTCGCTGTCCCTCGAAAACGCCTACCTCTTCGGGGACCTCAAGAAGAGCTACTTCGACACGATCCGCGCCGTGGCCAACTCCGTCGAGGCGCGGGATGCCTACACCCGGGGCCATTCCAACCGCGTGGCCGCCATCTCCAAGATCATCGCCGCGGAGATGGGCTGGGGCCGCCGGGATCTCGAGATGATCGACTGGGGGGGGGTGCTGCACGACCTCGGCAAGGTGGGCATCACCGACACCATCCTGAACAAGCCCGGCCGTCTCACCGACGAGGAATTCGCCGTCATGAAGACCCACCCGTCGATCGGCGCCCAGATCATCGGCGGCATCGCCTTCCTCGA
>CAYSDD010000219.1:0-2076 GCA_964429555.1 uncultured Syntrophaceae bacterium
GGACTCCCTGAAGGAGATCCGGATGGCCCTGCTCGAGGCCGACGTGAACTTCCGCGTCGTGAAGGATTTCGTCGAGGATGTCCGCGCAAGGGCCGTCGGGCAGGAGGTCCTCGAGAGCCTCACGCCGGGACAGCAGGTCGTCAAGATCGTTCACGACCGCCTCGTGGAGCTCATGGGCGGCGCCGGGAGCCAGTGGCTCAAGCTTGCCGACCGCTTCCCGAACCCGGTCATGCTGGTGGGGCTCCAGGGCTGCGGCAAGACGACCACGGCGGCCAAGCTCGCCCGGCTCACCATGGGGCAGGGACGGCGGACGGCGCTGGTCTCCACGGACGTCTACCGGCCGGCCGCCATCGATCAGCTGCGCGTCCTCGGCGAGTCGCTGGGGGCGGGCGTGCTGCAGCCAGCCGACACGCGGGACCCCGTCGAGATCGCCCGACGGGCCATGGCGGATGCGGAAAGCCAGGGTTACGACATCCTGATCCTGGACACGGCCGGGCGCCTGCACATCGATCAGGCCATGATGGACGAGCTGCGGCGGATCAAGGACGAGATCAACCCGTCGGAGATCCTGCTGGTGGCCGATGCCATGACGGGGCAGGACGCCGTCGGGGTCGCGCAGAAATTCAACGAGGCGCTGGCCATCGACGGCGTGATCCTGACCAAGATGGACGGCGATGCCCGCGGCGGCGCGGCGCTCTCCCTGCGGGCCGTGACGGGAAAGCCCATCAAGTTCGTCGGCGTGGGCGAGAAGACGGACGCCCTGGAGGTCTTTCACCCCGAGCGGATGGCCTCACGGATCCTCGGCATGGGCGACATCCTGACCCTCGTCGAAAAGGCCCAGTCCGCGATCGACGTCCAGGAAGCCCGGGAGCTCGAGAAGAAGATCCGCAAGGACACCTTCACGCTGGAGGACTTCCGGGACCAGCTGCAGAAGATGCGCAAGATGGGGTCCCTGAAGGACATGCTCGGCATGATCCCCGGCCTGGGCAGGCTCAAGGCCCTCAAGGACGTCGACCCCGACGAGAAGGAACTCATCCGGACGATGGCCATCATCGATTCCATGACGAAAAAGGAGCGGGCGAACTACCAGATCATCGACGGTTCGAGGCGCAAGCGCATCGCCCGGGGAAGCGGCACGACGGTGCAGGACGTCAATCGCCTCTTGAAGAATTATGTCGAGATGCGCAAGATGATGAAGAAGATGATGCGTCCCGGGGGCAAGGACGCCCTGCGGCGGGGGTTTTTCCGCCCCTGAGCGGGCGGGCCGAAAAAAAAGATTCAAAAAACCGTCGGGTTGTGCTAATTTAACACACTTTTTTCGCTCAACACATCAGGAGGGTATGGAGTAACGGAATGGCTGTGAAGATGAGATTGACGCGGATGGGAACCCGGAAGAAGCCCTACTACCGGATCGTCGTAGCCGATTCGGATTCGCCGAGGGACGGGAAATTCATCGAAATCGTCGGCAACTACGACCCGAAGAAGAACCCGGCCGAGATCACGGTCAGGGAGGACCGGGTGCGCGAGTGGCTCTCCAAGGGGGCCTCGCCGACGTTGACCGTCTCCCAGCTGCTCGGGAAAAAGGGGATCACGATCCCAAAGGACAAGACCAAGGTCGCCTGAACCGCCGTCTTCGCCGGACTCTCGATTCCAATGGGTGAACCAGGAGCACAACAGCCAGAAAATCCCGGGAGGTCGTGACGATGAAAGACCTGATCAAGTACATCGCCCAGGCATTGGTGGACAACCCGGACAAGGTCGAGGTCTCCGAGGTGCAGGGAGAGCAGACGTCTGTCATTGAGTTGAGAGTGTCGAAGGAGGATCTGGGGAAGGTCATCGGCAAGCAGGGGAAGACGGCGAAGGCCATGCGGACGATCCTGAGCGCCGCGTCGGCCAAGGTGCACAAGCGGACCGTCCTCGAGATCATCGAGTAGCCGTTGCCGATGCGATGGGTCGAAATCGGACAAATCGTCAGGGCCCACGGTCTTGCGGGCCGGGTGAAAGTTCTTTCCTATCTTGAATCGGACCGGTTGCTGCCGTCGCTGGCGGAGGCCTGGATCGGCCGAAGCAGGGACT
>CAYSDD010000220.1:0-2067 GCA_964429555.1 uncultured Syntrophaceae bacterium
CGAGGAGCAGTTCAACAACCCCTACTTCGCGGCCAAGATGGGCATCATCGAGGAGGTCATCGCCCCCCGCGAGACGCGCAAGCGCGTCGTGGCCCTGCTCGAGGCCTACAGGGACAAGGAGCAGAGCCTGCCCGACAAGAAGCACAACAACATCCCGCTGTAAGCGCAACCTGCTGAAGCCCTCAGACGACAACGGGGGAGCCGGTATCGGCTCCCCCGTTTGTTTCACTTGCGATGACGGCGCCGGATCAGTACCGGGCGCTCCATTTTTCCCCCGCCGGATACCACGAGGCGGTCCCGTTCGTCAGGGTTCTCGCCGAGGGATTGACGACGGCCCTGTAGGTGCCGTTGATGCTCGGCCTCACGAGCACCACCTCGTTGGTCGACTTGTTCCAGGACTGCAGGGTGATGACGTCCTGGGCCTGCGACCCGTTGGTGTGGCGCCACCTGGCGTCGAAGGTGTTCGTGCCCGCCCGGCGTGTCCACGTGCCGCTCCACCCGCAGCACTCCTGCACCTGCCAGACCGAGCCGAGCGTCAGCAGGTCACCGGAAGTGCGGCCCGACAGGCTCCCGACGGGGCCCTTCGGATCGTCGGCCGGACTCGCGGTCCTCGACGGAAGATTTCCCTGTGCATCGCGCAGGATATCCTGCCGGGTCTGCGCCGCCGCAATGGAGCCGCTCACCAGGATCGTCACAATGGCCGCCGCAATCACAATCATCCGGATTTTCATGCCTTTCTCCTCTCCTTTCCGTGGATCGTATCCAAGGACCGGGTTCGGCGGCGGACGCATCCGCCTCTTCCATCGACCCGTCCGCTTCTAGGCCACTTCGTCCGCGCCGGCCCTCGCCAGCGTGACGACGGCGAAGGCGGCGACCCCTTCCCCGCGACCGATGAAGCCCATCTTCTCGTTCGTCTTGGCCTTCACGCTGACCCGTGAGGGCTCCGTCCCGAGCACCTTGGCGATGTTGCGCCGCATCTCCTCGACGAACGGGGCGAGTTTCGGCGTCTCCAGGATGACCGTGGAGTCCACGTTGTTGACGGCATAGCCGCGTAAAACGGCCATCTCAGCGGCCCGCTTGAGGATGACGAGGCTGGAGATGCCCTTGAGACGAGGGTCCGTGTCCGGGAAGTGCCTGCCGATGTCGCCCTCCCCCAGGGCCCCGATGATGGCATCGACGACGGCGTGGATCAGGACGTCGGCATCGGAGTGACCGAGCAGGCCCCGGTCATGCCCGATCTCCACGCCGCCGATGAGCAGCCGGCGCCCCTCGGCGAAGCGATGACTGTCGTAGCCGAACCCCACTCTCATGGCACCCCCTGAATCAGAGCATCACTGCAGGGACATCCCCTGCCGTTCGCCGTTCGCCTTCAGCCCTCAGCCTGCCGCGAAGCGGCGAGCAGCGCCTCCGCGATCACCAGGTCCTCCGGCGTCGTGATCTTGATGTTCCGGTAGTCGCCCGGGATCATCCGCACGGCGATCCCGAGACGCTCGACGAGCGAGGTGTCATCGGTCGCCCGGATGCCGTCACGCAGGGCCTCCCGGTGCGCCCGCTCGAGGATGTCGCGTCGGAAGGCCTGGGGGGTCTGCGTGAGCCACAGGGCGCTGCGGTCGCAGGTCCGCAGGACGCGGCCGTCCGGCGCCACTTCCTTCACGGTGTCCTTCACGGGCACCCCGACCGTCACGGCACCGCACTCTGCGGCCTCCCGGATGCACCGCTCGACCGTCTCGACGCCGATCAGGGGCCGCACGGCATCGTGAACGATCACGATCTCCGCATCCCGGCCGAGGGCATCGAGGCCGGCCCGGACGGAATCCTGGCGCTCGCGGCCCCCGGCGATGACCGCGGCCACTTTCTTCAGGTTCCAGGGGTCGATCACCCCGCTTCGCACCGATGCCGCATCCTGCGGGGGTACGACAACGAAAAGCCCGTCCACGCCGGGGCACGCCTCGAGGACCTGCAGGGTGTGCACCAGGACGGGCCTGCCGGCAAGCCGCAGGTACTGCTTGGAGATCTCCCGGTTCATCCGGCTTCCCGACCCCGCTGCCGGGACGATCGCGACCGTCT
>CAYSDD010000221.1:0-2063 GCA_964429555.1 uncultured Syntrophaceae bacterium
GCCCAGGTCGCGGAACAGGACGCCGTGACGGGTCTGGTACTGGAGGATGAGCACCGTCTCGAGGACCATGCCGGCGAAACCGGCGAAGCCGACCAGCAGAGCCCAGCGCCAGGGGGGCAAGCGGCGTGACGTCACCAGGAGCAGGGCGAGCAACCCTGCCGCCACGACGATCCACGTTCGCTTTGCTTGCACGAGATGCTCGATCTGCCCGAAGCGCAGGCCGGCTACGGCCGGGAAGAATTTCGACAGCCACACGAGGGCCGTGAGCTGGTAGCAGATGGGCCGCGTGTCGGTGTTGATCGGGGCTTGCTGGGTGCGCAGGGTCTCGCGCACCTCAAAGAACCGGTCGTTGGTCAGGAGATACCGCAGGAAGGGCTCCGAGATCAGGCGGCTGTGCAGGCCGCGCTCGCGGTACCGCTCGATCAGGATCCGGGGGTCGTCCGGAAGGGGCGCGGCCGATGCGGTGAACACGTCCGTGTCCCCCGGGAGGACGAGAACGTTTTCGAAGGCGCGACGGAGCGCCCCGTGGATGCTCCGCGCCCGCTCCGTCATCTGCGGCGTCCAGCGGTTCTCGGAAGACGGGATCCGCAGGGCGACGATCCCGCCCGCCTCCAGCCGTTCGCGGCACAGCCGGAAAAACTCCGTGGTGTAGAATCGGTTGGCCTGGCCCGACGAGGGCTCGGGCATGCCGATGAGGATCAGGTCGTAGCGGCCCGCGGCCTGCAGGAAGCGGCGGGGGTCGTCCGTGAGGATCCGCACGGACGGGATCTCCAGCGGCGCCTGCCTCTGCGGGGGCAGGTGCGCACGGACCGTTTCGACGAGAACGGGGTCGATCTCGACGCAGTCGACGGCCGTCGGCCCGTGCTTCAGGGCTTCTTCCGCGGTGCCCTCGATCCCGCCGCCGAGGATGAGAATGCGTCCGGGCCGCGGGTGCTGAAGGGCGGCGAGGTGGACGAAGTGCTCCGCCTCGGTCCCCTCGGTCTCGAAGGCGAGGGCGTTGTTCAGGAACACCGAGACCTGCGCCTCGCGCCGGGTGATGCTGACCCGGCCGTAGGGCGTGTCCCGGCTCTCGATCAGCGACGGGTGATCCCACCGCGTCATCGCCCGGTCGATGATCGGCGACAGGGCGAGGCCGAGCAGGAAGAGGCCGCAAAGGCCGGCGGCGGCCGGGCGGAGACGGCTTCGCCGGGCGCCCGCCGTGAGCAGCAGGGGCGACGCGGCGGCGATGAGCGAGCAGGCCAGGGCCAGGGTGAAGTTCCGGGTCCCCCAGTGCATGCCGAGCGACGAGAGCAGCCCCCCGGCGACCCCCCCTGCGCTCTCGATGGCGTAGGCGGCCGCGACGGTGCGGCCCTCCGACACGAAGAGCCCAGCAGCCCGGCGGAACAGCCAACCCGCGAGAAACCCCGCCGGCAGCAGGGTGACGAGGATCGAGGCGACCTGATCGCCGAAGGGAAGGTAGGCCCCGGGGACGCCTCCGAAGAGCATGCGGCTTGCCCGGGCCGCGGCCACGGCCAGCGGGACAAGGACGGCGAACAGGAAAAGGGGGACGGCGAGAAGCCCCGCCCGGGGGATGCGGGCCGCGCGGCACAGCAGGGCGCCCAGGGCCGTCGCCGCCAGCCACACCCCCAGGGCCAGGATGTAGACGAGCTCCACCCCGAAAGCGGCCACGTTGAGCTCCCGCAGCAGAACGACCTGGGCCGCGATCGAGACGAGTCCGACGATGAAGAGGATGGCGCTCATCGGGCCGTCCGGAAGTCCGACTCGCCGAAGACCTCCGCCTGGAACGTGAGCATCCGTGCGCCCTGCTTCCAGCTGCCGGCGGGCAGCCCCGCCTTCCGGCAGAGCTGCTCCAGCATCTCGTCGCGTCCCCAGCCCTGCTCCGTTGCGACCTGGGGCAGGAACACCGCCGAGCGGCCGTCCTTCTGCAGGATGACGCCGTCGCGCCCCACGACGATGTCCCCCGCGCCGGATACGGGCGCGGGGGTCGTGAGCACCGAGATCTCGATCTCGACGTCCTTGAGCTCCTCGTGCCGCAGCGGCCTGAACCGCGGGTCTTCCAGGGC
>CAYSDD010000222.1:0-2061 GCA_964429555.1 uncultured Syntrophaceae bacterium
AGATCCACCAGTACCTGAACCGGCTCGCCGACATGCTCTTCACCCTGGCCCGCTATGCCGAGGAAAAAGGCTGAGCCCGCAGGGCAGGCGTCTCGCCTGCCGATTTCCCGCAGGACGGGCGGGACGCCCGTCCCACGCTTGGGTTCATGAAAATCATCAAGACCGGCGCCGTCGCACTGGCGGTCATCCTGGCCGTTTATTTCGGGTACCGCCAGCTCTCGCCTCCCCCGCCCGTGAAGAACGCTCGGCCGGCGGGCGAGACCATCATCTGTTTCGGCGACAGCCTCACCCACGGCACAGGCGCCTCGCAGGGCATGGACTACCCCTCCCAGCTCTCGCGGCGCATCGGCCGGCCCGTCATCAACGCGGGCATCCCCGGCGACACGACGGACACCGCGCTGGCGAGGCTCGAGCGCGACGTCCTCGACCGCTCGCCGCGCATCGTCCTGATCACCCTCGGGGGAAACGACCTGAAAAACCGGCAGGACCGCGACCGGGCCTTCCGGAATCTCAAGACGATCATCACGGCCATCCAGGGCCGGGGGGCTCTCGTCATCGTGGGGGGGCTCGACGTCCCCATCTGGGGAAGGGGGTTCCAGGAACGGTACCGGAAGGTCTGCGAGGAGACGGGGGCCGTGCTCGTGCCCGACATCCTGAAGGGCCTGCTCGGCAACCCCGACCGGATGAGCGACGCCATCCACCCCAACGACGCGGGCTACGGCATCATGGCGGGGTATTTTTACGAAGCGATGAAACCGTACCTCTGACGAGGACAACGGCAAAAGGAAAAAGGTCAAAGGCAAATTCACGCGCCCCTGACCTTTAACCTTTCTCCTTTGACCTTGAACCTGTTTCTCAGAACGCGCCGAGCTGGCAGGCGCTGATCTTGATCTGCAGTTTCTCGCAGGCCGAGGAGACCCGGATCTTCGCGAGCTTGAAATCGGCCGCGATCCGAAACGCGGCGGCACAGGGGAGCCGGCCGTCTTTCATCGCGGCCCGGATGGCCGCATCGAGGTCCGCCGGGACCGAATCCGCCGGCTGGAGGATCCGGCTGACGGGCGAATAGCCGAACAGGCCCAGCTGGCATTTGCTGATCGGGATCTCCAGCAGATCGAGCGCCAGGCCGACCTCGGCGGGGGTGAGGTTCAGCTCGCCCGCCGCCTGAAACGCCAGGGGGCACGTCATCGCCCCGTCGACCTTTTTCTGCTTCAGCAGTTCCGCCACTTCCGGCTTCACGCTCGCACCGGGGTGTTTCGCCCCGAAACTTCCCTTGTCTCTTCGCGTCATAATCGCTTATTTCGTCCCTTCGTTATGTTCGTTTGTTTCGCCGCACGGCTACGTGCCCAGGACAGTGGGAGCGTTAACGCCCATTCTCTGCCTTTCGCCCTGAGCCTAGTATTTTACATAGTGGAACGGCTCCACCGCCGACAGGGCGTCGTCGTCGAGCGTCTTGAACCCTGCCTTCTCGATGAGCTTCTGGGCCCTGGCCGTGTCGTCGACCTCGACGACGAAGACCGCCGTCTTCCAGCTGTCGAGCACGAACCCGTAGGCGTTGTTGACGTTGATGTTCTCCTTGAAGAGCATCTGCGTGAGCCGGTCGAGGCCGCCCGGCCTGTCCTCGATGATGACCGCGATGACCTCCTTGGTCGTCACCATCATCCCGTCCTTCTTGATCGCCTTGATGGCCTTCTGCGGGTCGTCCACGATGAGGTTGATGACGCCGAAGGTGGCCGTCGTGGCGATCGTCGTGGCCCGGATGTTCACCTTCGCCTTGCCCAGGATCCCGGTCAGCCTCGCCAGCTGCCCGGGCTTGTTCTCTGCGAAAACGGAGATCTGATGCACGGTCATGATTCCCCCCACGGACTCGGGCCTGCGGACAATGACCCGGATGCAATTTTTTCTCTTATCCGCTCTTCCTCACTTCCGCTCTTCCGCTCTTCACAGCCTTGGTGATGAAGGACGGATGCAAGGCCTCCAACCGGGTGATCCCCGGTTGCCGTTCATGCCCCGTCAGTCCTTCCGGTTGTCGATCACCCGCACGGCCTTCCCCTCCGACTTGGG
>CAYSDD010000223.1:0-2053 GCA_964429555.1 uncultured Syntrophaceae bacterium
TTCCTCAGGTAGACTTCGACGCGGTAGATCCCGGGCTCGTCGATGCCGCAGGTCAGTTCTTTGCCCACCGTCTCCCGGAACAGTGCACCGTTTTTGATCAGGCGGATTTTCCCTTTTTCGGGAAGTTCGATCTGCGCGATGGCCATGTCGTCGAGAAAGAATTCGTCACCCATGGTGGCCGCCTCCGACTCGTCCATGATGACGAAGGAAAAACCCCGGGCCTTCGCGAAATACTCGAGCGCCACGTAGGCCCTGCCCCGCCTCAGGGCCGACAGGATGATCTCCCTGTTCAGCTCGTCTTGCTCGAGAAACTTCGCCTCCGTCAGGACGTGGGTCCGGATAAAGCGAAAGGCCTTGCTGAACGGAAAGATGTAGAATTCGAAGCCGAACATTTCCTTGATGGTCTCGTGGTTGTCGAGCTCTCCGATCCCGACGACCTTGCCTGTCCGGTTCAGCTCGTCCCAGCGTCTCAGGGTCTCCCTTTTCGGCCCGCTGAGCGAATAGGCGGGGAAATAATAGGCGAACAGGGCGCTTGCGTATCCCTTCAGCTTGCTCTGCCAGTCGGTCATGAAGTCCCAGATTCCGATCCCCGTGTAGCCCGAGACGGTCCAGTCGTTCCAGTTGTAAGGTTTCACGTGAAACCTCGGGGCCCCCTCGTGGTCGGGATGGGCGATAAACCCGATCCCCCCTTTGCTGCGGACCCAGTCGATGTAGAACTGCGGGGAGATGTCCAGTTCGTCCTCGTAGGGGAAGACCCAGGCGAGATCACAGGTGATGAGGGGCTCGTCTATCCCGAAGGCGAGGTAATGGTTGTAGCGGGGCGTCATCTCGATCCCGATGAAGAGGTGCACGCCGTCGTAAGACCGTTCATGGCCGTCGTACTTCGCCTGGAGCCAGCTGTGGTCGGTGAGCATGACGAAGTCGATGCCGTTGGCCCGGGCCGCCGACACGATCTCCTGGATCGATGCGCGCCCGTCGTGGGAGTAGTCGGAATGCAGGTGGATGACGCCGGCGTAGTCGTTGAGTTTCAGGACGAACGTGTGACGTTCTTCCCGGAGCCTCGCTTTAAGAATTTCTTCCCGGACGAACAAGACTGGCTACCCGTCGCCTCCCGGCCGCCCTTTCCGGCCCGGCGAATCCCTTTCGAAATGCCTTGCAGCGGGCACTGGCCGCATCGCGGCTCCTTGCGGCAGAACCTCTTGCCCGCCTCCACGATCAGGGCGTGGTACTGGTTGTAGAGTTCCGCCTCCGGCGGCAACGCTTCCAGGAAGCGCCGCTGGATTTCCCCGTAGGAGTGCCGCCCTTCGAGCATCCCGTGCCTCTCGAGGATGCGCCGGGTATAGGCATCGACCACGAAGACGGGCCTGCCGCCGGCGTAGAGGAGGATGCTGTCGGCCGTTTCCTCCCCGATCCCCGCAATCGAGAGCAGGCGCCGGCGCACGTCCTGCAGCTCCCCGGCAAGCATCGCGTCCAGGTCGCCCCCGAAGCCTTCGCACAGCACCTCGAGAAACGCCTTCAGCCTCCTTGCCTTGACCCGGTAATACCCCGACGGCCGGATCAGCTCTTCCAGGTCTGCCTGATCGAGACCGTAGAGCAGCGCCGGGCTCAGGGCCCCGCGCTCCTTGATCCGCCCGATGGCCTTCTGCACGTTGGCCCAGTTCGTGTTCTGCGTCAGGATCGCGCCGACGGCGACCTCGAAGGGCGTATCCCCCGGCCACCACTGAAGCGGCCCGAAGAACCGGTCGAGCGCCCGGTACATGCAGATCAGCAGATCCCTCGTGTCCAATGGCTTTCCGGTCCGCCCGTGTCCCTATTCCTTCCGGATGGCCACGTAATAGGTCCCCTTGCCCCGGCGAATCAGCAGGAGTACCCGGTCATCGGCGGTCTTCTTCGAGATCTCCCTCTGGAAATCCTTCACGGAGGCCACCTTGACCCGGTTGACCTGCAGGATCACGTCGTAGGGCTGCAGCCCTCCCTCGTCGGCCGCGCTTCCCTCCCGGACCCGCGTCACGATGACGCCTCCCGTCGAGGGAAGCCCGAGCTGCCTTGCGAT
>CAYSDD010000224.1:0-2049 GCA_964429555.1 uncultured Syntrophaceae bacterium
CCCGAGTCCGCGGAGCTTCTCCTCACGTCCCTGGTCCTCGACGGCGACCGGATCGAGATCCGGGCCGAGGTTTCGACCCCGGAGGCCGCCGAGTCGGTCCGCAAGGCGCTGGAGGCCACGGGGCGCTACGCCGGCGTCGCCGTCAGTTCCCCCGGCGCCGGGCAGGGAGGCCGGGTGGCCTTCGAGCTGAAAGCCGCGATGGCGAGGAAACCATGAAGAAGTACTGGGACAAGCTGGGGTCGCGGGAGCGGCTCATCGTCCTGGGCGGGGCGGGGGTCGTCGTCGCGGTCCTCCTCGTCCAGTTCGTGATCCTGCCGTTCTGGGAGGAACGAACGCGCGTGGCCAAGGCGCTCGAGGCCCAGGAGAAGCTCCTCGGGGAGATGCACGCCCAGCTCGCCGACTACCGGCTCATCAAGCGGGACATGGACGTCATCCAGCGGGCCCTGGCGTCGAGGCCGCCCGGGTTCACCCTCTACGGCTTCGTGGACCGCAAGGCGCGGGAGGCGGGCGTGCGCTCAAACGTCCGGGCCATCAACCCCTCGCGGGGGGTGAGCGCCGGGGCCTACGAGGAGGCGCTGGCCGACGTGAGCCTCGAGAGGGTCACGCTGAGGCAGCTCGTGCAGTTCCTGCACAAGGCGGACTCGCCGCGCGACGCCGTGCGGATCCGCAAGCTCACCGTCCGCAAGAGCCTCGAGAGCCCCGAATACCTCACGGCCACGGTCCAGCTCGCCTCGTACCAGCCGGCGTCAGCACCCAGGCCGGGCCCCGCTCCGGCCAGACAGGGGGCGTGAGGCGAATCGCCGATGAAGGGGGCCTTTCGGACATACGGGGGATACGCGGCCTTTGCCGTGGCGGCGCTTCTCGTGCTCGCCTGGGTGAAGATGCCCTCCGACGCCGTCCGCTCGCTTGTCCTGTCTTCGCTGGCGAAGAACCGGGCGGACATGGAGGTGCGCCTGGAGGAGGCCGGGTGGGCCTTCCCCGCCGGGCTCACGCTCACGGGACTCTCCGTCCGGCCGAGGGACGGCGGGGGCCCCGGCGTCCGGGCCGACAGGCTCACGGCCCGCCCGGCGCTGCTCTCGCTCGCGGCGGGACGCCTGGCCTTCCGCGTCGAGGCGGCGGCCATGGGCGGACGGATCGACGGGGACATCGCCATGCGGAACCGGTTTTCGGCAAGCGGGCCCGTGCAGGCGGACCTGCAGTTCGCCGGGATCGACGCCGCCGACTGCCCCTGGCTGGCGGAACTGCTGGGCCGCTCGCTCCGCGGCCGCGTGGACGGCCGGCTGCGCTTCGAGGGACTGCCGGAGCGCTGGTCCGAGGGATCGGGCCACCTGGACCTCTCGCTGGCCAACGGGCTGATTGCCTTCAAGGCGCCCCTGTTCGGCCTGCAGGAGATGACCGTGACGAAGATGGAAGGCGACATGGACCTGGGAAGCGGGGTCGTCAGGGTGAACCGCCTTCAGGTGACCGGGGACCAGCTCCAGGGCGACTTCAAGGGGAGCATCCGCCTGGGCGGGGATCTCTCGGCAAGCCGGGTCGCCCTGCGGGGGGACGTGACACTCCCGGCAGCCGGCCCGGAGCGGTTCGCCGTCGAGGTGGGCGGCACGGTGTCGAGTCCCGTGGTGACCCCTCTCTGAGGAACAGGCGATGGAAATGCTCGGCTTCATGAAGAACAGGCGCAAGACGATCCTGATCCTCGCGGCAATCGCCGTCGTGCTGTACCTGGTCGTCGACATCGCCTACCTGATCCTCGAGCTCAGCGCGCCGCCTGCCGAGACCCGGCAGCAGGAAGCGCCGGGCCCCGCGGCGGCGGACGTGACCAAGGACCCCGTCGAGGCCTACGCCGTGATCGTCGAGCGCAACCTCTTCCGGACGACGGACCGGCCCATCGTGGCGGATGCGATGGACCCCGGCATGCTCGAGACCACATCCCTGCCGCTCGACCTCTACGGCACGATCGCCGGGGAGGACGGCCGGGGATACGCGATCATCGAGGAGAGGGACAAGAAGAAGCAGCGCCTCTACAAGGTCGGCGACAGGGTCGCCGGGGCC
>CAYSDD010000225.1:0-2048 GCA_964429555.1 uncultured Syntrophaceae bacterium
TCCTGCGCCCTGGTGGAGCTTCCCGGCGGGAGGCGGATGCTCATCGACGGCGGCGGGTTCTACGACGACCGATTCGACGTGGGCCGTTACGTCGTTGCACCCTTTCTCTGGCACAGCCGGATCGGGAAGATCGACACCGTCGTCCTGACCCACCCGCACCCCGACCACGTCAACGGGCTGCCTTACATCCTGGAGAACTTCGACGTGGAGGAGGTCTGGTCAAACGGCGACGAGGCCCTCGTTCCCTGGGGCGCCCCCCTGGTGGACAAGATGGGGCGGATGGGCATTGCGCCGCGCATCCTCTCGTCGAAATCCCCCCCGATCGACCTGGGCGAGGTGCGCATCCGCATCCTGAACCCCACGGAAGCCCTGCCGCCCGGGGAGGTCCCCGGCGAACGGGAAACCAACGAGCGGGCCCTCGTGCTGCACCTGCAGTGGAAAGACGCCTCTTTCCTGCTGCCCTCCGACATCGGGGAAACGACCGAGGCGCGGCTCCTGGCCCGCGCCGGGACGCTGCAGGGCGGGGTCCTTCTTGCGCCGCACCACGGCTCCGCCTATTCCGGCACGGAGGCCTTCCTGCAAGCCGTCCGCCCCGCAGCGATCGTCATCAGCGCGGGCCGCCCCGTCCGTGAGGATGTCCTCGAACGGTTCCGCCGCACGGGAGCCGCCGTCTGGCGCACCGACCTGCACGGGGCCGTCCGCATCACCACGGACGGGCGGCGCTACGAGGTCATTCCCTTCAAAAGCCCATGATTCCTATTGCCTTTCGGGGGGCAATGTGTTAGCTAATCAGGCTCGAAATCCGCAGTCGGGTGCATCAGCAAGATGAAGATCATCACCGCCGTTCGCGGGTTCAAGGACATCCTGCCGGGCGAATCGGAAAAATGGCAATACGTCGAGGCGAAGGCCCGTGAAGTCTTCGGGGCCTTCGGGTTCCGGGAGATCGTTCTGCCCATCCTGGAAAAAACGGAGCTGTTCAAGCGCTCCATCGGCGAGACGACGGATATCGTCGAAAAGGAGATGTACACCTTCGTCGACCGCGGCGACGAATCCCTGACGATGCGCCCCGAGGCGACGGCCTCGGTCATGCGCGCCTACCTCGAGCACGGCCTCTACGCGTCGGAGTCCCTGGTGAAGCTCTACACCATCGGGCCCATGTTCCGCCGCGAGCGGCCGCAGAAGGGCCGCTTCCGCCAGTTCAACCAGCTCAACGCGGAGCTGCTCGGCTCGAAGGACCCGCGGGTGGATGCCGAGGTCATCCTGATGCTCATGCACTTCCTCCGAAGCGTCGGCGTTGCGGACGCCCGCCTCGAGGTGAACTCCCTGGGCTGCCCGGCGTGCCGGCCGGCCTTCCGGGACGTGATCCGGTCGTATCTGGCCGAAAGGCAGGACGGCCTCTGTGAAGACTGCCGGCGGCGCCTCGCGACCAATCCGCTCCGCGTCTTCGACTGCAAGGTGGAGGGCTGCAAGGCGGTCGTCGCCTCGGCCCCCCTGCTCATCGAATTCCTCTGCGCGGAGTGCCGGGGGCATTTCGACGAGGTCCAGGCCTGCCTCAGGCGCTTCGAGACCCCCTTCGAGGTCAATGCCCGGATGGTCCGCGGCCTGGACTACTACACGAAGACGGCCTTCGAGGTGACCACGGGCGCCCTGGGCGCGCAGAACGCCATCGCGGGGGGAGGCCGCTACGATCGGCTCGTGGAAGACCTGGGCGGCCCCGAGAGTCCCGGGATCGGCTTTGCCGTCGGCCTGGAGCGGCTCGTCGCCGTGGCCCCCATCCCCGACGAGAAGGTCATCGCGGTGCCCGATCTCTTCATCGCCGCCCTCGGGAAGGAGGCGCAGGACCATGCCTTCGTGCTCTGCAACCGCCTGCGGATGAAGGGGGTCCTCGTCGAGACGGACTACGGGGCGCGGAGTCTCAAGAGCCAGATGAAGCGCTCCGACAGGCTGAAATGCCGCTACACCCTCATCCTCGGCGAGCGGGAACTCCAGGAGAAGAAGGCCCTGCTGCGGGACATGAAGGACAGCACCCAGCAGCCCGTGGGGCTCGA
>CAYSDD010000226.1:0-2037 GCA_964429555.1 uncultured Syntrophaceae bacterium
GCGACGGCGTGCTTCTTGAGGTCCTTCTCGCTTTCGATGGCGATTCGCTCACCCGGGGCTTTCGCGGCCATGGGGCACCTCCCGTCGGGCGACCTGGGCTTGTACGGGTTGGGGGCCTCTGAACGAAGACAACGCGCCGGTAAGAATGGGTTCAATGGATTGGATGGGTTGTCAAAAATACTAATGCAACCAATGCACGCTGTCAATCGGGAATCTTCCAGGAATCCCGGGCATGAAAAACCCCTCCGGAGAGGGGTCGCGGCAAATCCCGGCACAGCGGCCGGGAGGTCACATCAGGTGCCGAGCGTGCCCCGGCCGATGAGCAGCTTGTCCGTCGATGCCGGGGCACCGGCGCGGGCCTGCGGCTCGACGGCCGGGGGGCGGTTGAATCGTTCGTCGATGAGCTTCTTGAGGCTGATTTCGAACTGTTCCCGCTCTTTTTTCCCCTTGTCCAGGTACTCCTCGATGGCCCCCTCGGTGATGGTGATCTGGATCTTGCGGGACCGCCGGTTGGGCCTCTCCGGGTCGTCGTCGAGCTTCCAGTCGATCTCGATGACGTGATCCTCCCCGGCGTAGCGCGCGACGATCCAGGCGTTGGCCGGGAAGAACGGCTTGATCAGGCGGACCCAGAAATCGAGCAGGTCTTCGGTCATGGCGGTCGATCCTTCTTCCGTGACGGGTTGATGAAAAAACCCCCTCCCTCTGCGGCGAGAGACGGGGCACCAATCATGCGCACCGGGGAAACGGGGCCTGTCTCCGACGGGCAGCCCGGCTGACGGCGTATCGAGACGGCACCTGCATAGAACATGCGAAACGCCGTGAAGTCAAGCAATATTATCCAGCCGCCGGTCCCGCCCGGCACAGAAAGACCTTGACATTCCCCCCGATTCGCATAGTGTGAAGGCAGGTAATCGGCAACCGTCGAGACGACGGCGAAATTGATCTTCAAATCGGGATTCCCCAGACCTCACCTGAAGCCCTGTCCGTTATCGCGCGACAGGGCTTTTGGTGCCGGGGGTCGGACAAGGAGCGTGTGCAATGCAGATCCACCTGATCGAGAACGAAAACAACTTCACCAAGCTGGGCGACAAGGTCTGGGAGAGCGGCTGGTGGCAGCTGGGCGAAGAGGACGCGAAGAAGCTCGTCGGGGGGCACATCTACTTTCACCGCAAAAAGACCGAGCCCTCTTTCTACGGCGGGGCGATCCGGGCCTACCGGGTCAAGGAAGAGGAGCCCTTCAAGGGCCGCATCATCTTCGAGTTCGAATACCGCGAGGCCTGCCGGGGCATCAAGGCCGACCGGCTGGGCTGGTCCCTGGAGAAGAAGATCGTCTGAGAGCGGCGCCGGGCGGCCTCACGCCGCCCGGACCATGCGGGAAAAACACAGGGGCAGGCCGGCCCCCGCAAGAAGGCAGGGTCACGACAGGCCCTGCCTTTTACCTTCCGAAGCGTGCCGTCGGTGCCTCCGCTCCACCCGGGACCGCCGGGCAATGCGGGCGGCCGCCAAGCGCCTCAATGTCGAGGACGTCCCCTGCATGGCGACGTCGGTACCCGGAGGGCGCAACCCGGCGAACCGTTCAACCGCCCCATACTCCAAGGCATTTTGTCCAACCCCCGGGAGTATCGCCCGCGCCCTTGCCGCCAACCGTTCCCGCCGTGCGGAGAGCGCCGCAACAGATCGGAGGTTACATTGATTCTCAGACACGAGAGGGCGACAGATCTTGAGGCCATTTCACGGGTGACCATCGAGGCGTTCAGGAATCACCCGATCAGCAAGCAGACGGAGCACTTCATCATCCGGGCGCTGCGCGCAGCCGGTGCGCTGACGATCTCGCTGGTTGCGGAAATCGACGGGCGTGTGGTGGGCCATATCGCATGTTCCCCCGTGACGATTTCGGACGGCACAACGGGCTGGTACGGACTCGGACCGGTTTCCGTCCTGCCGGATTACCAGAAGCGGGGCATCGGGCAGGCGCTGATCCGCGAGGGTCTGTCGCTGCTGAAAGACAGGAAGGCCGGAGGTTGCGCCCTGGTGGGG
>CAYSDD010000227.1:0-2019 GCA_964429555.1 uncultured Syntrophaceae bacterium
TCGCTGGTCAGCCCGAACCGCCGCTCCCGTTTCTGATACTCGACGATGGCCTCGATGAGATGCTCTTCGCGAAAATCGGGCCACAGGGTTTCCGTGAAATAGAACTCCGTGTAGGCCACCTGCCAGAGAAGGAAGTTGCTCAGGCGGTACTCGCCGCTGGTCCGGATGAGCAGATCGGGGTCCGGGATCCCCTTCGTGTGCAGATAGCCCGCGAAACGCTCTTCCGTGATGTCCGAGGATTCGACGGCGCCCCGCCGCGCATCCTCGGCGATCCTGCGGACCGCCTGCAGGATCTCGTCGTGGCTGCCGTAGTTCAGGGCGAGGATCAGCGTCATGGCCGTGTTGCCGGCCGTCGTCGCGATGGTCGCGTTCAGGGTCTCCAGCACCCGGTCGGGAAGCGCCCCCGTCTCGCCGATGGTGAGCAGGCGGATGTTGTTTTCCATCATGGTCTTGAGTTCGGAGCGCAGGTAGCGGTCGAGCAGGGTCATCAGTGCCCGGACCTCCCGCTCGGGACGGCTCCGGTTTTCCGAGGAGAAGGCATACAGGGTGAGATAGGGGATCCCGATTCTTCGGCAGGACTCGACCACGCTCCGCACCGATTCCGTCCCTTTGCGGTGGCCTGCAATGCGCCCCAGGGAGTGCTTCCGGGCCCACCGGCCGTTTCCGTCCATGATGATGGCGATGTGGCGCGGCAGATTGGTTTTGTCGAGCTGCTCCATTCAGGCTCTATTTATCGATTTTCAATGATGAATTTCCGCTTGACTATCACAGCCTGCCGACATTTTCAAGGGATGTTTCTCCCGCCCGCGGCGCGGCAAAAAAGAAGGAGCCCGGGGGCTCCTTGCCTTGTCTTCAACCTCTTGCCGCCGGGCCGAGTCGGTTCTTCCAACGGGTCGATCAACCATGCCCGCATGCAGGGCCTGAGGGATCGGTCTTCAGATTTCCATGATTTCCTTTTCCTTGGCCTGCAGGACCCGGTCGGCCTTCTCGATGAAGTCGTCGGTGATCTTCTGGACCTCGGCCTGCAGCCTGAAGAGCTCGTCCTCGGCGATGTCGCCGTCCTTCTTCAGCTTCTTGAGCTCCTCGTTGGCGTCCCGGCGGAGGTTGCGCAGCTTCACCTTGCCCTCTTCGGCCATCTTCCGCACCACCTTGACCAGCTCCTTGCGGCGCTCCTCGGTGAGGGCCGGGATGTTGATCCGGACGATCTTGCCGTCATTGACGGGGTTGAGGCCGAGTTCGGATTTCTGGATGGCCTTCTCGATATTCGGGATCACGCTGGCGTCCCAGGGGGAGATCTGGATCAGCCGGCTCTCGGGAACGGACAGCGAGGCCACCTGATTGAGCGGCGTGGGGACCCCGTAATAGTCCACCTTGATCCCGTCCAGGAGGGCCAGCGAGGCGCGCCCCGTCCTGAGCTTTCCGAAGGACTTTTCGAGAAACTTGATGCTCTTCTCCATGTTGTCTTTCATTTCGGAAAAGACCAGGTCGGTCATCTCGCTCATGTCATCCTCCCACGGTGGTTCCGATGGATTTCCCGCATATGACGGCCTTGATGTTGCCCTTCCTCGCGATGTTGAAGACCCGGATCGGGATCCCGTTTTCCCGGCAGAGGGAGATGGCGGTTGCATCCATGACTCGAAGGTTTTTCGCCAACGCCTCGGTGTAGCTGATGGTTTTGTACATCTTCGCGCCGGCGTGCTTCACGGGGTCCCTGTCGTAGACCCCGTCGACCTTGGTCGCCTTGAGGATGACGTCGGCCTCGATCTCCGCGGCCCGCAGCGCTGCCGCCGTGTCCGTCGTGAAATAGGGATTCCCCGTCCCGGCGGCAAAGATGACCACCCTGCCCTTTTCGAGGTGCCGGGAGGCCCTGCGGCGGATGAAAGGCTCGGCCACCTCCCGCATCTCGATGGCCGTCTGGACCCGGCATCGGACCCCCATGCCTTCGAGGACGCTCTGGAGGGCGAGGCTGTTGATCACCGTCGCGAGCATGCCCATGTAATCGGCCTGGGTCCGCTCCAT
>CAYSDD010000228.1:0-2007 GCA_964429555.1 uncultured Syntrophaceae bacterium
CGGCCGCGTAGACCCGGTCGTCGCCCCTCGCGCAGGAGATGTCGGCCCCGGCGACGAGACGAAGATCCCGCGACGGCCCGTCCTCCAGGATCAGTTCCACCCGCAGCTTCTCCTGCACGGCCACCGCCGTCCTGTAATCCACATCCCAGTCATGGAGATTTTTGAATTTCACCTTCGAAACCAGAGTTCGGAACGATGCATTGGAGAGGTGGAACAGCGGAACGGTCATCCCCGCGCAGATACAAATCGATTCCAGGAATGGATTCCCGGCCACGCGGGGAATGACAGCTTTCTTCCCCGATGCCTTGAGCCCTCTGCCTTACGCCTCGCGCCCTTCAGAGCACGAACGTCATGTCGCAGCAGGCCCCCAGTATCCCCACCTGGCCGTTTGCGTCCCGGACGATGCGGCGGCAGTGCTCCACCACCTTGTCCATGGCCCGGTCGGTCCGGTCCTGGTTGATGTGGAAGAGGGCGAACTGCCTGACCCCGGCATCCATCGCCAGGGTCAGGGCGTCGAGGTAGGACGAGTGCCCCCAGCTGCGGTGCCGCCCGTATTCCTCGCCGGTGAACTCGGCATCGTGCACGAGCAGGTCGGCGCCGGCGCAGAACTGCAGGTACTTCTCGTAGGGCAGGCCGCCGGGGTGCGTGTAGCCCAGCTCGTGGTCCGTCAGGAAGACGAACCGCTTGCCGTCCTCGACGAAGGCGTAGCCCTTGCCCCCGCCGGGGTGGCTGATGTCGATGGGGTAGATCGTGACCGAGTCGATCCCGAACTGTTCCGGGCATCCGTCGGAATAACGGATGCGTGCCTTCAAGTCCCCGTAATTGACCGGGAAGTTGGGCGGGGACATCATCCGGGCCAGCATGGTCCGGACGAACTCTTCCGCGAAGGGGCAGCCGTGGACGCGCAGGCTGGTTTTCTCGCTGTAGAGGGGCCTGAAAAAGGGAAAGCCCATGACGTGGTCCCAGTGGGCATGGGTGAAGATGAGGTCGTACTCGTAGATGCCCTCGGCCAGGAGCGACTTGCCCAGCCGCCGGATCCCGGTGCCGGAGTCGATGATGATGACGCGGCCGTTCTTCGTGCGGATCTCGATGCAGGTGGTGTCGCCGCCGTAGCGGATGTACTCCTGGCCGCAGACGGGGATGGACCCCCGTGCACCCCAGATCTTGATGAACATGCACGACCCTCCATGGGGCAGACGACGCGTCAGGCCGCCCCGAGATGAGGTTTCAAGAGCTCCCGGGCCCTCTCGATATCTCTTTCGATCTGCCTGACCAGTTCTCGAGGATTTTCGAATTTCACCTCGTCCCGGATCCGGTCGATGAAGAAGACCTCGATGGACTTCCCGTACAGCTCCTCCCGCGGGAAATCCAGCAGATGGACCTCCACGGTCAGCCGGTTGTCGCCGAAGGTCGGGCTGTAGCCGATGTTCAGGACGCCGGGATGCCGCCGGCCTTCCATCTCGGCCGTGACGGCATACACCCCCCGGGCCGGGATGAGTTCCTTCTCCGAGGCGATGTTCGCCGTGGGGACCCCGATCTCGGAGCCCCGCCTGTAGCCCTTCACGACGGGGCCGCGCAGATTGTAGGGCCTGCCCAGGAGCTGCATGGCCCGGCGCACATCCCCTTCCTGCAGGGCGTGCCGGATGCTGGTGCTGCTCACGAGGATGCCCTCGACCTGCACGCCCTCGATGGCCTCCACGTCGAACCCCAGCTTTTCGCCCATGCTGCGCAGGAACGTCTCGTTGCCCGTCTTGCGGTTCCCGAAGGCCGTGTCGTGGCCGATGATGAGCTTCTCGAGGTGGAGCCGGTCCCAGAGGATGCCCCGGACGAACTGCTCGGCCGACGTCTTCGCGAACTCCGGGGTGAATTCGATGAGGATGACCGCATCGATGCCCAGGCCTTCGATCAGCTTCAGCTTCTCCTCGAGCGTCGTCAGGAGATAGAAAGGGCGTCGCTCGGGGTGCAGGACCTTCTGGGGGTGGGGCTCGAAGGTCAGGACGACGCCGC
>CAYSDD010000229.1:0-1999 GCA_964429555.1 uncultured Syntrophaceae bacterium
CCGGGGCCGCCATCGTGAAGATCCTGCGGAACGCCGTCGTCCTGCGCGTGGGGGAGAACGACCAGGTCCTGAAGAAGAAGGAGATCGTCGCGCGGGGATCGAACCGCCTGCCCGCGGCGGCGCCGCCGGGCCCTGCGCCGTCGCCGTCAGCCGCGCCGAGGCCGCAGGCCCGCCCCCCGCAGGCGCCGCCCCCCGGCTCGCCTTCCGACCTGGCGAGCCTGCTGACACAGGCCCGCGTGACGCCGCATGTCACGGCCGGCTCGTCGGGCAAGCCCGACGGGGTCGTGATCAACGAGATCCAGCCCGGCAGCCTCTTCGAGAGCGTGGGCCTCGTCAACGGGGACGTGATCCAGGAGGTCAACGGCAGGGCGGTCACCGGCGTGGCGGACCTGGTGGCCATGTACCGGGACCTCAAGCCCGGGCTGAACCTCTCCGTCAAGGTCAGCCGCGCGGGGCGCCAGGTGGTGCTGAACCACACGGTGCAGTGAAGGGGTGCAAATTGGTGGTGGCAATTTGACGCCGCTTGTAATAAGAAAACCAGAGGAATCCCGAGGGGTATGTACAGTTCCCATTTCAAGCTGAGGGAGAATCCCTTCAGCCTCACGCCCGACCCGAAGTATCTCTTCCTGAGCCGCCAGCATCGGGAGGCCCTCAACCACCTGATCTACGGGATCAAGGAGAAGAAGGGGTTCATCGTCATCACGGGCGGGATCGGGACGGGAAAGACGACCCTGTCCAGGGCGCTGCTCTCGAGGATGGACCCTTCCGTGGAAACGGCGCTCATCTTCAACTCCTATCTCTCGGACATGGAGCTCCTGGAGGTGATCAACCAGGAGTTTCGCATCCCCCTGGCCGGGGTGGAGCGGACGAAGAGGCGCTTCATCGACGCGCTCAACGCGTTTTTGCTGGAGAACCACCGGGCCGGCAAGAACGCCGTCGTGCTCATCGACGAGGCCCAGAACCTCTCCCGGAACGTCCTGGAGCAGATCCGGATGCTCTCCAACCTGGAGACGGAGACGGAGAAGCTGCTGCAGATCGTCCTCGTCGGGCAGCCGGAATTGAGGGAGTTGCTGGAACAGCCCTCGCTGCGGCAGTTGAACGAACGGATCTCCGTGCGGTATCATCTCGAGGAGCTTTCGAAGGACGACGTCCCGGACTATGTCGGCCACCGCCTGGCCGTCGCCGGGGACGGGGGTCACGTGCGATTCGCCGACGACGCCTTCGGGAAGATCTGCGACTACAGCAGGGGAAACCCGAGACGGATCAACATCCTCTGCGACAGGGCCCTGCTGATCGCCTACGCCGGCAACCGGCACGAGATCGACCGCAAGGTCGTCAAGCGGGCCATCCAGGACCTGAAGTCGAGCGACGGGAAAAAGGGAACTTTTTTTGCAAGACGAAGAAAAGGGCAGTTTGCCTAGAACCCGTTTTCCGCTTCAGGTCTTCGGTTTACGCACACGCGGAATGATTGACAGGCTTTTCTCCCTGTTTCGTGGCACGTAACACCTGAAACGCTCTCGAGGCACCATGAGCGCCATCACCGCCGCACTGAGACGGGCCGACAGGGCCGATGACGAGCGCTACCGGCCCTACCGGGAGATCATCCTGGCCCGGCCGCGGGGCAGGGTCCGGGGCAAGAAGCGCCTCATCCTCGGCATCTGCCTGGCCTCGCTCGTGCTCCTCGCCTCGACGGCCTTCTCTCTGATCGTCTACCTCGGGCAGGAAAACGCCGGAAGCGAGCAGGGGCGCCTGATCGCCGCCTCCGCGGTCCACCGGGCCAGGCTGGACCTGTCCGGCCGCCAGCCGGAGCCTCTCGCGCCGGGCGGCCCGGCCGCGGACAGCGAGATCCTCTTCCAGGCCGGGCTCAGGCGGCAGCAGGCCGAAAGCCTGCCGGAAGCCGAGGCGCTGTACCGAAGGGCCGTCGAGGCGGACCCGAAGAACCTCAGCGCCCTGAACAACCTCGGGGTGATCTGCATGTCCCAGGGACGGGACCGGGAGG
>CAYSDD010000230.1:0-1991 GCA_964429555.1 uncultured Syntrophaceae bacterium
GGCGCTTCCGGGAACTGGGCGTCTCGACGAGCCGGGAACTGCCCGAGGCGATGGACGAGATCCGGGTGACGGCCCGCGAGACGATCGCGGGCGTGGAGACGAACGAAAAAGAAAGTGAGAAGGTGTGAAGGGAAGAAGGTTGGAAAGGCGGAGACCGGACTCAGGCCCCCTGCTTCTCCAACTTTCTTACCCTCTTACCCTCTCACCTTCTGCGTGCACACGGGCTCACCCTCAGGGTCCCGTCTCTTAGAAAATGCGCCGCTGCAGCTTGTTCTTGTGCATCACCGTCGCCGCGATCTCCTCGATGGACATGGCCGTGATGTTGAGGTAGGGGATGTTCTTGGACACGTAGAGGAACTCGGCCAGGGAGATCTCCTTCCGGCACTGCTCGAGCGACGAGTACCGGCCGGTGGGCCGGCGGGCCATGCGGATCTTCTGGAGCCTCTCGGGGTTGATCGTGAGGCCGTAGAGCCGGTCCCGGTAAGGCTGGAGAACACCGGGGATCTTGCGGTACTCGATCAGCAGGTCCTCCTCGGTGAGCGGGTAGTTGGCCGCAAAAATCCCGTACTGCAGCCCCAGGTAGAGGCAGGTGGGCGTCTTGCCGGTGCGCGAGACGCCGACGAGGATCACGTCGGCCTTGTCGTAATTCTTGGTGGTGATCCCGTCATCGTTGGTCAGGGCGTAGTTGACGGCGTTGATCCGGATGTCGAGCTCGTCGCCTGCCGAGGGGTGGTGGGAGCTGCCGCCGAGGCTCGGCTGCACCCGCAGCTCCTCCTCCAGGGGGCCGATGAACGCGTCGAACAGGTCCACCACGGCGGCCTCGCTGGACAGGATCAGCTTGCGGATCTGGGAATTGACGATCGTGCTGAAGACGATCGGGCGCGAGCCCGTGTGCTCCCTCGCGTCGTTGATCTGCTCGAGGGCATCCTGCGCCTTCCACATCGTGTCGATGAAGGGAAGCGTGACCTTCTGGAAATCGACGTCGTCGAACTGGATCAGAAGGCTGTGGCCGAAGGTTTCGGCCGTGATCGCCGTCCGGTCGGATATGAAGAAAACGGTTCGCTTGACGGACATGGGCTCTCTTCCCGCGGGGCGTCGACAGGGGCGGCACCCGCCGCACGGGCCCCGGCCGCACCGATTCCCCCGTGGCCCCATTGTATGCAAAACCCCCGTCCTGTAAAGCCCTTTTTGGGAAAGGCACGCGGGCGGGGCTCGCTTGACATTTCGCGGCATCTCCGATAAGAGCACAGCATCGCTTCGAAACGCCCCTCGCGGACCGGAAGGCAAGCCATGAACATGAACGACGTTCTGCGCCGCTACGAGCCCGACCTCAGGCAGGTGGAAGAGCACCTCGGCAAGTGCCTCCACTCGGAGGTCCCCTTCATCCCCCAGGTCGTCAACCACCTCATCACGAGCGGCGGCAAGCGGTTCCGCCCCCTGATGCTCCTGGCCTCGGCGGACCTTTGCGGCTACCGCGGGGAGCGGCGCTATCCCCTGTCGGCGGTCATCGAGTACATCCACACGGCCACCCTGCTGCACGACGACGTCGTCGACGGCGCGCAGACGCGCCGGGGCAAGCCCTCGGCCAACCACGTCTGGGGAAACGCGGCGGTCGTTCTCGTGGGGGATTTCCTCTACTCGCGCTCCTTCACCCTGATGACGCGCGACGGGGACCTCGCCATCATCAAGCTCATCTCGGAGACGACGAACACCATGGCCGAGGGGGAGGTCTTCCAGCTCCTGAAATGCGGCGACGTGGGGATCACCGAGGAGGACTACTTCACGCTCATCGAGAAGAAGACGGCCGTCCTCATCGCGGCCGCCTGCGCCGTGGGCGCCCTGACGGCCGGCGCGGCACCCGCCCGGGTCGAGGCCCTGCGGGGGTTCGGCCACGCCATGGGCCTCGCCTTCCAGCTCACCGACGACACCCTCGACTACGTGGCCGCCGAGAAGGAGTTCGGGAAGGCCGTCGGCATGGACATCAAGGAGGG
>CAYSDD010000231.1:0-1977 GCA_964429555.1 uncultured Syntrophaceae bacterium
TCCGAGGTGCCGGCGAAGGCCGCCGGCGTCTTCACGACGAACGTCTTCAAGGCGGCCCCGGTGCTGCTCGACCAGGAGCGCATCCGGTGCGGCTCCGCGAGGGCCGTCATCGTCAACAGCGGCAATGCCAACGCCGCCACCGGGGAGGAAGGCTATCAGGATGCCGTGAAGATGGCCCGCTTCTGCGCCGGGGCCCTGCAGATCGACGAGGCGCAGGTCCTCGTGGCCTCGACGGGCGTCATCGGGCGCAGGCTGCCGATCGACAAGGTCGCGGGCAACGTGAGCCGTCTGGCCAAGGGGCTCTCGCCGGGCGGGATCCCCGAGGCGGCCGAGGCCATCATGACCACGGACCGTTACCCGAAGATCCAGTACCGCGAGGGGGCCGTCGGCGGGACCGATGTCTGCATCTGCGGGATCGCCAAGGGAGCGGGCATGATCGAGCCCGGGATGGCGACGCTCTTGTCCTTCGTCCTGACCGATGCCGACATCGACGATGCGGCCCTGAAGAGGGCGCTCCGGGAGGCGGTGGACCGGAGCTTCAACGCCATCAGCGTCGACGGGTGCATGAGCACCAACGACACGGTCCTCCTCCTGGCCAACGGCCTGGCGGGGAACCGCAGGATCCGCACGTCGACGCGGGACTACACCGTGTTCTCGGATATGCTCGCCGGCGCGCTGACGGAGCTGGCCAAGATGATCGTGCGCGACGGCGAGGGGGCGACCAAGCTGATCGAGATCGTCGTCGAGGGGGCCAAGACGGCCGGGGACGCGAGGAGCGTCGCCTACCAGATCGCCCGCTCCAACCTGGTCAAGACGGCGTTCTACGGCGGGGACCCGAACTGGGGCCGGATCATCTCCGCCGCGGGTGCGGCGGGGGTTGCGCTGGACCCGAACGCCGTGGAGCTGACCTTCGACGGGCTGCCGCTCTTCCGGCAGGGTCAGGGCATCTCGAGCCACCTGAAGGAGCTGGCCGAGGTGATGCGGAAGGAGCAGATCCGGGTGGTCCTGAACCTCGGCCAGGGGTCCAAGAGTTTCCGGGTCTACAGCTCGGACCTGACCCTCGATTACGTGAGGATCAACGCGCATTACACGACATAAAAACAGGCGAAAGGCACAAGGGGCTCGGGAGATTCATTTTCGTCCCTGCCATTGGCCCTTGGCCGTTTGCCATTTTCTATTTGCCAAATAGTTTCGATTGTGCTAACTAAACCCGTTCTATCACTCACACCCTCGGATCGGCGGGCCTGTTGCTCTTCGCGGGAAGAGTTCCCCGCCGGGTTGAAGGGGTGGAGGAATCAAACAGGAAGGAGAATCCCATGTCCACCGTATCGATGAAGCTGCTGCTCGAGTCGGGTGTCCACTTCGGTCATCAGACCAACAAGTGGAACCCCAAGATGAAACCCTACATTTTCGGAGCCCGCAACGGCATCTACATCATCGACCTCCAGCAGACGGTCGAGATGTTCAAGGGGGCCTACAGCTTTGTGGTCAACACCGTCGCCGACGGCGGCGAGATCCTCTTCGTGGGCACGAAGAAGCAGGCCCAGGAATCCATCCGGGAGGAGGCCGAGCGCTGCGGGATGCCCTACGTGAACTACCGCTGGCTGGGCGGCATGCTCACCAACTTTTCAACCATCAAGAAGCGGATCGACCGCCTGAACGAACTCGACGCGATGTTCGGCAACGAGTCGGTGAACGTCTTCCCGAAGAAGGAGATCCTTCTCTACCAGAAGGAAAGGGAGAAGCTCGACCGGGTGCTCGGCGGGATCCGCCGGATGAAGGGTGCCCCTGCGGCCGTCTTCGTCGTCGATCCCAAGAAGGAGGACATCGCGGTCCACGAGGCGCGCAAGCTCGGGATCCCCGTTGTGGCCATCGTGGACACCAACTGCGACCCCGACGTGGTGGATTACATCATCCCCGGAAACGACGACGCCATCCGGGCGATCAAGCTCTTCGCGGCCCGGATCGCCGATGCCG
>CAYSDD010000232.1:0-1966 GCA_964429555.1 uncultured Syntrophaceae bacterium
TCCTCGAGCTCTACGAGGGCACGAAGGAAGCGGAGATCATGACGATCGGCCGCGTCCTGCAGTCGAAGTAGGCTTATTCTCAAATCCCCCTCCGTCCCCCTGTTTCAAAGGGGGAGGGAGGGGGATCTTTCCGTTCCCCGATCACCCCTTCACGGCCCCGGCACGGAGCCCTGGAGGGCCGGAGGGGGTCGGCGGATCCCCGCGCGGCTACTTCGCGAAGACCTTCTTCAGCAGCTCCGTCGTCCGCGCGGCGGGGTTGGTGCGGATCTTCGTCTCCTCCTGCCCCACCATGTAGAACAGGCCGTCGAGGGACTTGTTCGTCACGTAGCGGTCCAGGTCGAGGGACTCCGCCTTCGCGAAGGGCATCAGGGCGGTGTACCGGTCGGTCATGGCCTTGTAGGCCTTCGTCACGCCGACCTCGTTCATGCTCTGCGCGATGTCGGGCTTGAAGGCCTCGAAGAGCTGCTTCGAGGTCTTCGACTTGAAGTACTCCGTGGCCGCCGTGTTGCCGCCGTTGAGGATCTTCTGCGCGTCGGCGATCGACATCTCGCGGATGGCCCCCGCGAAGATATCGGCCGCCTTCGGCGCGGCCTTCTCCGCCGCCCGGTTCATGCTGAGGATGAAGGCGTCCACCTCCTTCTGGTAGCCCGCCATCCGCAGGGCGTCGCCCACGCGGCGCACGTTCTCGGGCAGGAGGATCTTCACGGCCTCGTTGCCGAAGTAGCCGTCCGTCTTCGACAGCAGGCCCACGGCGTTTTTCGTCCCCACGGCGAGGGCCTCCTTGAGGCCCGAGGCCACGGTCGCGGAATCCTGCGCCGGGCCCGTCACGGCGGGCAGCGGGACGGCCTTGAGCAGGTCCGTCATGTCGGCCGCCCGGGCGGCCGGCACCGCCGCGAAGAGACACAAAGCGACTGCCAGAGCTCTCTTTTTCATCCTTCTCCCTCCTTGCTGCAGCGCTGCGGCCCGAAATCGCCCCGGCCGCGCCGCCGTTCATGGATCCGTCATTGCCGGAATCCCCGCTTTAGGGTATCCTGTCCGTGCTTGCGCAATCCCCTCGAAGGACAACCTACCATGAGCAGCGTCGCCGCGAAAAGAAAAAACCTCCAGGAACTGCTCTTTCCGCGCGGGATCCCTTCCCTGTGGTGCCCGCCGCTGACGCACTTCGACGCCGCGCGCCGGATCGACCTGAAGCGGATGGAGGCCCACCTGGCGTGGATGATGCCCCACGTGAAGGGCTACCTCGTCCCCGGCTCCACGGGAGACGGCTGGGACCTCGACGACGCCGAGACGGACACCGTCGTCCGCTTCGCCGTCGACGCTGCGAGGAGCAAAGGGGTTGCACTCCTGCTGGGCGCCCTGCGGAAGAAGACGGTCGACGTGACGGCCGTCATCGACCGGTACCTCGATATTCTGGGCAAGCTGACGGGCAAGACCGATCCCCTGGCGGCCCTGATGGCGGCCGGGGTCGGCGGCTTCACCGTCTGCCCCCCGGCCGGGAAGGACCTCGACCAGGCGACGATCGGCGCGGCCCTGGAGATCGTCCTGGACCGGGGCCTGCCGGTGGCCCTCTACCAGCTGCCCCAGGTCACCGGCAACGAGACGGAGCCGGGCACATTCTCGCGCCTTGTCGCAAAGTACCCGAACCTCATCCTCTTCAAGGACTCGAGCGGCGCCGACCGCATCGCCCTCTCCGGCGTCGATGCGGGCGGTGTGTTCCTCGTGCGCGGCGCCGAAGGCGACTATGCGAAGTGGCTGAAGGCCGGCGGCGGAGCCTATGACGGGTTCCTGCTGAGCACGGCCAACAGCTTCCCCGCCGGTCTCCTGGCCGTCGTCCGCGGGATCCGGGAGGGCCGCCTCGAGGAGGCGGGCAAGATCTCGGCGGCGATCTCCGGTGCCGTGGGCGAGGTCTTTGCCCTCGTCGGGGAGATCCCCTGCGGCAACGCCTTCACCAACGCCAACAAGGCGA
>CAYSDD010000233.1:0-1962 GCA_964429555.1 uncultured Syntrophaceae bacterium
CATAGGTGATCAGCGAAACGGAGAGAAGGATTCCCGCGATCGCCAGGACCGTCTTGTTCATACACCCCTCCTTCCGGCACGGCTTGCTGCGGCATCCATCCGAGTGAAATACCCCATTTACGGCAGGCGGACAAAGAACGAAACGCGGCTCTGGGAAAAGAGCATCTTGCGGCCGACGGGTTGCACCCCGGCAGAGAGCGGATACGCGGTGCCCGCGGACAGGAGCGGCAGCAACAGGAGGGCAAACGATCCATCCGGGGTGGCCGGTTTTGAGAATTATCCACTCTCCGCAGGCAAGTCAAGCGGAAAGATGGGGAACCGACAGGGCCCTGCCCGGCCCGGCGCCCGCAGCAGGGTCTGCGGGGACGTCCGCA
Organism: uncultured Syntrophaceae bacterium; assembly: GCA_964429555.1. Classification (GTDB taxonomy): domain Bacteria; phylum Desulfobacterota; class Syntrophia; order Syntrophales; family UBA2192; genus UBA2192. Next base: position 375 of record CAYSDD010000233.1, read on the forward strand.
AAGGCCTTTACAAAAAAGCCGAAACGCGTTAACGTCCCCGCCGTTACCATTTCGTAACCCGAGGGGGCGGCGATGACCGGGAAGGTGGGGTTCGACAACGAAAGGTACATCGAGGAGCAGTCGGCGGAGATCCTCGAGCGGGTCGGCAAGACCGGCAACCGCCTCTACCTCGAATTCGGCGGGAAGCTCCTGTACGACTACCACGCCGCCCGGGTCCTGCCGGGCTACGACCCCAACGTCAAGCTCCGGCTGCTGCAGCACCTCAAGGACAAGGTGGACCTTCTGCTGTGCATCTTCGCGGGCGACATCGAGCGCAAGAAGATCCGCGCCGACTTCGGCATCACCTACGACGCCGACGCCCTGAAGCTCATCGACGACCTGCGCAACCGGGGCATCAGCGTCCTGGGGGTCGTGATCACCCGCTTCGAGAACCAGCCCTCGGCCCGGCAGTTCAAGAACAAGCTCGAGCGGCGCGACATCCGGGTCTACACGCACCGCTTCACGAAGGGCTACCCCACCGACATCGACCTCATCGTGAGCGACGAGGGCTACGGGGCCAACGACTACATCGAGTCGGAAAAGCCGCTGGTCGTCGTCACGGGCCCGGGGCCGGGAAGCGGCAAGCTCGCCACCTGCCTCTCCCAGCTCTACCACGACTACCGCCGCGGCCTGCGGTCCGGCTACGCCAAGTTCGAGACCTTCCCGATCTGGAACCTGCCGCTCAAGCACCCCGTCAACGTGGCCTACGAGGCCGCCACGGCCGACATCCGGGACTTCAACATCATCGACCCCTATCACCTGGAGGCCTACGGCGAGACGGCCGTCAACTACAACCGCGACGTGGACGCCTTCCCGCTCCTGCGGCGCATCATGGAGCGGATCACGGGGGGCGAGTCCTTCTACAAGTCCCCCACGGACATGGGGGTCAACCGCGCGGGCTTCGCCATCGTGGACGACGGGGTGACCCGGGAGGCGGCCAGGCAGGAGCTCATCCGCCGCTACTTCCGCTACCGCTGCGAGTACGCCATGGGGTTTGCCGACCGCGAGACGGTCCAGCGGGCCGAACTCCTTCTCAGGGACTTCCACCTCGTGCCGGAAGCCCGCAGGGTCGTCGAGCCCGCCCGCCGGGCGGCCGGCGAGGCCCAGGCCCAGGACAAGGGCGACGAGGGCATCTTCTGCGGGGCCGCCATCGAGCTTGCGGACGGCACCATCGTCACGGGCAACAACTCGCCGCTGCTGCACGCCGCCTCGAGCGTCGTCATCCACGCCATCAAGCACCTGGCGGGCATCCCGGCCATGATCAAGCTGCTGCCCGAATCCATCACCGAGTCGGTCCGGAATCTCAAGACGCGCATCCTCGGGGAGAAGAGCGTGAGCCTCGACCTCGAGGAGACCCTCATCGCCCTGTCGATCAGCTCCACGACCAACCCGGCCGCGCAGCTTGCCCTCGAGCGGCTCAAGGAGCTGAAGAACTGCGAGGTGCACATGACCCACATCCCCACGCCGGGCGACGAGGCCGGCCTGCGGCGCCTGGGCGTGAACCTGACGAGCGACCCGAACTTTTCCACGAAGGACCTTTTCATCGCTT
>CAYSDD010000234.1:0-1953 GCA_964429555.1 uncultured Syntrophaceae bacterium
CAGTTCGACTGCGATCTTTGCAACGTGGCGGTCCTGCATGGTTTCCCTCCCGATGAACGGCCCCGAACAGAAAAACGCCCCGGCCGGAAACCGGAGCGCCGTTTTGTGCAATTGGCGGAAGTGCATGGGAATCGAACCCACCTGGGAGGGTATCAGCCCCCCACACTGGATTTGAAGTCCAGGAGGCCCACCAGTGACCTGCGCACTTCCAAGAAGGGTAAGATATCGGAGGGGCTGGAGAATGTCAAGGTCATCGAAGATCCCGGTTGACTTTTCCCCGCGGAAGGCGAAAATGGATACAGTTTCAAATTGTAAAGTCCTCTCATGATCATTTCCTTCCTGCTCATCGGGCAACGACTCACGTAGGGCTTCTCTGCAGGGGCAGCCCGTAAACTTCGAATATCCGCATCACCCCCGCCGGCGGTTCGGCGGTTAGTCGAGGAGAGACGACCGAATGTCCTCGTTCCACCATTCGGTCGGGAATCGCGCCTGCAACCCCTCGCGGGCGGTCGCCGGGGGCGTGGGGATCATGGAGGTTCACACCGGCATGCTGCGGGCCGCGCGGTGTGAGAATGGAAGGACCTCCCGCAGGGTGACCTCGGGGTGGCCGTCGTCGCACTGACGGGAGGAACATGAACGAATTGGGGTAACAGAAGAGAAAGGAGGGAAGACAGATGTTTGATGCTCATTCGAACCGGCACGTATTTCTGTCGAGGCTGACCTCGAACCGCGGACAGGGCAATGCGGCATTTCTGATCATCATGGTGTGCATCGTCGCTCTCGTCGTGATGCAGATCCGGTACTGCGCTCCCGCACCGCCGCCCGCGGTGGTGAAGCCGGCCGAAAAGGCCGTTTCTGACGCGGCCAAGGCCGTCATGGACAAACTCGGCAAATTCCTGGCCGTCAAGCTGCCGAGCGGGGTGGAGCTCAATGTCCCCGAGTTCGGCGTCGAGAGAAAGCTGATCGCCTTCATCGAGGACAAGGGCAAGCCCGTCGACAGGGAGACCTGGTTCTCCTTTGACCGGCTGGAGTTCGAAACGGGGAGCGCGACGCTGAAGCCCACCTCGGCGGAGCAGCTGAAAAACATCGCCGAGATCATGAAGGCCTACCCCAGGGTCGCCCTGAAGATCGGGGGCTACACGGACAATGTGGGCAACGCGGAGGCGAACCTGAAGCTCTCCCAGAAGCGGGCGGAAAACACGATGCAGGAGCTCGTCAAGCTGGGCGTCGACGCCAAGAGGCTGGAGGCCCAGGGGTACGGGGAGAAGCACCCCGTCGCCGACAATTCAACGGAGGAAGGCAGGCAGAAGAACCGGAGAATCGACCTGAGGGTGACGAAGAAGTAAGCGGCGGCGTCTCTCCATGACCGATGGCCGGGGTCGCAGCGTCGACACCGAGGGCTGCCGCGCGCGATGACCGCGTCCGGCAGCCGCCCCCGGCATCGGATCGCACGCGGCGCGATTGCCACAGGCGCCGGGCAACGCGGCGGGAAGGCCCGCAAGCCGGCCCCTCACTGCTGCCCGGCGCGCTTCTTGAGCAACCAGTCGATGATCTCGCCCGATTCGACCTGCTCCGCTTTCCGACCCGCGGACTCCCGTGTGGCCGTTTCCGTCCGATCCGCTGCCGGCTCCCTTCCCGCAGCCGCTGCCGGGGAAACCGCCCGGGCGGGTGCCGTTTCCCGGCGCGGGCCTTTCGCCGCGGCCCGCCGGGTCCCCCCTGCGGCGGTTCTCGAGACCGACGGCTCGCGGAGCTTCTTCGCGGCCCGGACCTCCGCCCCGGGGCCGGGCTGTTCCACGGCGGGCGCCTGCTGCACCGCGGGCTCATCCGGCTTCGGGACCGTGACAGTCTGTGCCGCGGTCTTTTCCGCTGGTGGGGCCGGCGCCGGGGCTGTCGCCTGCTTCACGTCGAGGCCCGGCGAAACCTTCGGCGACTTGACTTTCAGCACAACGTAAG
>CAYSDD010000235.1:0-1951 GCA_964429555.1 uncultured Syntrophaceae bacterium
GGCAGCTACGGGGTGAGCTTTCTCGTCGTGCTCGTCAACGCCGCCCTGGCCGCCTTCGTCGGCGCGGGACGGGATGGGAGAAGAAGGGCCTTCGTCGGGCTTGCCGCCGCGGGTCTGCTCCTCGCCCTTGCGGGGGGCTACGGGGTCTGGCGCCTCGCCGATGTGGCCGCCCGGTTCGATCCGGTGCCCGAACAGACGGTGGCGCTCATCCAGGGCAACATCGACCAGAGCATCAAGTGGGACCCTTCGTTCCAGAAGGAGACCCTTCGGATCTACCGGGATCTGTCCCTCGAGGCCGCGGGGAAGGGGGCCCGGTTCATCATCTGGCCCGAGACGGCAACGCCCTTCATGTTCCAGAACCGTGACGAGCTGCACGACGCCGTCGTCGGGGTGGCCCGTTCCACCGGTGCGTGGCTGCTCTTCGGCACGCCGAGCTACACAAGCCGCGATGGGGCGCTCCGCTTCCGGAACAGCGCCGTCGTGCTCACGCCCGAAGGAACGACGGCCGGCAAGTACGACAAGGTTCACCTCGTCCCCTACGGGGAGTACGTGCCGCTCAGGCCGCTTTTCCCCTTCATCGAGAAGCTCGCTGTCGGCGTGGGCGACTTCCTGCCCGGCGAGGGATTCGAGCCCGTTGCCGCCGGGGAAGCCCGGGTCGGCTTCCTGATCTGCTACGAGGGGATTTTCCCCTACATCGGGCGGGCCTACGGGCGCAGCGGGGCATCGCTGCTCGTCAACGTCACGAACGACGCCTGGTTTGGCATGACCTCTGCACCGTTCCAACACCTGTCGATGACGGTGTTCAGGGCGGTTGAAAACCGGCTCTACCTGGCCAGGGCGGCCAACACGGGGGTGAGCGCCGTGATCGACGCAACGGGCCGGATCACGGCCCAAACCCGGGTTTTTGAACGAACATTCCTGGTTGCCCCTGTGAAGATCCAGCGAATCGGGACCTTTTACACGGCTTACGGCGACTGGCTCGTTCTCGTGTGCCTGATCGCCCTGCTTGTGCTATTCTACAGACCGGGAGGATCCAGACGATGGTTGAAGAAATCCAGGAGATGATGTCGGAGCTGAGGAATCGGGCGGAAACCCTCCGAGGTTGTCTTTGACATCGAGGGGCTGACCCGTCGCCTCGGGGATCTCGAAAAGGAGACCGCCAAGGCTGACCTGTGGGACGACCCGGAGAAGGCAAAGGACGTCCTGCGCGAAAAAAACCGGATCGAAGCCGCCGTCGAGGCGTGGTCGAAGATCGACCGGGAGCTGAGGGATCTCGACGTGCTGTTCGAACTGGCGGCCGAGGCCCGGGATGAAAAGACCTTCGAAGAAGTCAGGAGCGGTCTGCAGCGCCTCGCCGAGGTCGTGCGGGCGGCGGAAATCCGCCGCATGCTCGGCCGGGACGAGGACCGGCTCAACGCCATCCTGACGATCCACGCCGGCGCCGGCGGCACGGAGGCGCAGGACTGGGCGGAGATCCTCCTGCGGATGTACCTCCGGTGGGCGGAAAAGCGCGGCTTCAAGACCCAGATCCTCGACTTCCAGCCCGGTGAGGAGGCGGGGCTCAAGAGCGTCACGGTGGAGATGGAGGGGGAGTACGCCTTCGGCTACGCCAAGGCCGAATCCGGGATCCACCGGCTCGTCCGGATCTCGCCCTTCGACGCCGCCGCGAGGCGCCACACGTCTTTCGCATCGGTCTTCGTCTACCCCGAGGTGAGCGACGAGATCGTCGTCGACATCGACGAGAAGGACCTGAAGATCGACACATACCGCTCCTCGGGCAAGGGGGGCCAGCACGTCAACAAGACGGACTCCGCCGTTCGGATCACCCACCTGCCCACGGGGATCGTCGTGCAGTGCCAGAACGAGCGGTCACAGCACAAGAACAAGGCCATGGCCATGAAGGTGCTCCGTTCCCGCCTCTACGAGATCAAGCTCCAGGAACAGAGCGCCA
>CAYSDD010000236.1:0-1951 GCA_964429555.1 uncultured Syntrophaceae bacterium
ACCCGCCCGTGGACGTTCTCGTCGACGACGATGACCGGGGCCAGTCCGCAGGCCCCCAGGCAGCGGACCGTCTCGTAGGTGAAGCGCCGGTCGGCCGTCGTCTCGCCTTCCGCGACCTTGTATTCCTTGACGATGTTCTCCGCGATCGCCTTGCCGCCGCGCACGTAGCAGGCCGTGCCCAGGCAGACGCGGACGGTGTGGCGGCCGCGCGGCTTCATCGTGAAGAAGGAGTAGAACGTCACCACCCCGTAGACCTGCGCCAGGGGGAGGTTCAGCCCGTCGGCGATCCTCTTCTGGACCGGCATGGGGAGATAGTCCAGCACGACCTGGGCCTCCTCCAGGACGGGGATGAGGCAGCCGGGCTTTCCCTTGTGCCGGGCGATGATCGCGTCGAGCTTTGCCACCTGCTCGGGGCTGAAGTCCTTGAGCAAATCGCCGTTGCCGTTCTGCATGGATGATCTCCTCTCTCGGGAGGGCGTCATGCCGCGGCCCCGATGTCCCGCAGCCCCTCCGCGATGTGCCCGCGGAGAAAGCCGGTGACGTCGGGGTGATGGAGCGGAACGTCCTCCAGTGCTTTTTTGATCTCTCGGGTGTCCAGCAGGTAGGTCCTGCCGTTCACTTCGTGCCGGTAGATGAAGTCCTTTCCCGGGTTTCCCACCAGGAGCGCGATGAGGGTCGACGCGATGTCGCCCAGGGGCTGCCGGTCGATGTGGGTGAGTCCGAAGACCGCCTCGACGACCGTTCCCGTGCGCGGCCTCGAGCGCAGGGTCATCCGCCCGCCCGTCCGCGCGGCCGCTTCGGCGAGCATCGGGAGCCCCAGGCCGACCCGGCGGACCTTCTTCGTCGTGTAGAAGGGGTCCAGGGCCTTCTCGCGCTCCTCCCGGGTCATGCCCGCGCCGTTGTCCGTGATCCGCATCAGGAAGAGATCCTTCGCCCGGTTCTCCCGGATGAGGATGCGCACGAGCGTCGCCCCGGCGCGGATGGAGTTCTCGACGATGTCCAGGATGTGCAGCGCCAGCTCGAGCACTCTCTCACTCCAGGATGCGGCGGCCGCCTTTCTTTTCGAAGGCCATCTTCAGCTCCGGCAGCGTGGCTTCCCGCAGCAGGGCCCGGGTGACGCCCCGCCCGATGTCCGCGATGAAATGGGAATCGGAGGATTCGATGAGGGCGAACCGCGCGAATTCCGGGTGTGCGCGCCGCGCCCCGGCGATCCCCGTCCGCCGGGTCACTTCGATGGCGTCCAGGGGGAGCCCCTCGGGGATGAACCCGAGCTGCCCGAGGATGCCGAAACTCTCCCGGTCCACGTGGGCCGCGACGGCAAGCCCCCCGTGGCGGTGGATCTCGTCCACGATCCGCTCCAGGGACAGCGTCGTGGCCCCCACGAGCAGCCTGTCGCTGAGCGCCTCCACCTCGTCGTGCTCGTTGACGACGGCCTGGCAGCCGAAGCGGTCCTCGTCGTTGACCCCCGGGAGGTGCCGGTAGACGAGTTCCTGCAGCGCGCTCAGGGGCTCCAGCTTGTCAAAGAGCGCGAGGACGTGCACCTCTTCGCTGCTCGTGATCTCCATGCCGGGGAAGACGGTCAGGCCCGTCCCCTCGGCGGCCTTGACGACGTAGCGGACGTTTTCGGAGGCATTGTGGTCGCAGACGGCGATGAGGTCGAGACGGCGTGCGAGCGCCATCGAGACGACGGCCCGGGGGTACATGTCGAGGTCGGCGCAGGGCGAAAGGCAGGTGTGGACGTGGAAATCACAGCGGAACTCCCTCATCATCAGCGGGACCCCTTGCGGGCTGCTGCCGCTCTCTCCCCCCGGTCGCGGCCTTTCCGGGCCGCACACGCAAAACCCTGCAAGGAACGTCCGGTTCGGCCCGTTCCTTTACTACAAATTCACGGGTGGATCAATGCATATATTCGGCCGACGATCTCGAAGGCCGGCAGGTCCGTCACCAGGAT
>CAYSDD010000237.1:0-1939 GCA_964429555.1 uncultured Syntrophaceae bacterium
CCACCTTGTTGACAAGGTTCAAGGTTATTCGTTAACACGGCATAGGCGGGGGATTTTTTTTGGCCCCGCCCGAAAAGAATAACCCCCCGACTTTGCAGATGTTTGCCCCGCCCCGACTCCCGCCTGGCTTGATCTCAAGGCACTGAGAAGGAAGGATCGTCATCAACGCATCGGTCTTCCCATGCCATCATGGATAAGGAGGTGACCTCGTTTGGACTTTTTACCCGTCATCATCGCCATTGCATCGCTGATCGCCGGTATCGCCTTCGGGTACCTGATTCGGAGGATCATCAACCGGAAGGAAATGCAGTCCTCCGAGAATCTTGCCGTCCGGATCGTCGAAGAGGCCAAGAAAGAGGCGGACAACATCAAGAAAGAGGCGGTTCTCCAGGCCAAGGAGAGCCTGCTGAAGACCAAGGCCGACTTCGAGCGGGAGGCCCGCGAGCGGAAAGCCGAGCTCGACAAGCTCGAGGCCAGGCTCCGGGCCAAGGAGGAGAACCAGGAAAAGCGCATCGACATGCTCGTCCAGAAGGAGAGCAACATCGAGAACCGCGAGAAGGCCCTCCAGCAGAAGGAGAACGCGCTGCACGAAAAGCACGAGCGCCTCAACCGGATCATCGACGACCAGAAGGAGAAGCTCGAGAAGATCGCCGGGTTCACCGCCGAGGAGGCCAAGGCACAGCTCATCCAGTCCCTGGAGGCCGAGGCCAAGCGCGAGGCGGCCATCCTCATCCGCAAGGCCGAGGAGGAGGCCAAGCGCATCGCCGACAAGAAGGCCCAGGAGATCATCGCCTACTCCATCCAGCGCTACGCCGGGGACTTCGTGGCCGAAAGCACCGTGTCCGTCGTGAATCTGCCCACCGACGAGATGAAGGGCCGGATCATCGGCCGCGAGGGCCGCAACATCCGCGCCATCGAGGCGGCCACGGGCGTCGATCTGATCATCGACGACACGCCGGAGGCCGTGGTGCTCTCCGCCTTCGATCCCGTGCGCAGGGAGGTGGCGAAAATCTCCCTCGAGCGCCTCATCAGCGACGGCCGGATCCACCCGGGCCGCATCGAGGACGTGGTCAAAAAGGTGCAGGGAGAGGTGGACAAGATCATCCAGGAAACGGGGGAGCGGGCCTCCTTCGACGTGGGCGCCCACGACATCCATCCCGAGCTCATCACCCTGCTGGGCAAGCTGAAGTACCGCTCCAGCTTCTCCCAGAACGTGCTCCAGCACTCCATCGAGGTGGCCCACCTGACGGGCATGATGGCCTCGGAGCTGGGGCTCGATGTGCGGGAGGCCAAGCGGGCCGGGCTGCTGCACGACATCGGCAAGGCCGTGGACCACAAGCTGGAGGGCACGCACGCCGAGCTCGGTGCGGACTACGCCAAGCGCTTCGGCGAGCACGAGCGCATCGTCGAGGCCATCGCGACGCATCACGACGACGGCCGCAACAACAACATCCTGGGCGTCCTCGTCCAGGTGGCGGACACCCTTTCGGCGGCGCGTCCCGGCGCCCGCCGGGAGATGCTCGAGACCTACGTGAAGCGGCTCCAGGAACTCGAGGGCATCGCCAAGTCCTTCAACGGCGTCGAATCGTGCTATGCCATCCAGGCGGGCCGCGAGATCCGGATCATGGTGCAGAACGAAAAGATCTCCGATGACGAATCCCTCGTCCTCTGCAAGGACATCGTCAAGAAGATCGAGTCCGAACTGACCTACCCGGGCCAGATCAAGGTGACCGTCATCCGGGAAACGCGGGTGACGGACTTCGCGAGATAAGACGGGTCCCATGCAGATCCTGTTCATCGGGGATATTGTCGGGCGGCCGGGGCGCCGCGCCGTGCGGGAGCTCCTGCCGGGGCTCGTGAGAGAACGCGGCATAGAGCTGGTCGTCGCCAACGGCGAAAATGCCGCCGCGGGCTTCGGCATCACGCGGGACACCGTGGA
>CAYSDD010000238.1:0-1931 GCA_964429555.1 uncultured Syntrophaceae bacterium
CCGGATCTCCCCGTTGATCTCCGCCAGGGCCTCGACGCCGGGGCTCGCACCGGCCATCCGGATGCTCTCTGCGATCACCCGGTCGATCCTCTCCATTTCGGAGAGAGCCGCCGCCAGCGCTTCGCCCGCCCGGCCGAGAATCTCGGCCCGTTCCTTCAGTATCTCTTCCTGGGTTTTCTCCCAGGCCGACTTCCTCATGCAGTTCTAAAATCCCGCTTTTTCGAGCAATTTCTATCATTTCGATTCCCCCTTTGCAACCGAAAAGGTCCCTTTGACCGGCAATGCCTTTTCCAGTATGATGGACCGGCGCCGCAGGATCGATGGGCCTTTCGGGCCCTGCGCCCCGCGGCCGCCAAGGCCGGACACACAGGAAAGGACACCATGCCGACGCAGCAATCGAATAGCCTGTCCCGGGCGGTGCGGGAGGCCTACCGACGGGGCGAGGACGACGAGACGCTCAACCCCCTGGTCCTCGTCGACCCCTCGGGTAAGCCCGTGGGGAGGATCGGGAAGGGCGATGCGGTCATTTTCTACAACATCCGCGGCGAGCGCGAGGTGGAGCTCTCGCGGAGCCTCACCGAGGAGGGGTTCCGCGAGTTCCCCACGGCCGGCCCCCTCGGCCTGCACTTCACGACGATGATCGAGTATTCCCGGGACCTCCGCGCCGACGTGGCCTTCCCCCCCGAGGAGGACCTGGAGGACACCCTCAGCGAGGTGCTCTCCCGCAGCGGGCTCCGGCAGGTCAAGATCACCGAGGCGGAGAAGGCCTTCCACGTGACCTACTTCCTCAACGGCAAGCGCGAGGCCCCCTACCCCGGCGAGGACCGCATCGTGGTGCCCACCCGCAAGGACGTCCGGCTCTTCGACGAGGCGCCGGAGATGTCCGTCCGGGAAGTGGCCGAGGCCACGGCCCGCGCCATCCGCGAGGGGCGGCACGACTTCATCCTCGCCAACTTCGCCAACGTGGACGTCGTCGGCCACATCGAGAACGAGACCGCCGTGGTGCGCGCCGTCGAGGCCGTCGATTGCGCCCTGGGCCTCGTGATCGGCGAGGCCCGGAAGGCGGGGGTGCCGGTCCTCGTCACCGCCGATCACGGCACCGTGGAGCGCTGGCACTACCCCGACGGCACCGTCGACACGGGACACACCGCAAGCCCCGTGCCCTTCATCCTCGTCGACGGCGACAACCCCCCGCCGCTGCGGCGCGAGGGCGAACTCGCCGACGTGGCCCCCACGATCCTCGAACTCTTCGGGATCGCCGTGCCGAGGCGGATGGAGGGCAGATCCCTGCTGCTCTCGGGGCCGGCCGCGCCGTGCCGCAGGCTCGTCGTGCTCATCCTCGACGGTTGGGGCTACAACCCCGAGACCCGGGGAAACCTGATCGCCCGGGCGTCCACCCCCGTCATGGACGGCCTCGTGGCCACCCTGCCCTTCGCCGTGCTCGCCGCCGCGGGCGAGGCCGTGGGGCTGCCGGCGGGCACGGTGGGCAACTCCGAGGCGGGGCACCTGCACATCGGCGCCGGGCGGCGCGTCTGGTCCGACCGCCTGAAGATCGACCGCGCCATCGAGGACGGGTCCTTCTTCGCCAACCGGGCCTTCCGGCGGGCCATGGCCGAGAGCCGCAGGCGCGGCACGGCCCTGCACCTCATGGGCATCGTCTCGTTCTTCAGCTCCCACGGCATGATGCACCATCTGCTCGCGCTGATGGAGATGGCGAAGCGGGAGCAGGTTGCCGAGATGTACATCCACGCCATGCTGGGACGCCGCGGCGAGGTGCCCGAGAGCGGGGCCAACTACGTCCGGCAGATCGAGGACAAGTGCGCCGGGCTCGGCCTGGGCCGGGTGGTCAGCGTGATCGGCCGCTACTGGTCCATGGACCGCGAGGAGAACTGGGACCGCATCGAGAAGACCTACCGGATGCTGGTGTACGG
>CAYSDD010000239.1:0-1930 GCA_964429555.1 uncultured Syntrophaceae bacterium
CCCTCTTCGAGAGCTGCGACGGCATCGAGGCCTGCCCGAAGCCCGTCATCGCCGCCGTCAACGGCATGTGCATCGGCGGGGGCCTGGACATCATCTCGGCCTGCGACATCCGCCTGTGCACGGAGGATGCCTCCTTCTCCCTGCGCGAGGCCGCCATGGGGCTGGTGGCCGACATGGGCGTACTGCAGAGACTGCCCCACGTCATCGGCCAGGGGTTCACGCGGGAGATGGCCTTCACGGCGCGTTTCTACAGGGCGAAGGAGGCGCAGGCGATGGGCCTTGTCAATGCCGTCTACCCCGACGCGGCGGCCATGATGGAGGGGGCGATAGCGCTCGCCCGGGAGATTGCCGCCAACGCCCCCCTCGCCGTGCAGGCCGCCAAGGAGGTCCTCAACGTGAGCCGCCATCTCCCGGTTGCCGACGGGATGTCGCTTGCCAAGCACAAGAACATGGTCCTCATGCTGTCGCAGGACCTCAAGGAGGCGTTTGTCTCCTTCATGGAGAAGCGCAAACCGGACTTCAGGGGGAAGTGACCGCAGATTTGCCTTGCGGAATGAAGCAACCGATGTTACAAGAAACGCGGCCATTGTTACTTGTAACGGCAAAACAGGATGAAAAAAGAAGCAGATAGAATCCGGCGCTGGAGAGAGCGGAAAAAGGCGGAAGGGAAGAGTTCCTTCACCGTCGTGCTGTCGCAGCAGGCGCGGGAGATCCTCGCCGAGCAGAAGGAAAAGACGGGGGAGAGCTACGCCGCCATCATGGAAAAAGCCCTCCTGGGTCTCAAGAGGCAGGGATACACGCCCCCCGCGCTGAGACATTTCCCCCGCCGCGAGGAGGTGCTGGCCAGGGCCGCAACGCAGGATCCCCTCCCCGCGCCGGCGGCGAGCCGCAAAAGCAGCGATCAGCCCCGAATCCTGATCGACGACCTGGCCAATTACCCGAGCCTGGAGGACATCGAGCGCGAGCAGGCCGCGAAGGAACGGAACGGTTCGAGCGACACCAGGGCCGGCGAAGGCCTGATCGCACGGCTGCTTCGATCCTCGCCGGGCCCCTTCGGCCGAGGGAAGAAATGGTTCAGGTAAGAAAGACCTCCCCATGACCCACCCCAAGCTCGTCGAAGCCATGTCGAGACCGGGTTTCTACCCCCACCGGCCCCCGTCGGTGCAGCTCGTCCAGACGCACATCTCCTTCGTCTTCATCGCGGGGGACAGGGTCTACAAGGTGAAGAAGGCCGTCGATTTCGGCTTCCTCGACTTCACGACGCTCGACAAGAGAAAGCACTTCTGCGAGGAGGAGCTGCGGCTCAACCGGCGGCTGGCGCCGGATGCCTACCTGGAGGTGGCCGCCATCGGGGAAGACGCCGGGGGAACCCCCGTCCTCGGGGGCGCGCAACCCGTGGAGTATGCCGTCGTGATGAGAAGGCTCCCCACGGACAGGATGCTCAAGAGGCTCCTGGCCGAGGGGAAGGCCGGCACCGAGGCCATGGACGCCATCGCGGCGAAGGTGGCCGATTTCCACCGCCGGGCCGAGACGGGCGGCCGGATCGACGCAACGGGCGGCATCGGCACGATCCGTCACAACCACGACGAGAACTTCGAGCAGACGGCCCGGTACATCGGCCTGACGATCCCCCGCGAGCGTTACGATTTCCTGCGGGGCTGGGTCAACCGGTTCCTCGAGCGGGAGCGGCCGCTGTTCGAGAAGCGCGTGGCGGACCACCGGATCCGAGACTGCCACGGGGACCTCCACGCCGAGCACATCTGCCTGGCCGACGGGATCGTCATCTTCGACTGCATCGAGTTCAACGAGCGCTTCCGCTTCGGCGACGTGGCCGCCGAGGCCGCCTTCCTCGCCATGGACCTCGATTACAACGGCTACCCCGACCATGCGCGGGCCTTCGTCGAGGCCTACGTGCGCCACAGCGGCGACG
>CAYSDD010000240.1:0-1929 GCA_964429555.1 uncultured Syntrophaceae bacterium
GAGACGGTCATCGAGATCGACCCCGGCATGGCCTTCGGCACGGGCCAGCACCCCTCGACGAGCATGTGCCTCGAGGCCATGGAAGAAATCCTGCTCAAGGACCGCACCTTCCAGAAGTGGCGCGTCCTGGACGTGGGAACCGGCACGGGGATCCTGGGCATCTCGGCCGCCAAGCTCGGCGCCTCGACCGTCCTGTGCGTCGACATCGACCCGCAGGCCGTGGAGATCGCCCACAAGAACGTCGCCGTCAACCACGTGGGCGACCGCGTCGTGATCGTCAACAGCGACGTCGCCCGGATCAAGGGCGGCTTCGAGCTCATCGTGGCCAACCTCACGGCGGAGACCCTCATCAAGATCAAGTCCCATCTCGTCAAGATGATGGAGAAGGGCGGCTACCTCGTCATCTCCGGGATCATCCAGAAGAACCGGCAGGACGTGGAGAAGGCCTTCACCCGCGACGATCTGACCCTGCACCGGGTCATCGACGACAAGGAGTGGGTCTGCTGCGTCTACCGCAAGCCGCCGAAGGCCTGAGGGATGACGCCCCGGATCTATTTCCCCCCCATCCCCGAAGGAAGGGAGTCCGTCGAGCTGGCCGAGGACACGGTCCGCTACCTGCGCAGCGTGCTCCGCCTGGGCCGCGGCGACGCGATCCTGCTGTTCGACGGGACGGGCTGGGAGTACCGGGGCGTGATCGAGCGCCTCGAGGGCCGGCAGGGCACGGCGCGGATCGTCGCCCGCGAGCGCATCCCCCTCGAGAGCCCCGTGCGCATCACGCTGGCCCAGGCCCTGCCGAAGGGCGACAAGATGGAATTCATCGTCCAGAAGGCGACGGAGCTGGGCGCGGCCCGCATCATCCCCTTCCGCTCCGCCCGGACGATCCCGAGGCGCACCGAGGACCGGTCCGCCCGGCGGCTCGAGCGCTGGCGCCGGATCGCCGCCGAGGCGGCCGAGCAGTGCGGCCGGGCCGACGTGCCCGAGATCGCCGAGCCCCTCCCCTTCCGCGACGCCCTTGGGCAGGCGCCGCCCGGGGCCTTGAAGATCTTCTTCTGGGAGGCCGAATCGCAGCGCTCCATCCGGGAGATCCTGAAGGGCGCCGAGGCCCGTTCGGCCGGGGAGTTCTTCCTCGTCGTCGGTCCGGAGGGCGGCCTGTCGGGCGAGGAGGCGGAGCTGGCGAGGCAGGCGGGCTTCCGGACGGCCAGCCTCGGGCGGCTCGTCCTGCGGGTGGAGACGGCGGCCCTTGCCATCCTCGCCGTTTTGCAGTATGAATGCGGCCTGCTCGGGGCGCTCGAGGGGAAGGATCACGATGGATAGGCACTACGGCGGGTTCTGGCGGCGGCTCTACGCCTTTGCGATCGACAAGTTCATCCTGGGGATCATCGGCATGATCCTGTTTTTCGTGGGGACGACGGCCCTCGGGCTCGGCATCTCGCCCTACGACATGGCCGCCGACCCCGATGCCCTGATGGAACTGGGGGGAAAGGTCTTCCTGCTCTACCAGGCCGTCACCCTCCTGCTGGACATGGCCTACTTCACGTACTTCCACGGCACGACGGGCCAGACGCCGGGCAAGCGCATCATGGGCCTTCGCGTCGTCCAGGAGACGGGCGAGCCGATCGGCCTCGGGACAGGCTTCCTGCGCTGGGTGGGCTACATCGTCTCGGCCCTGCCCATGCTGATGGGGTTCCTGTGGGCGGGCGCGGACAGGCGCAAGCAGGGCTGGCACGACAAGATCGCGGGCACCGTCGTCATCAATCTCTACCAGGTCGTCGAGGTCGAGATCCCGCCAAAAAATGCCTTGACAAACCAAGGCAATTTATTTAGTTAGAGCATCTTCGAAGCAGACACGGGTCGGTAGCTCAGCAGGTAGAGCATCGGACTGAAAATCCGAGTGTCGGCGGTTCGACTCCGCCCTGACCCACCAGGAAA
>CAYSDD010000241.1:0-1928 GCA_964429555.1 uncultured Syntrophaceae bacterium
GCCCGCGAGTCGATCCGGGAGGGCATGACGGAGCTCGAGCTCTCGGCCCGCATCGAGATGGCCGCCCGCGTCAGGGGCCACCAGGGCTACGTGCGCATGCGGGGCTTCAACGCGGAATGCTACTGGGGGCCTGTCGTTTCCGGAGCCGCAGCCGCCGAGCCCGCCTTCGTGGACACCACCGAGGGAGGTCACGGGGCAAGCCTCGCCCTGCCTGCCGGTGCGGGCCACCGGGCGATCGGCCGCAACGAGCCCGTGATCGTCGACATGGCCGCGACGATCGGCGGCTACAACGCCGACATCACGCGCACCTTCTCGCTGGGCAGGCTTCCGGAGAAGCTCGAGATCGCCTATCGCGAGTCCCTGGAGATCCTCCAGGTCCTGGCCGGGGATATCCACCCCGGTGTCGCCGTGAGCGAACTCTACCTCAAGGCGGAGAAGCTTGCCGAGAAGAAGAACCTCCTTGCCCACTTCATGGGCTACGGCAACGACAAGGCCGGTTTCTGCGGACACGGCATCGGACTGGAGCTGGACGAGCCGCCCGTGATCTCGCGCAACGGAAAGGCCGTCCTCGTTCCCGGCAACGTCATTGCCCTGGAACCCAAGTTCACCTTCCCCGGCGAAGGGGTCGTGGGGGTAGAGGACGTCTTCCTCGTCACCGGGAGCGGCGCCGAGAAACTGACAAAGAGCGGCTACGGCGTGAAGATTTAGACAGGGTCCAAGAAAAGAAGTGTCATTGCGAGTCACGGACCCCGTCTGGGGACGAGGTTATCGATGGAAGAAACAGCGCCGATCCGTCATTGCGAGGAGCATCAGCGACGAAGCAATCACTTGAATCCATTGAGATTGCTTTGCTTCGCTCGCAATGACCTTCGTGGCTGTTCATTAAGAGCCGAGCCTTGCGAGGCGTGGCAATCCAAAAATAATCCTCTCCCCCGGTTGTAGAGTGCTGAGTGAGGGAGCAAAACCATTTCCTTGTCGAAGGGGGTCATTTGAAACAGCCACCGAAAAAGCCCGCAAAAAAGCCGGCACCAGGAATCAAAAAGGTCATCGACACCCTCAAGAAGAAAGGCGCCTCCGGGGTGCAGATCATCAGGGCCGCCGACGTGATCGTCGACGAGCGCGTGCGCCTGAAGTGCCAGGTCCCCATCTGCGACTCCTACGGCAAGAACCTCATGTGCCCGCCCTACCTCCCGTCCGTCGCGGACTTCCGCGAGGCCCTGGAGCGCTATGACAGGGCGCTTCTCGTGCAGTTGAGCGTTCCCCTTCACAAGAAAGGAAAGGGCAGGGCCAAGGCCGTCTTCGACCCCGCCCGGGTTCTCCATGAGCTCATCAACCTCGGCGAGCGGCTCTGCTTCGAGGCGGGGTTCCGGTTTGCCACGGGGCTCATCGGCGGCTGCTGCAGGCTCTGCGAGACCTGCATCGTCCTGGAGCCCGAGGGCCACTGCCGGCACCCCTTCCGGGCGCGGCCCTCCATGGAGGCCATGGGCATCGACGTCATCGGCACGCTGGAGAAGGCCGGACTGCCGCTGCTGCGCTTCCCCGTGCAGGAGAAGGTGACGTGGACGGGACTCATCCTGCTCTAGCGAGCAGGGTCTCATTGCTGAGACCGGAAGTTAGGAAGCCAGGAAGAGCGGAAGTTAGGACAGGAAAGAGCAAAATCAGGCGGGCTTCGGGTTTCCGGATACATTCCCCTTTAACAGGGGACAGAGGGGGATTTTCTGAAACTCCCTCTCCCCTGGCGGGAGAGGGCAAGGGTGAGGGGGACAAACCCCTTCCTTCCCTAAACCCTATACCCGAGACGCGATACCCTGCGGCTCCGCCGCAGTCGAAACGATCACAAAACAAACCCTATATAGACGCTGAAAGGAGAGAAACCATGGCAGTGTTAAAAGAGGGCGGGATCCCCATCGGGCGGTTCATGATCGTCA
>CAYSDD010000242.1:0-1925 GCA_964429555.1 uncultured Syntrophaceae bacterium
CGGGAGTGCACCCCGCCCGTCGCGCTGCTGGCCGTCACGAACAGATCGGGCGCCTTGGTGCTGGGGTTGTAGGAGATCACCGGCGCCGAGGGGACGCCTCCCCCGAGGGGCATGCTCTTGGCCGATCCCGGCAGGATCCCCGTGCCGCCGACGAAGTCGATCCCGTAGAGCTTCCCCGTCCCGCCCGAGCCGCAGGCGCTCGCCCCCGCCGAGTCCGGCGTGAAGGAGGTGAAGTAGACCACCCCGTGGAAGACCGCCGAGTCGGCGAGCACCTTCTCCCCGGTGCCCGTCAGGCTGATGTACCAGCCCTTCCGGGTGTCGCTGTCCGTGTAGGTCGACGAGGTGATGTTGATCAGGTCGGCCAGCGCCCGGGGGGCGGCCGCGTCGCTGTCCTTGACCGCGTAGAATCTGTTCGCGACCGTGGTGCCCGTCACGTCGACCTTGTCGCCGGTGCCCCAGAACACCCAGAGATTCCCCCTGGCGTCACGCGCCACCGACGGGATCGCATAGACGGCCCCCGCCGTTCCCGCGAAGAGGCGCCTGCCCGTCCAGTTGGCCGTGTTGCAGGAGGCGCCGCTTGCGTAGGAGCAGAAATCGAAGCGCCACATCGTCCCGCCCAGATCGCCGACGTAGACCCGGTCGATGTAGCCGTCGTTGTCCGTGTCCACCATGGCCGCCGAGCCCGGCACGGAGTAGCTCATGTTGGAGTCGTCGGCGTGCGTGTAGCTCCACAGGATGTTTCCGTCGGCCAGGTCGATGACGAAGAAGCCCTTGCCCCGCTTGTCGCAGTCCGTGCCCGTGCAGGAGGACAGGTTATGGCCGCCCCCCAGGAAACCGACCCACCGCTCGATCCCGTTGATCTTCACGCGCCCGATGTAGACCTTGCTCCAGGGCTCGCCCAGGTAGGGCGCCTGGGCCGCCGTGGGGTTGAGGCGCCACCGGTAGGTGGGCGCGGAGGTCGTGTTCGTGATGTCCAGGGCGTGGTAGCCGCAGTAGTAGGGGTAGCTCGCCGAGTAGTTGCTGTCGAACCCGGAGGTGCAGGTGCTCGAGGAACTCCAGAGATAGCTCATGGCGCCGCGCCCCTCGCCGAGGATCAGCAGGGTCCTCCATTCCGAGAGGAGCTTGGCCCCGGGGTTGCCGGGCGGGGTCGTCGGGAGCCACACCTCGGCCACCGAGATGGGGCCGTCGACGAAGTACTGGTGCGAGAGGCCCGTCGGGTGAACCTTGTGGGCGACATTCTTGAGCTTGTGCAGGAAGTTCGGCGGGATGAAGCTCCAGGCCTCGCTGCCGTCGCTCGTCTTGAAGGCGTGGAGCTGGCCGTTGTTGGTCCCCGCCACGACGATGCGCTTGCCGTTGGCCGAGGTCCGGGTGTTGGTCACCCGGAAATCGTCGTAGGCCGTCGGGTTCCGGGGGTCGAAGTTGTCCCGGAAGTAGGGCGTCGGGGTCCCCACCGTCACGGGTGAGGAGCGGAAGATGTCGCCCAGCTTCCAGTTGTCCGCGTTGGAGGCGCTTTCCCCCCGGATGTAGCCGACGATGTCATCGCGCTCGCCCGTCGTCGACACCCCCAGGTCCGCAGGGGCGATGTTCGACGTGGTGAAGGGCGTCAGTGCGCTCGAGCCCCTGTAGGTGTAGATGTTCCGGCTCGCCGCCGACGCGGCCTTGAGGAGGGCCCCGGCGTCCCAGAGGGCGGCGCCCACGGTGCCGTCGGCGTTGATGGCGTACTTGGTGAGGTGTCCGGTCCACAGGGGGTCCGTGCCCACGGGCTGGAAGGAGGCCTCGTAGAGGTAGTTCTCGTCGGAGGCCCGTGCCGAGGCGATGGAGGCCGTCGCGAAGGACTGGCTCGACTCGCGGATGAGGTTCAGGGCCTGCTTGAGGGCCGTCTGGAGCTCGCCGCCGTTGTTGGCCATGAAGGCGTAGCCCGTCAG
>CAYSDD010000243.1:0-1920 GCA_964429555.1 uncultured Syntrophaceae bacterium
ACGATGACGCCGACGGAGAGGCCCAGGAAATTGTAGATGGGGCCCATCCAGGCCGCGTCGCGCCTGGCCAGGTAATCGTTCACCGTGACGAGATGGCAGCCCCGGCCGGTCAGGGCGTTGAGGTACAGGGGCATGGTGGCCGCAAGCGTCTTGCCTTCGCCCGTCTTCATCTCGGCGATCTTGCCCTCGTGCAGCACGATCCCCCCGATGAGCTGCACGTCGAAGGGGCGCATCCCCACGGTCCTCCGGGCGGTCTCGCGGACGACGGCGAAGGCCTCCGTCAGGATGTCGTCGAGGGTTTGCCCGCCTGCGAGCCTGTCCTTGAACTCGGCCGTCTTGGCCTTGAGCTGCTCGTCGGTGAGCCGGCGGATGCCGTCCTCGAGGCGGTTGATCTCGTCCACGAGGGGCGCGATCCGCTTCAGCTCCCTTTCGTTCTTGGTCCCGAACAGTTTCTGGATGAATTGCAGCATGGCTCCGCCTAAAAAAAACCCGGTAAGCCCTTACCGGATTTTCGGATAGTATACCCTATTCTTTCGCAAAAGGGAATCAGCGCAGATACTTCCTGGGGTTGACGTAGACGCCGTTGAGGTTCACGGCATAGTGCAGGTGGGCGCCGGTGCTGCGGCCCGAATTCCCCACGTACCCGACGACCTCTCCGCGCTTGACCACCTGGCCCTTGCTGACCGCGGAGCGGAAGAGATGGGCGTAGAGCGTGGAGATGCCCCTGCCGTGCTCGATCTGGACGAGGAGGCCGAGGTCGGGCCTCTTTTCCACGTTGGCCACGATCCCGTCGGCCGGCGCCTGGATGGGCGCCCCGAGCTTCGTCGCGATGTCGATCCCCGTGTGGAACTCCCGGCGGCTGCCGAAGGGGTTGCTCCGGGGCCCGAATTCGGAGGTCACCCAGCCCGTGACGGGCCACACGGAGGGGGTCACCGCCGCGATCGACCGCTGGGCGCGGAGGAACTCCTGCAGTTCCGCGAGGCTTCGCTCGCGGGCCGCGGCGTCCTCGAGCAGCCGGTCCATGTGACGGTTCAGATGGGTCAGCTTGTCGGCCCCGGCCTCCCCCGCCGGCATCGGTCCCCCGACGCCGAGGAGCTGCTCGCGAGCCTCCGCCGCCTGGTGTTTCGACGACCTGCGCGCCTTCCCGGTCACCTCGCTCGCCATGGCGCGGATCTTCTCGTCCACCTGCTTCAGTTCGGCGAGCTTCCTCTCGAAGAACGATATCTTCTCCTGGAGCGTGTCGATCTGCTCCTGCTGCGTCGAGGTGAGCTGGCGCAGGTTGACGAGCTCCATCTGCGCGAGCTTGATCGACAGGTAGTCGACGGCGCAGTAACCGAAGAAACCGAGGAAGACGCACGACACGGCGGCGGTGAGACGGAAATGATGCGGCGTGGCGAGGAATCTCTTGACCGAGTCCTTTTTCTTATGCGGAATGATCAGGAGGGTATAAAAATGCTTCGGCATTGCTCATCCTCATCCTTTCTTTGTACTCGAAAACCGGATCGAAACGAATCTCCGCTTTTCCCCTACAAATATGGGAGAAAGAACTCGCGTGATGCCGAGGGACCTTTCACATCCCCCAAATCAGCGCGTCGCAGATCAGCCCCCGTCCCCGAACCGCAGACCGGCCGGATCGCGGAGGCAGGGGTCTCTTCTACCCGTAAAAGAACGGCCTGTCAAGCCGAAAGTGCCGTTTTTCCGATAAATGAAACAAATACAACAGCTTGTTGATAACTCGAGGTCAGTTTTCAGCCCTTTTCCCGGCGGGCGCCGTGGCTTCCCATCTCCCCCTCCGGGGCTTTTTTGACCACGATGAGCGGATCGCCCACCTCGACCTGGTCGCCGGGGTTTTTCAGGACCTCCTGGACCTTCCCGTTGATGGCCGAGACGACGTTGTTGAGCATCTTCATGGCCTCGAGC
>CAYSDD010000244.1:0-1919 GCA_964429555.1 uncultured Syntrophaceae bacterium
TCCTCGGGATGGGAGATGCTGGCCGTGGCGGCGTAGGGGATGCGGTGGGCCGCCAGGGCCTCGACGATGTTCTTCTTGCGCATCTTCTTCCAGTCCTTGCCGGGGGTCGTGGTCGTCCAGGCCCCGTAGGGGGTCGAGGAGCTGCGCTGGATCCCCGTGTTCATGTACGCCTCGTTGTCGTAGCAGACGTAGATGAAGTCCTCGTTCCGCTCGACGGCGCCGGAGAGGGCCTGGAAGCCGATGTCGAAGGTGCCGCCGTCGCCGGCCCAGGTGACCACCGTCGTCTCCGTGTCGCCCTTCATGTCCAGGGCGGCCCGGACGCCGCTGGCCACGGCTCCGCCCGTCTCGAAGGCCGAGTGGATGACGGGGACCTTCAGCGTCGTCGTGGGGTAGGGCCCCGCGATGACGGACCAGCAGCAGGCCGGCAGGACCATCATCATCTTGTCGCCGAGCGCCTTGAGCAGGAAGCGCATGGCGATGGCGGCGCCGCAGCCCGGGCAGCCGACGTGGCCGGAGTACATGAATTCGCGGTCGCTGAGCTCAAGATCCATGGCTGACCTCCTGCAGGCCGATCCAGACGCTCTCCCGCTCGGGGGCGGCGCTGTTCTTCGTTTTCCAGTAGATGTCCTCGAGGACCGCGGGGGTCACGTCGCGGCCGCCGATCCCGGCGACGTAACCGAACACGGGCGCGTGTCCCGGCACGTTGCACAGCGCGGCGCGGAGCTCCTGGGCGAAGATGCCGCTCGCGCCGAAGGAGAAGTTGCGGTCGATGACGGCGATCTTCTTCGCGCCCCCGAGTGCCCGCCGGACGTCGTCGACGGGGAAGGGGCGGAAGAGCTTGATCTTGAGGAGGCCCGCCTTCTCCCCGCGGCCCCGGAGGTCTTCGAGGACGCTCCGGGCGGTGCTCGTGATGGTGCCGGAGGTGACGAGGACGATCTCCGCGTCGTCGCAGCAAACGGCCTCCACGGCGCCGTACCGCCGCCCGAAGATCCCCGCGTACTCGTCCTCGATTTCCCGGAACGTCGACAGGGCCTTCTCCATCGCCTGCGCGATGTCGTGGCGCATCTCCATGTAGACGGCGGGCGGCACGAGGGGCCCAAAGGAGCAGGGGGCCGCCGTGTCGAGCCGGAAGCGCGCCTCGTAGGGGGGCAGGAACCGGTCCACCTGCTCCTGCTCCGGCACGTCGACGGGCTCGTAGGTGTGGGAGAGGAAGAAGGCGTCGAGGACCACCATGACGGGGAGGGCAACCGATTCGGCGAGCCGGTAGGCCTGCAGCGTCGTGTCGACGACCTCCTGGCTGTCCTCGCAGTAGAACTGGATCCACCCCGTGTCGCGCTGCGCCAGGCTGTCGGTCTGGTCGACCCAGATGTTCCAGCCCGGCGCCAGGGCCCGGTTGACCTCGGCCATGACGATGGGCAGCCGGGCGCCGGAGGCCCAGTGCAGCAGCTCGTGCATGAGCGCCAGCCCCTGCCCCGAGGTGGCGGTGAAGGTCCGGACCCCCGTGCTCTGCGCCCCGATGAGGGCGGCCATGCAGGAGTGCTCGCTTTCCACCCGCAGGAAGCGGGCGTTCATCGTCCCCGAGGCGCAGTACTCCGAGAGGAACTCCACGATGTGCGTCTGGGGCGTGATCGGGTAGGCGGAGACGACCTGGACGCGGGCGAGCCGGACGGCCTCCGCCACGGCCTGGCTGCCTTCAAGGACTCGTTTCATCGGCCTTCCTCCTCGAGCGTCATGGCGTTGCGCGGGCACTCCACCACGCACAGGCCGCAGCCCTTGCAGTAGTCGTAGTTGATGTGCCGTCCCTGGCCGTCCTTGCCGCGGATGACGGCGAGGTCCGGGCAGAAGAGATGGCAGTTGTCGCACTGGTTGCACAGCCCGCAGTTGAAGCAGCGCTCGGCCTCGCGCATGGCGATGTTGCC
>CAYSDD010000245.1:0-1917 GCA_964429555.1 uncultured Syntrophaceae bacterium
ACGGTGCCCACCATCTTCATGCGCTTCTTGCCCTTCTTCTGCTTCTCCAGGAGCTTGCGTTTCCGGGTGATGTCGCCGCCGTAGCACTTGGCCGTGACATCCTTGCGGAAGGGGTTGATCGTGGAGCGGGAGATGATCTCGCCCCCGATCGCCCCCTGGATCGCGATCTTGAACTGCTGTCGCGGGATCTCCTCCTTGAGCTTCTCGCAGGCGTGCACGCCCCGCTGGCGGGCGTTGTCCCGGTGGACGATCTGCGACAGGGCGTCCACCTTCTCGCCGTTGACGAGGATGTCGAGCAGGACGAGCTTGCCCTCGCGGTAGTCGATCAGGTCGTAGTCGAAGGAGCCGTAGCCCTGGGTCACCGTCTTGAAGCGGTCGTAGAAGTCGAAGAGCACCTCGGCGAGCGGCATCTCGTAGACGAGCTCCACCCGCCCGGGGCCCAGGTAATTCATCGTCGAGTTGGCGCCCCGCTTCTCCGTGCAGAGCTTCATGACGGCCCCGAGGTACTTCTCGGGCATGATCATCGTGGCCCGGATGAAGGGCTCCTCGGCCTTCTCGATCGATGCGGGGTCCGGGTAGTTCGAGGGGTTGTCCACGTACACCACGCTGCCGTCCTTGAGGGTGAAGCGGTAGCGCACGCTCGGCACGGAGAGGATGATGGACTGGTCGAACTCCCGCTCGAGCCTCTCCTGGACGATCTCGAGGTGCAGCAGCCCCAGGAACCCGCAGCGGAACCCCAGCCCCAGGGCGGCGGAGGAATCCTTCGTGTACACCAGGGCGGCGTCGTTGAGCTTGTACTTTTCCAGGGCGACGGCGAGGTCCTCGTAATCCTCCGAGGAGATCGGGTAGATGGACGAAAAGACGACGGGCTTGATCTCCTTGAAGCCCGGCAGGGGGTTCTCGACGGGCCGGTCGTCCCCCGTGATCGTGTCGCCGATCCGAACGTCGGAGACGGTCTTGACGCCGGCGATGATGTACCCCACCTCGCCTGCCGACAGGGTGTCCTTCTTCACGCGGGCCAGCGCGAAGCGGCCCACCTCCTCGACCTTGTAGGTGGAGCCCGTGGACATGAACCGGATGATGTCGCCCGGCTTCACCGCGCCGTCGAAGATGCGGCAGTGAATGACCGTGCCCCGGAAGGAGTCGTACTGCGCGTCGAAAATCAGCGCCGAGAGCGGTTTTCCCGGATCTCCCGTCGGGGGCGGGACGCGCTCGACGATCGCCTCGAGGACGTCCTCGATCCCGATCCCCTGCTTGGCGGAGCACTTGATGTGGCTGAAGGGGTCGAGCCCCAGCTCGCCGTCGATCTGCTCGAGGACCCGGTCCACGTCCGCCGTCAGGAGGTCGATCTTGTTGATGACGGGGATGACGGCCAGGTTGTGTTCCATGGCAAGGTAGAGGTTGGCGATCGTCTGTGCCTGCACGCCCTGCGACGCGTCGATGAGCAGCAGCACCCCCTCGCAGGAGGCGAGCGATCGCGAGACCTCGTAGGTGAAGTCCACGTGCCCCGGCGTGTCGATGAGATTGAGGACGTAGTCCTGCCCGTCCCTGGCCCGGTAGGGCAGGGTGACAGCCTGGCTCTTGATCGTGATCCCCCGCTCGCGCTCGATGTCCATGTTGTCGAGGATCTGGTCGCGGAAGTTGCGGTCCTCGATCATCCCCGTGTGCTGGATGAGGCGGTCGGCCAGGGTCGACTTGCCGTGGTCGATGTGGGCGATGATGCTGAAGTTGCGGATGTTTTTCATGTATCTCTCACGATGCCGGTTCCGTCGATGGGGCGGGGCTCAGGACGTGAAGTCATGCGTTCTGCGGTACCCGCTCTTGGCGGAGCGAGATCTAGAGCGGTCGAAGAAGGCATATGAACGGAAAGAATCCCGCCCGAAGCCAAAATATAAAAAAATCCTCCCGTCGGGAGAG
>CAYSDD010000246.1:0-1911 GCA_964429555.1 uncultured Syntrophaceae bacterium
TGGCCCCCGTCAGCACGTCGCCCGACCCCGCCGTGGCCATCCCCGAGTTGCCGCTGAGGTTGATGAACACCCGGCCGTCGGGCAAGCCGACGAGGGTGTGGGCACCCTTGAGGGCGATGACGGAATCGACGGCGGCCGCCGTCTCCCGGAGGATGCCGACGGGGTCCTTTTCGATCGCGTCGATGCCCTTGCCGGTGATCCGGGACATCTCGCCCGCGTGGGGCGTCAAAATCGTCTCGTAACGGCGCCGCTTGAGCAACCGGGGGTTCCTGGCGACGGCCGTGATCCCGTCGCCGTCTATGAGGATCGGTTTTTCGATCTTTGCCGCCAGCTCCCGGACGAGTTTCTGCGTCTCCTCGGCAAGGGAGAGCCCCGGGCCCAGGACGACGAGGTCCACGCGCCCCGCCAGCTCGAGCAGGGCCGATTTGTTCCGCAGGGCGATGCTGCCCGACGCGGTCTCCCGCTGGGGGACGAAGACGATTTCGCCCGCCTGCGCGGCCAGCCCCGGGATCACCGAGGCGGGTGCCGCGAGGCGCGAGTAGCCCCCGCCCGCCTTGAGGAAGGACAGGGCCGAAAACGCCGGGGCCCCGTAGTAGCCGGCCGCGCCGGCGATGAAGAGGACGTCGCCGAAGTCCCCCTTGTGCCCCCAGGCCCTGCGGCCGGGGAGCGGCGGCGGGTCGTTGACCTCCATGCGGATCTCTTCCGAGTCGTAGAGTTCGGGCGGGAAGGAGATGTGCGTGACGTAGAGCCTCCCGCCGAAGAGGAAGCCGGGGTAGAGGAGGTTGCCCCGTTTCGGCAGGCCGAAGGTCACCGTCGCCGCCGCCCGGACGGCCGTTCCCATGACGGCACCCGTGTCGCCGTTGATCCCCGAGGGGATGTCGAGGCTCAAGACGGGTTTGCCCAGCGCGTTGAGGACTTCGATCACCTCCCGGTGAAGGCCCTGCACCTCGCGGTCGAGGCCCGTGCCGAAGATGGCGTCGACGACGGCGTCGGCCTGCAGGAGGTAGCCCCGCACGTCGACGGCGGACTCCACGGGCCGGACATCGACGGCCAGGTTGAGAAGCGTCTCCAGGTTCCTGCGCGCGGCCCCCCGGTAGCGGTTCTTTTCGGCCAGGAGGAAGACCTTGACGATGCCGCCGCCCGAGTGGATCTTCCGGGCCACGACGAAGCCGTCGCCGCCGTTGTTGCCCCCGCCGCACAGGACGGCAAAGCGCCTCCCGGGAATGTCCGTCTCGCCGGCCAGCGCGTGATAGGCGGCGACCCCGGCGTTCTCCATGAGGATCTCGTCGGGGATGCCCAGCCGCTCGATGGCATGGCGGTCCATCGCCCTCATCTCTTCCGTCGTGGCCACCTTCATCGCATACCCCTTGCCTGTCGATTCTGCGTCCGCTTCCGAAGGAAACACGGCCCACAGGCCCATGAGTGCAGAAGGTGAGAGGTTCAGAAGGTTGGAGAAGCAGTCCGCAGGCAATGGCCCCCGGGGTTTCCAACCCTCTTCCCTTCCTACCCTCTTACCTTCTTAACCAGTGCCGCCACCCGCTTGCCGAGCTTGCGGCCGTTTTCCGCCGCCGCCGCGTCGGGGGCCCCGAGGCAGGAAACCCCGTAATGACCCGTGGCGTCGAGGGGGTCGCCGACGACGATCATCCCGTAGATCAGCAGGGCCTGGAGGATGGAGATCATCGTCGTCTCCTTGCCGCCCGACGGGTCGGCGCTCGTGGCGAAGGCGGCGCCCACCTTGTTCTCCATCTTCTTCCGCACCCCCACGTACTTGTCAAGGACATCCTTGAGGGGCGCCGCCATGGACCCGAAGTAGACGGGAGAGCCCGCGATGATCCCGTCGGCGGCGACGAAATCCTCTTTCGTGACGTCCGCCGTGGATCGGATCACGGCCTGCACGCCCTCGACCTCCGC
>CAYSDD010000247.1:0-1900 GCA_964429555.1 uncultured Syntrophaceae bacterium
GCCGGCGGATCTGGCGGTCCTGGATGCAGTACATGACCCCCGCCAGCGAGGCGAGCGCAAAGAGCCCCTCGCCGGCGAGGGACAGCGTGACGTGGATGGGGACGAGCCTGCCCTGCAGGGCGTCGGGGACGGCCAGGGTCCCCTCGATGCCCAGCGACGCGAGCATCATGAGCAACACGGCGAAGGGCGCCACGATGGCCCCGAGGACCCTCGTCTTGGTCCGCACCTGGAAGGCGAGATAGGCGCCCGAGACGATCCAGGCGAAAAGCGAGACGGCCTCGAAGACGTTCACGGCCACGTTGAGCCCCCTCTCGGCGTACATCTCCAGGAAATGGACGGCGTGGAGAGCCACGGCAAGGCCGAGGACCCACGTGGCGATCCTGGCCACCATGACGCGCCGGGCCACGAGCGACACGAGGTAGCCCGCCGTCGCCGCCAGGTAGGCCGCCAGTGCCGCCTTGAAAAACAGTGGTTCCATCATCTGCCCCCGGTCCCCCGACCCTTGTTGACGGGCCGCTTCCGGCGGGCGGTCCCGCTTTTCCCGCCGATGCCTGAACCTGCAATCGACCGGATGTCGATGGCTACGCCCGCGAGCCGCCTCACCGTCTCCTCGACCTTTCGCCAGTGTCCCCTGCGGATGCGCTCGAGGATGTCGGAATCCACCAGGGCCTCGAAGATCTTCCGGTTCTCGTCGGGCCCCTCCCCGCGACCGATGATGCGGCCGCGCAGCTCGCCCATGATCCCCAGGAGCACCCCGTACTCGGGCCCGTAGCGCTCTTCGAGCTCCTGCCGGAGCTTCCTGGCCAGGGCCGGGCTCCTGCCCCCCGTCGCGACGGTGATCACCAGGTCCCCCTGCCTGCACAGGGCGGGAAGGATGAAGTCGCAGCGCTCCGGGTCGTCGACGATGTTGGCCAGGACCCCCCGCCGGCGCGCGTCGCGGAAGATCCGGTCATTGACGGCGCGGTCATCCGTCGCCCCGATCACGAGAAAGGCGCCGTCGAGGTGGGCCTCGCCGTAATCGGCCGCCACGTGGCTCACTCGGCCCGCACGCACGAGCCGTTTGAGGACCGGCGTGAGTTGTTTCCCCACGACGGTCACACGGGCCCCGCACTCGAGGAGGCGCTGAGCCTTTCGCTGCCCCACCTCGCCGCCGCCGACGACGAGGCAGCGCCGATCCAGGATGTCGAGGCCGATCGGGTAATATCGCATGAACGCCGCAATTTTCCCTGTCAAAAATGGTGATTGATGACGCTATCACGACGGGTTTCAAAATTCAAGCTGCTTGAAATCTCTCGAAAAACAGGCTATACAGCCATCCTGGGGGGGCGCTGGGGGCTTCGCTGTGCCCCCTCTTGGGGATGCCCGCGAGGCGGGACCCCGTTTTCCGTTTTCCGCACGACGACACCGGAAGGAGGCACCATGCCCGGCAGCTCGGAAAAGTCAGCCGCACCCAGGGAGAAGTGGGTCCGCTTCAAGCTCCACACCCCGCCCGCGCTGGAGGAGGCCCTCTCGAACTACCTCACCGAAATGGGGGCCCAGGGGGTCTTCGAGGAGTTCCTGGAGCCCGGGGTCTCCGACCTTCCCGAGCCGGATTCCCGGGACGAGTGCATCCTCAACGCCTATTTCCCCTCCGATGCCGACGATGCGAAGCGGTCGGCCCGGCTCCAGGCCTACATCGACAGCCTGGCCGAGCTCTTTCCCGACCACGAGAAACCCGGCTTCGACACGGAGGTCATCGTCGACCCGCAGTGGGGCGAGGTCTGGAAGCGCTTCTTCAAGCCCCTGCGGATCAGCAAGAACATCATCGTGAAGCCGTCCTGGGAGCGCTACGCCGCGACGGGCCGGGAGACGGTCATCGAGATCGACCCCGGCATGGCCTTCGGCACGGGCCAGCACCCCT
>CAYSDD010000248.1:0-1894 GCA_964429555.1 uncultured Syntrophaceae bacterium
TCGTGACCACCACGGTGGCCACCTCCGCCGCGGGACTGACCTGGGCCGTCATCGAGTGGGTGCAGCACAAGGCCCCGACCGCCTTGGGCGCGGTCTCGGGCGCCGTGGCGGGCCTCGTTGCGATCACGCCGGCCTGCGGGTTCGTGAACCCCATGAACGCCATCTTCATCGGCGCCCTCGCGAGCGTCTTCTGCTACATCGCCATCGCCAGGGTGAAGTCCTTCTTCAAGTACGACGACTCGCTCGACGTCTTCGGGATCCACGGCGTGGGCGGGATCTGGGGAACCCTGGCGACGGGCCTCTTCGCGGAAAAGGCGGTCAACGAGGCCGGCGCCGACGGGCTTCTCTTCGGCAACCCCGGGCTGTTTTTGACCCAGTGCATGCTCGTGGCGGTGACGATCGCGTTTGCCGCGGCCATGACCTGGGCCATCTTCAAACTCGTCGACACCCTGCTGTGTGTCCGGGTGGAAAAGACCAAGGAGATCGTCGGCCTGGACCTCACCCAGCACAGCGAGTCGGCCTACACCCTGGTCGACTAGGAGGAGCGACCCATGAAATACATCATTGCCATCATCAAGCCGCACAAGCTCGACGACGTCATGAATGCGCTCGAGGAGATCGACGTGAACCTCATGACCGTCTCCAACGTCCTCGGCAGGGGACGGCAGAAAGGCGTCACGGAGGTCTACCGGGGCGCAAAGGAAGCGGGGAGCCTCCTCAAGAAGGTCAAGCTCGAGATCGCCGTCAACGAGGATTTCGTGGAGCCCACCATCCAGGCGATCAGCAAGAGCGCCCGCACGGGCGAGATCGGGGACGGGAAGATCTTCGTCCTGGACCTGCCGGACGTCATCCGGATCCGCACCGCGGAGCGGGGCGGCCAGGCGATCGGATGAAATATACGCGGCTTCAGGCATCAGGCGAAGAGACCGACCCTTCCCCGGGTGCCTGGAGCCGATGCCCGATGGCCCCGGGCCATGCGGTCCCGCTGCCGTCATCCGTAGCGCGCACGAGAGGAATGCCATGGTGAAGGCCATCGTCACAGGTGTGAGCAGCAAGATGGGGGCGAGGCTCATGCAGTTCGTCAACGAGACGGACGGCATCGAGCTCTTCGGCGCCGTGGACGCGGCGGGAAGCCGCTACGTCGGGCATGACGCAGGCGAAATCCATCACATGGGATTTTTCGGGGTTGCCGTCTCGGAGAGTCTCCGGGACTGCATCCGCAACAGCTGCGTGGTCATCGATTTCACGGACAAGGAATCGTCCCTGGCCCATCTCAAGATCGCGGCCGAGTTCAAGACCTCCGTGGTCATGGGGACCATGGGGTTCATGCTCGACGAGATGGAGCGCATCCGCGAGCTGACGAAGAAGACACGCTGCGTCCTCGTGCCGAACGTGAGCCCTGCCCTCTTCAGCGAGATGGGGGCCGGCGTGGAACTGATCTACCGCTCCTTCATCCGGGACACCTTCGCCCGCGAGGCGATCGCCGCCGCGAAGTGGATCGTGAAGCAGAAGAACGGGCTGTACGACATGCAGGACGTCCTGGGCCTGAAGTAAGACGAAGGTGAGAGGCGGAAAAGGTCAGAAGCTCGGATCATCTGTGCATGTCAAGCACGTCAAACGCTCAAACAACCGTCTCACCCCCTTGCCCTCTGTACCCTCTTACCCTCCGTAACAACGGTCGCCTTGCACCCGGCCCCTGTTGACCGTGCCGGGCGAATCCCCCTCCGGACTGCCGCCGCCCTTTCTTCGCGCCGGCGGCGCGCCTTCGATACGAAAAATGCTGGACGTACCGGACGGCAGACGGTATAAAAACGCATCCAAACACGACGGAGGTGGAACCATGAAACGAGCATTCCTGTGCGTCGCGGCCGTCATGCTCGTCCTCGCGCTGGCA
>CAYSDD010000249.1:0-1886 GCA_964429555.1 uncultured Syntrophaceae bacterium
CGCCCCATGGTGTCCGTGATCTTCTATTTCCAGCTCCACCACCCCTGCCTGCTCCACCCGGAGCGCGACAAGTTTCTCTGGGACGAGCGGAACCGGGAGTTCTTTGCGGACAGGGCGGCCCGGTGCTACCTGCCCGCCATCCGGATGCTGGCGGAGCTGGTCGGACGCTGCCCCGAGTTCAAGGCGGCCGTCAGCGTCTCGGGCACCTTCCTCGATCAGGCGGAACTCTACCGGAGCGAGGTCATCCGCGCCCTCCAGGACCTCCTCGATGCCGGGCGGGACGGCGCGAGGGTCGAGTTCCTCGACGAGACGCACTACCACTCGCTGGCGAGTCTCTTCGAGGACCCGCGCAGGCAGGAGTTCCGGGACCAGGTCTCCCTGCACCGCGACCGGCTGGCCAAGCACTTCGGGACGCGGCCCACGTCCTTCTGCAACACGGATCTGATCTGCAACCGCGAGATCGCCGCCGTCGTCGCCGACATGGGCTACTCGGCCATGCTCTGCGAGATGACGGGCCCGGGGGCACCCGGCGGGCTGTGCCGCGCCGCCGGGTCGAGGTTGCTCTTGATCCCGCGGCATCGGGGGCTCAGCGAAGCGATCGGCGCCCGGTCCGCGCAGGGCGACCCCGGAGCCCGGGCGTACCTCGGGCGCATCGCCGCGGAGACCGAAGGTGTCCTGCTTATCGGCACCGGGGTGGAGACCTTCGGCGCACCGGGCGACGGGGACCCGGGGATGCACGATTTCTGGCGGGAGCTGGCCGGGGCCCTCCCGGAGTTCCCGGGCATCGAGGTCGTCACGCCGGCGGAACTGGCCCGGACCGTCGATGCCGACCGCTGCCCGGTTCTGGAGATCCCGGCGCCGGCAGGGGCCGACCTGGCCGCGATGGAGGTGCAGACGGGGGGTTGGCTCGACGACCCCGCCCAGCTCGATCTCTTCCGGGACATCGAGAAAATGGAAGAGATCGCCCGGAAGGCGGGCGGCGAGCTGCTCACCCACTGGCGCCACCTCACCGCGGCGGATCACCTGTTTTTCATCCACCGGCCCACCGGCCGGGAGACGTCCCTGAGCCGCTACGAGAACCCCTACGGCGCCTCGCTCGCCAGCGCGGTGCACATCCTGACGCGGAAGATCGACATCCTCACGGTCACCATCTTCCGGTTCGAGATCCTCACGCGCAAGGAGAAGCCCGCCGTGCTCATCATCACGCCCGAGACGGGGCGGCTCCCCGAGGATTTGGGGGGGCTCGCCAAGTACATCTCCGGCAAGAGCGGCGGGCAGGGCGAGGTCATCTCGGCCCTGTGCGAGGGGCTGACGGAGCGGGGCGTCGACGTCCACCTCGCCCTGCTGAACCTCAAGAAGCGATTCCAGCGGGAGTCCAGGCTCAGCGCGCAGCAGTGGCGGGAGATGCGCTACAAGATCGACCCCGAGAAGATCCACCTCGTCAGCTCGGGCGTCTTTTCCGATCTGCTGAGCGCCTACGGCGGCAACCCCCTGCTCAACGCCGCCGAGTTCCAGCGCGAGATCGTCAACAACGTCATCAAGGGCGTCAGCGCCCGCCACGGCGGCCGGCTGATCGTCCACACCCACGACTGGATGGCGGGCGGGATCATCAACGCCTACCTGAAGGCCCGCGGGGTTCCCGTCCTGCACACGGTCCACAATGTCTTCACGGGCCACATCCCCCTGGAGATGCTCTTCGGCGTCGACATGGAAGACTTCTCCGAAAACCTCTATTACTCGGAGGAATACGGCAGGCGCTGCGTCGACAGCCAGGCCACGGCCATCAAGAACGCCACCCTGATCAACTTCGTGGGCGAGCAGTTCCTCAAGGAGGTGGTCTACGACTACTTCATGGACCGGCCCCTCGTGCCGCCCGGCGTGCGGAC
>CAYSDD010000250.1:0-1878 GCA_964429555.1 uncultured Syntrophaceae bacterium
ACCTCCTGGAAGATCCGGGAGCGGAACCCGCCGCTGCCCAGGATGTGATCCAGGACCGTGAATGCGTGGAAATCGGGGCTTTCCTTGCCCGGCCCGATCGTGCCGATGATCACGGTGGACTGGGGACCTTTCCGGGAGAAGTGATACAGGGGCCCCTGCTCCTGCGGCTTCGGAAGGGGCGCGGTGCTGAAATCCCCCTCGTCGTCCCAGTCGCCGAAATGCCTCTCCACCAACGCAAGGGCCTCTTCCTTCGAGAGATCGCCCGTGACCGCGATCCGCAGGTTGCGGGGGAAGACATGGGCCCTGTGGAACGCGACGAGATCGTCCCGCGTGATGGCCTCGATCGTCTGGATCTCCGGCAGGCGCCCGCGGGGGTTGCCGGCGTAGAGCACACGCCGGAACTCCCGAAAGGCGAGCCGTTGCGGCGCGTCGAACACTCGGCGAAGCTCCTCGATCTTGAGATTCTTGGCGTGCTCGACTTTCGCCTCCTCGAAGGCGGGTCGGCGGAGGATGTCGGCGAAGATCCGGAAGGCCTTTTCGAGATCCCTCTTCAGGACCGAGAGACTGCCCGTCCCGTATTCCATTCCGACATTGACGGATACCGGCGCAGCCAGGTACTCCAGCTGCTCGTCCACCTCATCGCCGCCCAGCTTGCCCGCGCCGCCTGTCCGCATCGCGTCGCCCGTCAATTCCGCAAGGCCGGCCTTGCCATCCGGCTCGAACACCGAGCCCGCACCGACGAGGAACGAAACCTGAACGAGCGGCAGTTCACGATCTTCCAGGGTGTAGACGGTCAGGCCGTTTTCGAGGACGACCCGTTGCGGTTTCGGCGGGGAGAATCGGATCTCCCCGTATGTCAGGCGGTCCGGATCGGGCCATGCGGGCGCCGGCTGCGCGTCCGTCGCCCCGGCGGGGCAGGGCCCGGCGGCCATGAGGAGCAGAACGATACAGAGGACGAGTGCTTTCCTCACGGGTTCACCTTCCTCTGGAGAACGGCCACGGTTCGGTTTTCCTCGGTCAGGTATTTCTTCGCCGCCTCCATGATGTCCTTGGGGGTGACCTTTTCGATCATGTCGATATAGCGCGTCATGTACCGGTAGTCGCCCGTGATGATCTCGTAGTAGGAAAGCCGGCTCGCGAGGCCCGAGTTCGAATTGAGTTCGCGGATGAACTCCGCCCGGAGCTGGTTGACGATCTTTTCCAGCTCCTGCTTCTGCACGGGCTCCTTCTTGAGCTTCTCCAGTTCCACATACACGGCCTCCTCCAGTTCGTCGGGCCCGTGGGGGTGGCGCGGGGTCCCGGAGATCATGAAGAGGTTGGGGTATCGTGCGCCGGGCATGCCGTTGGCGGCGCTCACGTCCTCGGCAAGCTGTTTTCCCTGCACGATGCTCCGGTGGAACCGGGAGGTGCGACCCTTCGAGAGCAGGGCCTCGATGACGTCGAAAACGTAGTCCTCGAAAGCCGGCAGGGTGGGCTTGTGCCAGCCGATGATGAGGTGCGGGTTCGCGTCGGCGGCGAGAGTGACCCGTTTGGGGCCGCTCTGGGGCGGCTCCTCCGTCACGCGGCGAACAGCCGGGGGGTGGGCCGGGATGGGGCCGAAATACTTCTTCACCATCTCCAGGGTCTTGGCCGCGTCGATGTCGCCCACGATGGCGATCACCGTGTTGCCCGGCGCGTGGTGCTGCCTGAAGAAGGACTCGAGATAGTCGGGGGACAAAAAGGCGATATCCGAGGGCCAGCCGATGATGGGGCGGCGGTAGGGGTTCGCCGCGAAGGACGTGGCGAAGAAGAGCTCCGAGAGCTTCCGCGCGGGGACGGACTCGTAGGTCTGCCGGCGCTCTTCCATGACGACGTCGCGCTCCGTGTAGAACTCCCGCA
>CAYSDD010000251.1:0-1874 GCA_964429555.1 uncultured Syntrophaceae bacterium
GAGAATGCCGAAAGGCCGCATCGTCATCGACCGGGAACGCTGCAAGGAGTGCCTCCTGTGCATCCCGGCCTGCAAGAAAACCCTGATCGTCACGACGACGGAATTCAACACCCGGGGCTATCACCCCGTGGCGTCCAGGGACGGCGAGGAGTGCACCGGCTGCACGCTTTGCGCCGTCACGTGCCCCGAGGCCGCCATCGAGGTCTGGCGTGGATAAGATCCTCATCTCCGGAAACTGGGCCTGCGGGGAAGCCGCCATCCGGGCGGGATGCCGGTTCTACGCGGGCTACCCCATCACGCCCCAGAACGAGCTCACCGAGTACATGGCCGAGCACATGCGCCTGGCCGAGGGCGGCACGTTCATCCAGGCCGAAAGCGAAATCGCCGCGGTCAACATGGTCCTGGGGGCCAGCGCCGCCGGGGCCCGCGCCATGACGTCCTCGTCGAGCCCGGGGATCTCCCTCAAGCAGGAGGGGATCTCGGCGCTGGCCGCCGACGAGCTGCCCGCCGTGATCGTCAACATGATGCGCGGCGGCCCCGGGCTGGGCAACATCCTGCCCTCGCAGGGGGACTACTTCCAGGCCACGCGCGGCGGCGGGCACGGGGATTACCGGACGATCGTCCTGGCCCCCGCGTCGGTGCAGGAACTCGCCGACCTGACCATGGACGCCTTCGACCTGGCCGACGCCTACCGCAACCCCGTGATGATCCTGGGCGACGGGATGACGGGACAGATGATGGAACCGGTCGTCTTCGGAAAGCCGAGGCCGCGGCGTTACAGCGAGAAATACGTGCTCAAGGGCTGCGGCGAGGGCAAGAGCCGGTTCGTCCGGGCCCTCATCCTCGACGCCCTGCGCATGGAGGAGCACAACTGGAAGCTCGTGCGCAAGTACGAGGTGATCGCGGGCAAAGAGGTCCGCTTCGAGACCTACCGCACGGGCAACGCGAAGCTCGTCATCATCGCCTACGGCATCGCGGCCCGGATCGCCAAGGGCGCCATCAACCGCCTCCGGGACTCGGGATACCGGGTGGGGCTCATCCGTCCCATCACGCTCTGGCCCTTCCCGGCACAGATCATCCGCGACACGGCGGAGCGGATCGGCAACTTCCTCGTCTTCGAGATGAGCACGGGGCAGATGATCGAGGACGTCAGGCTCGCCCTGGAGGGCCGCGCCCGGGTGAGCTTCTACGGGCGCCCCGGCGGGGTCGTGCCCACGCCGGCGGAGCTCGCGAAGGCGATCGTCCAGGAATACCAGAGGTAGCGAACCGATGCAGAAGGTCTTCTCCAGGCCGAAATCGCTCAAGGACACCCCGTTCCACTACTGCGCGGGGTGCGGCCACAGCATCACCCACCGGCTCATCTGCGACGCCGTCGACCAGCTGGGCATCCGCGGCATCACGATCGGCGTGCCGCCGGCGGGCTGCGCGGTGCTGGCCTACAACTACTTCGACGTGGACATGCTCGAGGCGCCCCACGGGAGGGGCTGCGCCGTCGCGACGGGCATCAAGCGGACGCTGCCCGACCGCGTCGTCTTCTCCTACCAGGGCGACGGGGACCTCGCCGCCATCGGCACCGCGGAGACCTTCCACGCGGCCAACCGCGGCGAGAACATCACCGTCATCTTCATCAACAACGCCGTCTACGGCATGACCGGAGGCCAGATGGCCCCGACCACCCTGCTGGGCATGGCGTCCACGACGTCGCCCCCGGGCCGGAGCGCGACCCTCGACGGGCACCCCATCCGCATGAGCGAGGTGCTGGCCGGGCTCGACGGGGTGCGATACATCGAGCGCTGCGCCGTCAACTCGCCGCAGAACATCCTGCGGGCCGGCCGGGCCATCCGCAAGGCCTTCCGGTACCAGATGGACGGCGC
>CAYSDD010000252.1:0-1864 GCA_964429555.1 uncultured Syntrophaceae bacterium
TCCCGAA
This sequence comes from uncultured Syntrophaceae bacterium, assembly GCA_964429555.1. Lineage (GTDB taxonomy): Bacteria > Desulfobacterota > Syntrophia > Syntrophales > UBA2192 > UBA2192. The sequence continues at coordinate 8 of CAYSDD010000252.1, forward strand.
GATCCGGGGGACGAAAAACCCGCTGAAAAACCGCTGGTGCCAGCAGGCAAAGATGATCGTCCCGCCCCCGGCGACGTGGGCCCTGACCCTCTCGATGCCTTCGGGAATGACCCGGATCGTCTTCGCGTGCAGGCTGCAGGCGTGGTATCCGAGGGAGGTGAGGCAATTTCGGGCGACGAAAAACTTGATGTCCTTGACGATCCCCATGGGTCCATTCTGTTAACTCCGAATCCCGTTTCGTTCAAGAAAAAAGAAGGCGGCGGGGTCCTTTGAACTTGAAAAGAGCCGTGGCTTTGGGTATTTTCGGTACGCATCGCCGCAGCGGGGGCAGGCGTCCATGAAGGGAAAACGGGATCTGCGTTTTGGACAGCTCGTGGTGGATTTCGCAGGCGCGCCGGGGCCGGCGGAGGCCGGTGCCGTGTTCATCCGGGGCGCCGCGAGGGCCTTCGGCTATGGCCCCGAGTTCCTCGCAAAGGCCCTCGATCGATACCCGACCCTGGAGCGATTCGAGGACGCGCTGCCGGCGGGGGACAGGGAACTGGTGGATCTCCTGCTCGAGGAGCGCAGGCTGCTGTCCGTCATCAACAACCTGCCCGGCAACATCTCGCTTGCCTCCTATGACTACGACGGGGAGAGGGTGCTGCAGTTCAAGATCCAGCCCCTGGAGCCGAAGTGGGACTGCGAGAACCCCTACGAGGAGGACGACGTCCGGATCTCCGTCGGGACGGCGGGAAACGCCTGGCTCGGCGAGGTGGCGGAGATGTTCGACGAGCGGGCCCCGCTCACCGGGGAGATGGACGAGGTCAAGGAGCGGCTCCTGGCCTGCATGGAGGAATACATCGGGCTGGGGGAACGCATCCTCGCGATCCGGCGGGCCGTTCCGGCCGAGAAGACCCGGGAGGCGCAGAAGTGGGCGGCCTACTACAGCCGCATCCAGGGCGAGCAGGAGGTCCTGGCCGAGCTGCTGGAGCGCTGGAGGGCGATCCTCGGGGAGGTCATGGAGGCGAAGGACCTGTCCCGGAACCAGACACTCCTGGATCTTCTGGCCGTCTACAATGTGGTGAACCGCAGGGAGCTGGCCGTCGGCGAAGACGGGGCCATTTACGAAAAGCCGCTATTCCAGGAGAGCTACTTCACCGAACGCGCCGGTCTTGCCGACGAATACTACCACAACGTGCTCGTCTATGCTTTCGTCGAGTTTCTCAAGGTCGCGGGCAACCGCGGGAAACTCCGAAAATGCCCGCGCTGCGGGGCGGCTTTCATCGCGGCGCCGGGCCGGGCGGGCGGGATGGAATGCGGGCGGTGCCGGGGGAAGAAGGCGGCCGGCATCCGGTGAAAGGGAAATCCCCTCCTTCCCCCCTTTTGACGTCACTGCCGCGCTAGATCAGGATCAGGGCGATCAGTGCAAGCGCCGCCATCGCGGCGGCGGTGATGTCCATGCCGGCCAGCGGCACGAGCAGCAGGCTTGCGGCGACGGAACCGACGCAGCCGCCGAGCAGGTCGGCGGCGTAGAGCGGGGAAACGGCCCTCTGCTGGCCGGAGGGCCATCGGAGGGAGGCGAAGGCGAAGACGCCCGACACGAGAAACCCTGCCGCGGCGAGAAGTCCCGAGGTCTCCTCCAGCCCCGTGAAGCGGCCGCTGCGGGCCTGCAGGAAGACGAGGGTCCCCAGCATCACGAAGCCCGCGATCAACCCGATTCCCCATGGCCGGCCGATCGTGCGGTATCGGGACCTGCCGCGCGCCGCCGCCGCGAGGGCGAGGGCGCCGGCCGAGAGGCCCGCCATGAAGGCCGTGATGAGGACGCCCAGGTCGCGGAACAGGACGCCGTGACGGGTCTGGTACTGGAGGATGAGCACC
>CAYSDD010000253.1:0-1855 GCA_964429555.1 uncultured Syntrophaceae bacterium
GAGATGACGACGCTCGCCGGCATGGTCCGCCGCAGGCTCGGCCGCCGCTAGCCCCAGCACGGCCTGCATTCCAGGATAAAATGGTTGACCTTAACCTGTCGGAGTGATAAGGGAAATTGACTTCTGAGATGCCTCAACCGCCGCCCGGTCTTCCTCTGCCTCGACGGGAGAGGACCGGGGTGAGGGTGACATTCCCCTGCCCCGACAGCGTCGGGGAACCGGCCGAGGGCGGGTCTTCTTGAACATTTCACCGGCCTCTCTATGAGAGCAAGGGGGATACAGGATATGCTGGACATCAAGTTCCTTCGCGAGAACACCGAGCTCGTCCGCCGCAAGATGCTCGAGCGGGGGCAGGAGATCGACTTTGCCCCGTTTGTCAACGCCGAGAAGCGCCGCCGGGACATCCTCCAGGAGGTGGAGGCCCTGCGGGGCGAGCGCAACAAGGCCTCCAAGGAAATCGGGGCCCTCAAAAAGGAGAAGAAGGACGCCTCGGAGCTCGTCGCGAAGATGGCGGGCATCTCCGAGCGGATCAAGGCCCTCGATGCGGAGCTGGCCCAGGTGGAGGCCGACATCCAGAACTTCGTCATGGTCGTCCCCAACGTCCAGCACGAATCCGTCGAGTACGGCACGAGCTCCGAGGACAACCCCGTCATCCGCCACTGGGGCGAGAAGCCCGTCTTCGACTTCGAGCCCAAGCCCCACTGGGACATCGGCGAGAACCTCAAGATCCTCGACTTCGCCTGCGGGGCGAAGATCACGGGCGCCCGCTTCACCCTCTACCGGGGCTGGGGCGCCAAGCTCGAGCGGGCCCTCTTCAACTACATGCTCGACCTGCACACCTTCCAGCACACCTACACGGAAGTCCTCACGCCCTTCATGGTCAACAAGGAGAGCATGACCGGCACGGGGCAGCTGCCGAAGTTCGAGCAGGACCTCTTCAAGATCCAGGGGATGGACTACTACCTCATCCCCACGGCCGAGGTGCCCGTCACCAACATCCACCGCGACGAGATCCTCGCCGAGAAGGACCTGCCTATCTACTACGTGGCCTACTCGCCCTGCTTCCGCAGCGAGGCGGGCTCCTACGGCAAGGATACCCGCGGCCTCATCCGCCAGCACCAGTTCAACAAGGTGGAACTCGTGAAGTTCACGACTCCCGAGACCTCCTACGACGAGCTCGAGAAGCTGACCCTCGACGCAGAGGACATCCTCAAGACCCTGGGCCTGCACTTCCGCACGGTGAGCCTCTGCACGGCCGACCTGGGCTTCTCCTCGGCCAAGACCTACGACCTCGAGGTGTGGCTGCCCGGCCAGAACGTCTACCGCGAGATCTCCTCGTGCAGCAACTTCGAGGACTTCCAGGCCCGCCGGGCCTCGATCCGCTTCCGCCGCGAGGGCTCCGGCAAGGTGGAGTTCGTCCACACCCTCAACGGATCGGGCCTGGCCGTGGGGCGGACGGTGGTGGCCATCCTCGAGAACTACCAGCAGAGGGACGGCAGCGTCGTCATTCCCGAGCCCCTGCGGCCCTACATGAAAGGCATTGACAGAATACCCGCCGGCGGGTAATATGCCGTTTTCCAAAACGGGTATCCTGCCGGCCGGGCCCGGCCGGTTCGCAGCAAACGGGCAACGCCGGAGGGATGGCCGAGTGGTCTAAGGCGGCGGTCTTGAAAACCGTTAACCGAAAGGTTCGCGGGTTCGAATCCTGCTCCCTCCGCCAGAATAGAACATGCACCCTGCCCGTCCAGGCCGTTGCTCCTCTCCCTCGACGGGAGAGGCCGGGTGAGGGTGAGAATACACAGGCCGATCGAGCGCGGAGAGATGCCAGAGAGGCCGAATGGGTTCGCCTGCTAAG
>CAYSDD010000254.1:0-1849 GCA_964429555.1 uncultured Syntrophaceae bacterium
CGGGTGAACATGGGCAGAAAGCTGCCGTGCGAGATCATGAGCGCCCGGCGCAGGTTCTCGTCGGCCATGGGGCCGAGGATGTAGCCGATGACGAGCGGCGCGATGGGGTACTTCATCTCCGTCATGCAGTAGGCGACGATCCCCACGGGAAGCATGATATAGAGGTTGAAGAGATTGAGGCCGAGGCCGTAGGAGCCGATGATGCACAGCACGGCCACGACGGGCATGAAGACCTGCGGGGGAAAGCGCAGCACCTTGACGACCTGGCGGGCCAGGACGATCCCGATGACCCACATGGCGATGGAGGCCAGGAAGAGGATGGCCGTCACCTGCAGGATGAAATTCGGGTGTTCGATGGAGAGCATCGGACCGGGCGTGACGCCGTGGAGCATGAGGGCGCCCAGCAGCATGGCCGCGGGCGGGCTTCCCGGGATGCCGAGGCTCAGCAGCGGGATGATCGCCCCGCCGATGCAGGAGTTGTTGGCCGTCTCGGTGGCGATCACGCCCTCGTAGAGGCCGGTGCCGAATTTCCCGGGCTCCTTCGAGGCGTTCTTCGCCGCCCCGTAGGCCATCCACGCCGCCACGTCCTCGCCGATGCCGGGCACGGAACCGATGCCCACGCCGATGAGGGCCGACCGGACGATGTTTCCCGCGTTTCTCGCCATCAGCCGGAAGGACGGCAGGACCCGGGTCAGCTGCCGGGCCTCGCCGGCTCGGAAGGTCCCGCCGAGCACCTGGATGATCTGGGGGATCCCGAAGGCGCCGATGATGACGGCCACCACGTCGAGCCCGCTCTCGAGCTGGGGGAAGCCGAAGGTGAACCGGGGGAAGGCCTGCAGGGGGTCGCGGCCCATGCAGGCCAGGAAGAGGCCGAGAAACCCGGAGATCCAGCCCTTGATGACCAGGTCGGGGCTCGCCAGCGTGCCGCTGATGATGATCCCGAAGAAGGCCAGCAGGAAGAACTCGAAGGAGGTGAACTGCAGGGCGAAGGCCGCCACGATGGGCGTCATGGTGACCATGAACAGCATCCCGATGAGGGTGCCGATGCAGGAGGCCGTCGTCGTGGCGCCGATCGCCCGCCCGGCCTCCCCCCTGCAGGCAAGCGGGTAACCCTCCAGGGCCGTGGCGGCCGCCGCGGGCGTCCCGGGGATGTTGATCAGGATCGAGGCATAGGAGCCCCCGTAGACGCCGCCCACGTAGATCCCGAGCAGGGCCACCATGGCCGGGGCGGGCCCCATGCCGTAGGTGAGCGTCGTGAGCAGCGCGATGCCCAGCGTCGCCGTCAGGCCCGGCAGGGCGCCGAAGACGATCCCGAGCAGCGTCGCGCCGAAGAGAAGCAGCAGGCTCGCCGGCTGGGTGCCCAGGCCGACGAGGATCGTGAAGAACGTGTCCAGCCTCTCGATGCCGATCATCCGGCTCCCCTCAGAACAGGCCGAAGTAGACCGCATCCAGCAGGGCCACCACGAGGCCCTCCCTGGGCAGCGGGACCAGGAGGAAATACTTGAACAGCCCGCCGATCAGCAGCGGGGCCGCAACGGCCATCGACAGGGCCAGCCGCAGTCTTTTCACCCGCTCCCCGCTGCCGCGGGCACGGCTCCACGCACAGGCGGCCAATACGACCGTGAGCAGGAGGGCCAGCCAGTCGGACGCATAAGGCACGCCGCCGCCGAGCCGCGCGTCGAGCCCCAGGGCGAAGGCGGCGAGCAGCAAGGACGAGCCCGCCAGATAGAACCCGAAGAGCCGACGTTGGGCCTTCGTCTCGTCCAGATAAAAGACGGGGATGATGACGGCGAGAAAGAGGGTGCTGTTCAGGAAGAAGTCGATGCGGGACATGTACAGGTAGATGTAG
>CAYSDD010000255.1:0-1841 GCA_964429555.1 uncultured Syntrophaceae bacterium
CTGCGGGGGGCCTCCGCGGAGGCGACGGGGTCTATCGGAAGCTGAACAGCGGAAGCATCCATGGGCATTCCTCGAGTGGTTTTGCCCGTGCAGGGGAGCAACGGGTGTGCCATGCAAGCGGGGCATGGGGCGCAGGGCGCAGGGCAAACGGGCAGAGAGCAGAACAGGGAGCGCATAACACGTCGGAATGACGTCCATTTCCCTTCGATACGGCTCTCTCCCGCTTCACTCCCGCCGGCGGGCCTGCAGCCGATGATGAGAGCAGGACGCCGTGGAAGCCGGGCAATTCTTGCCTGCCTCACACCGCACGGGCGGGCAATTTTTACGAGGGTGTCGTGCCTAAAGAAACGCCCTGTCCGTGCCGATGAATCCCTTGAGAAGAAAGGCCCACACAGGACTCGGTGCGAGATGACGGCCATTGATACAACGGGTGCAGAGCGGCTCTTCGCCTCCATGCAGGCCAACAGCGGGCAGCTCGAATACTACGCGGGCCGCGCCCTGGAACGGGGGATCGAGCTCTACAGGGACAAGCAGTACGGGGCAGCCGTCGGGGAATTCCGGATGTCGCTGTCCCTGGCGCCGCAGGCGCAGAACGCCCTCGGCGCGGCGGAGCTGATGTCGAAGGCCTACCGGGCGATGGGGGATGCGCAGCGGGCCGTCGACTCCGTCCGGGACTTCGTCGGGAGGAACCGCGCCGCCGACGGGGCGCACGCCCTGCTGGCCCGCCTGCTGTTCCAGGAGGAGCGGTACGACGAGGCCGTCGCGGAATACGAGAAGGCCGTCGAGCTCAACCCGACCGCCTCCAACCGCTTCGCCCTCGGCGAGGCCTACCTGCAGACGGGCCGCTACAACGATGCCGAGCAGCAGTTCATGCAGGTGCGGCTCATGCTGCCGGACGACCCGGCCGCGCACCTGGGCCTCGGCCAGACCTACGCCCGGCAGGGCGACACGGAGGCGGCCGTCCGGGAGTTCAAGGCGGCCATCGACAGGAAGCGGGATTTCTGGGACGCCTATGCCGAGCTGGGCTACGTGTACGCCGACCGGGGGGAGATCGACCTCGCCCAGGACCTCGTCGGCCTCCTCGAGGAGAAGGCCCCGGCGCTCGCGGACATCCTGAGCCGTTACGTCTACAAGGCCGACCCGCCGAAATTCGTGCTGGCCTACGCCGACAGCTCGTTCCCCTACAGCCTGCCCGCGAAGACGGCGGTCTCGAGCCTCGATGCCGGGCTTTCCGCCGCCGGCGCATCGAAGACCTTCTACGTGAAATTCCAGTTCGACAAGGAGATGGACCGAGAATCCGTGGAGACGACGACCAACTGGGCCATCCGCAGGTCCCAGGGGGGCGCGGCGGGGCTCTACAATTACGGCCTGGCCGTCCCCTCGACGGAGATCACCGTTGCGATGCTGCCGGACTTTGTCTCCTACGATTCCCGGAGCCTCACCGCCACGGTCTTCTTCACGATCCGCCAGAACGCGGCGGCCGACGGCACCCTGGACCCCGGACACATCGAGTTCAGCTTCCGGGGAACGGACCGCTTCGAGCAGAGGATGGACCCCCGGAAGGACCAGTGGACCGGCTTCTCGGGCGTCTTTTAGGCGGTTCGCGCCGTCCGGGCATCGGGGTTCGGGCGGAATGGGATGACAAAAAAAGGGGATCGATCGTCCGATGGACTGACCGTCCCCGTGTGCGTCAGGCGTCTTTTTGTCCCGCCCCGGAGCCTTGCGCCGTGACCCTGTCGCCTGCTGCGAAGCCGCCTACTGCGCCGGCTCCGGCCGGTTCGGCGTGCCGGTGATCTCCCTGGCGATCTCGGCGGCCCGCTGGGCGCTGAGGTGGCCCCAGA
>CAYSDD010000256.1:0-1839 GCA_964429555.1 uncultured Syntrophaceae bacterium
AGCAGCCGGAAGGCGAAGAGGGCGGCGACGAAGGAGAGTATCCGTTTATCGCGGGTCGTGATCACCATGGACCCAATCCCGATCGTCCGGGTGCCGCCGCGACGGCCTGACGCTTCGCGCCGGCACAGCCCCGGTTCGGGCCGGGGCCCCTTCATCGAGGCCGCCGCTTCGCTCGGCGTCCTGCACGCCGTTGGCCCGTCGACGCACAGCAGCGTGGCTCGGGCGGGATGCGGCCCACGGGGGCCCCACGGCCCGGCCGCGGGATCCCCCGAATGCGTTAACGATTCTTATGCCGGTTGGCCTTCAGGCGCTTGCGGTACTTGTGCTTGCTGATCTTCTTTCTTCTTTTCTTGACGACACTGCCCATCGTTCACCTCGCGAGAGTGGTCCTCCCGATTTCAAAGTGGTATTTATTCTCACATTCTTCGACAGGAATCAAGCAATTCCTTGCAGCGTTTACAGCAGGCAGAGCCTGTCTGCAACGGCCAGCCCCCTGCGCGTCGGGGCGAGGGTCTCCCCCTCGAGCCGGATGAGACCGTCTGCCCGCATGCGGCGCAGGGCGGCGCCCTTCTGGCGGAATACATCAAGACCGTATCGTTCCCTGAACGACGGGCCGTGGATCCCGCGCCTTGTCCGGAAGCCGAAGTAGAGGGCCTCCGTTTGCAGCTCCTCCTGCGAGAGTTCCTCCTGACCCGCAACGGGGATCCGACCCTGCCGGATGTCCCGCATGTAGAGGTCCACGGAGCGGTGATTCCACCATCGCCGGTCTGTGCGAAAGGAGTGGGCCGCCGGGCCCAGGCCGAGGTACGGTGCGTGATCCCAGTACTTGTGGTTGTGGCGGGAAATGCGGGTCTCGCCGCGTGCGAAGTTGGAAACCTCGTAATGGAGGTACCCGTGCGCCTCCAGGAAGATCGACGTCGCCGAAAAGAACCGGTATGCCTCCTCTTCCGCCGGGAGGGCAGGGGCCTGTCCCGCCTCGACCCGGCGGTGCAGGGGGGTGCCCCGCTCGAGGGTCAGCTCGTAGCAGGACAGGTGCTCGGGTTCGAACGTGAGGGCGGTCTCCAGGGTCCGCCGCCACAGCTGCCGGGACTGGCCTGGAACGCCGTAGATGAGGTCCATGGAGAGATTCGTGAACCCGGCGCGGCGCGCCGCGTCGATGGCATGGAGCGCCCCGCGGCCGCCGTGGCGCCTCCCGAGGAAAGACAGGATCCCGTCATCAAAGGACTGCACCCCGATGCTCACCCGGTTGAAGCCGGCCTCGCGCAGGCCCACGAGTGTGTCCAAATCGACATCCCCGGGGTTGACCTCCACGGTGATCTCGGCGTCGGCGCTGACCGGCAGGGCGGACCGGATGCGACGGAGCAGATCCGGCAGCAGGCCTGCGGGCAGGCACGAGGGGGTGCCTCCGCCGATGTAGACCGTGTCGAAGGCCGAGGCAAAGTCCCCGTGGAACGTCATCTCGGCAAGGACCGCCTCGTACCACTCCTGCACTGCGGAGAGGTCCGTGACCGAATAGAAGTCGCAATAGGGGCATTTCGAGCGGCAGAAGGGGACGTGGACGTAGAGGCCCGCGTTCGCTCCCCGATCGAATTTACGGGTGTGATCCATCGTATCTCTTCATGATTGTTTTGCGTCTGCGCCAGGAGGGTAAGAAGGTGAGAGGGTGGGAGGGTTGGATCATCCCACGCCATGCGAATTTTCTTACCTTCTCCCGTTCTTACCCTCTTACCCTCTAATCATTGTCCGACTGCAGAACCGCCAGGAAGGCGCTCTGGGGGATGCTCACGGTGCCCACCATCTTCATGCGCTTCTTGCCCTTCTTCTGCTTCTCCAGGAGCT
>CAYSDD010000257.1:0-1838 GCA_964429555.1 uncultured Syntrophaceae bacterium
TTCAAGGGGCAGCCCCTGTCGGACACCTACCCCGTGTTCGAGGGCCTCACGGACATCCGCTTCATCGACGCCTCGCCCGGGGAACTGGCCGGGATGGCCGACGTGATCTTCACGGCGACCCCCCACGGCGAGGCCATGGCCGTCGCGCCGGCCTTTCTCGAGGCCGGCAAGAAGGTCATCGACCTCTCGGCCGATTTCCGGCTGCGGGACCTCGATGTCTTCGCGAAGTGGTACCACCGGCACACGGCCCCCGACCTCGTGAAGCGGGCCGTGTACGGCCTGCCGGAACTCTACCGGGAGGACGTGAAAAAGGCGGACCTCGTGGCCAACCCCGGCTGCTACGTGACGAGCGCCATCCTGGCGCTGGCGCCCGCCCTCCGGGAACAGCTCATCGACCCGGCCACGATCATCGTCGACTCCAAGTCGGGGGTGAGCGGTGCGGGCCGGGACCCCGTCATCGGCTCGCTGTTCTGCGAGGTCGACGAGGGGTTCAAGGCCTACAAGGTCAACGGGCACCGGCACAGCCCCGAGATCGAGCAGGAGCTCAGCGTGCTGGCGGGCCGGGAGGTAACGATCTCGTTTACGCCGCACCTGCTGCCGCTCAACCGCGGCATCCTCAGCACCGTCTACGCGAGCCTGAAAAAAACGCTTTCCACGGCCGAGCTGATTGCATTATACAGGAACTTCTACGGCAACGAGCCCTTCATCCGGGTCCTGAACCAGGGAAGCTACCCCAACGTGTCCTCCGTGAAGGGGACCAATTTCTGCCACCTCGGGCTCGCCGTCGACGAGCGGACGAACCGGGTCATCATCCTGTCGGCCATCGACAACCTGGTGAAGGGGGCCTCGGGCCAGGCGGTCCAGAACATGAACCTCATGTGCGGCCTGCGCGAAGACACGGCCCTGGACATGATCGCCCTTTTCCCGTAGCCTCGCGCGGGAAGGGACGCCGCCGTCATCGATTCGTTTTCTCCACGGGAGGGCAGGCCATGGCGCTTCGTCTCTACAACACCCTGACTCGACGCAAGGAGGAATTCGTCCCCGTGAAGGAGGGCGAGGTCGGGATCTACGCCTGCGGGGTGACGGTCTACGACACCTGCCACATCGGCCACGCGCGCTCCGCGATCAATTTCGACGTCATCACCCGGTACCTCCGCTACCGGGGCTACCGGGTCACCTACGTCAAGAACTTCACCGACGTGGACGACAAGATCATCGCCAAGGCCAACCGGGAGGGGGTCGGGTTCCGGGAGATCTCGGAGCGCTACATCGCCGAGCACGACGAGGACATGGGCCGGCTCGGCGTCGAGCGGCCCACCGTCACGCCCCGGGCCACGGAGCACATCGGGGGCATGATCGAGCTGATCAACCGGCTCATCGGCAACGGCCTGGCCTATGCCGTACCCGGCGGCGATGTCTACTTTTCCGTGAAGAAGTTCAAGGATTACGGGAAGCTCTCGGGCCGCAACCTCGACGAGATGATGTCCGGGGCCCGCATCGCGCCGGGCGAGAAGAAGAAGGACCCCCTCGACTTCGCCCTCTGGAAGGCGAGCAAGGAAGGCGAGCCCTGGTGGGAGAGCCCCTGGGGCAAGGGCCGGCCGGGCTGGCACATCGAGTGCTCCGTCATGAGCGCCCACTTTCTCGGCGAGACCTTTGACATCCACGGGGGAGGCGAAGACCTGGTCTTCCCGCACCACGAGAACGAGATCGCCCAGTCCGAGGGCGCCTCGGGCAAGACGTTCGCGCGGTACTGGCTCCACAATGGGTTCATCAAGGTGGACCACGAGAAGATGTCCAAGTCGCTGGGGAACTTCATCACCATCCGGGACATCCTGAAG
>CAYSDD010000258.1:0-1834 GCA_964429555.1 uncultured Syntrophaceae bacterium
GATATCGATATACGATTCCCTCCCCTTCCTCCTCGCCCTGTGCGGTCCCCGCCTTCACTGCACAGGGCGAGAACATTTTCCCCTTATCGCGTCCACCGCAGCCGCAGCGAGTTGGTCACCACCGACACGGAGCTGAGCGCCATGGCGGCGGCGGCGTACACGGGGTTGAGAAGGACGCCGAAGAAGGGATACAGAACCCCCGCGGCGACGGGGATCCCGATGATGTTGTAGATGAAGGCCCAGAACAGGTTCTGCCGGATCGTCCGCATCGTCCGGAAGGACAGCCGGATCGCCTCGGGCACGGCTCGCAGGTCGTCGCGGATGAGCGTGATGTCGGAGGCCTCGATGGCCACGTCGCTCCCCGCGCCGACGGCGATCCCGATGTCGGCGGCCGAGAGGGCCGGGGCGTCGTTGATCCCGTCGCCCACCATGGCGACGACCTCGCCCTGCGATTGCAGGCGTTCGATCTCCTTTGCCTTTCCGCCGGGGAGGACCTCGGCGAGCACCTCGTCGATGCCGAGGGTCCTTCCTACGGCCCGGGCGGTGGTCTCGTTGTCGCCCGTGATCAGGGCGACCTTGAGTCCCATGCCTTTGAGGTCCTGCAGCGTCTCGGCGGCCGTGTCCTTCGGCACGTCGGAAAGGGCAATCACGCCGGCCGCCTGTCCCCCGACGGTGACGTAGACGCAGGTCTTCGCCTCCCCGGAGAGCCTGTCCGCCGTCGCGCCCAGTCCGTCGAGGCGCACGCCTTCCTGCTCGACGAGCCTGCGGTTGCCCAGCAGCACGGGGACCCCCTCGAAAAGGGCCTTTGCGCCGAGGCCGGAGAGGGCCTCGAACCCGTCGACGGCGACCGCCGCGATCCCCTCGCTCCTCGCCTTCTCGACGATGGCGGCGGCCAGGGGGTGTTCCGAAAGCGCCTCCACGGAAGCGGCGATCTGCAGAACCCGATTCCTTGACGTGCCGGGCGCCGTCTCGACGTCGGTGACGCGCGGCTCGCCCACGGTGAGGGTGCCCGTCTTGTCGAAGACGACCAGGGTCAGCCGGTGCGCCTTCTCGAGGCTCTCGCCCCCCTTGATGAGGATCCCCTTCTCGGCGCCGATGCCCGTGCCCACCATGACGGCCGTCGGTGTCGCCAGTCCCATGGCGCAGGGGCAGGCGATGATGAGGACGGAGACGAAATTGAGCAGGGCCCGCGTCAGGACGGGCTCGGGGACGAGAAAGGCCCAGACGGCGAAGGTGACGGCGGCAATCGCCATGACGGTCGGCACGAACACGGCGGCCACGCGGTCGGCGATCCGCTGGATGGGCGCCTTGGAGCCCTGGGCCTCCTCGACGAGGCGGATGATCTGGGCCAGGGCCGTCTCGGCCCCGATCTTCGTCGCGCGGAAGGTGAAGCTGCCGCTGCGGTTGATCGTGGCCCCGTAGACCTCGCTGCCGGGCTCCTTTGCGACGGGCAGGCTCTCGCCCGTGAGCATGGACTCGTCCACGGCCGAGGCGCCCGCAAGGACGACGCCGTCGGTGGGGATCTTCTCGCCGGGCCGCACGAGGATCTCGTCGCCCTTCATGACTTCTTCGACGGGGACGTCGACCGGCTGCCCGTCCCGGATCACACGGGCCGTCCGGGGCTTGAGGCCCGCGAGGCGCTTGATGGCCTGCGAAGTCTTTCCCTTCGTGCGCGCCTCGAGCAGGCGCCCCAGGACGATGAAGCTCACGATGAACGCCGCCCCGTCGTAGTACACGTGCAGCTCCAAGCCGGCGCGGGTGAAGAGGGACGGGAAAAAGGTGGCCAGCGCGGAGTAGAGGTAGGCCGAGAGCGACCCGACGGACACCAGGGTGT
>CAYSDD010000259.1:0-1818 GCA_964429555.1 uncultured Syntrophaceae bacterium
GCGAACTCGTCGTCGTTCTTCTCCTCCCGGGGGTCGAAGCGGAGGTTTTCCAGCATGACGACGTCGCCCGGCTTCATGGCGTCGACGGTCTTTTTCACCTCGGGCCCGACGACCTCCTTCGTCAGGGTGACATTCTTGCCGAGCAGCCGCGAGAGGCGCTTGGCCACGGGCGCAAGGCTCATCTTCTCGACGACCTTGCCCTTCGGCCTCCCGAGGTGGGAGGCGATGACGACCTTGGCGTTCTCGTCGAGGGCGTAGTTGATGGTGGGCAGGACGGACCGGATTCGCGTGTCGTCGGTGATGTTCTGGTTGGCATCGAGGGGGACGTTGAAATCGAACCGGAACAGCACCCGTTTCCCCTTGAGATCCATCTCATCGATATATTTCATGCTTTCACCTCTCCCGCTATCGTTCAGGGGCGGATTTCGCCCCCTTTGGCTCGGGGTTCGGGGCCGATATTGTATAGCCCAGGCGTCCCTCGAAATCAAGGGCCTTTTCCCCTCTTTTGTATTGAAAAAAACGGCAGGAAATGATATCAGGCGGCGGGCTCGAAAGAGATGGAAAAGTCGAATGTTCGACCACTACAGAGACAGGGAGAGACAGAAACATGGGACTGACGGAAGACAGAATCAAGGCATTCGAAGCGAAACGCGAACAACTGATGACCCAGGGCGGCGAGGCCGCGATCAAGAAGCAGCATGACTCGGGCAAGATGACGGCCCGCGAGCGCCTCCTGAAGCTCTACGACGCGGGGACGTTCCAGGAAGTGCAGCTCTTCGTCGAGAAGCGATCCACCCTGTTCGGTCTCGGCGACAAGCAGATCAACGCCGACGCCGTCGTCTGCGGCTTCGGCAACGTCAACGGGCGCACCGTCTTCGCCGCCGCCCAGGACTTCACCAGCGCCGGCGGCAGCCTCGGCGAGATGCACGCCCGCAAGATCTGGAAGGTCATGGACATGGCCAAGGACGCCAAGAAGCCCTTCATCGCGCTCAACGACTCCGGCGGCGCCCGCATCCAGGAAGGCGTGCCCGCCCTGGAAGGCTACGGCGGGATCTTCTACCGCAACTCGATCTGCTCGGGCTACATCCCCCAGATCACGGCCATCATGGGCCCCACGGCGGGGGGCGCCGTCTACTCGCCGGCCCTCACGGACTGGGTCTTCATGGTGAAGGGCACGAGCTACATGTACATCACGGGCCCGGACGTCATCAAGGCCGTCATCGGCGAGGAGGTGACCCATGATGACCTGGGCGGCCCCATGGCCCACGCCTCCAAGAGCGGCGTGTGCCACTTCGTGGCCGAGAACGACGGGGACTGCATCGCGCAGATCCAGACCCTGCTGGGCTACCTGCCCGACAACTGCCACGAGATGCCGCCCGTGGTCCCCTCCACGGACAGCCCCGACCGCGAGTGCCCCGAGCTCGACAAGATCATCCCCGACCGGCCCACCCGCGGCTACGACATGAAGAAGGTCGTGGCGGCCGTGGCCGACGGCGGCGTCTTCTTCGAGCCCCATGCCAACTGGGCGAAGAACATGTTCGTCTGCTTCATCCGCATCATGGGACAGACCGTGGGCGTCATCGCCAACAACCCGCAGTTCGGCGGCGGCGTGCTCGACGTCAATGCCTCCGACAAGGCCTCGCGCTTCATCCGCTTCTGCGACGCCTTCAACATCCCGCTGCTGACCTTCGCCGACGTGCCCGGCTACATGCCCGGCACGCACCAGGAGTGGAACGGCATCATCAGCCACGGCGCGAAGCTCCTGCACGCCTACTCCGAGGCCACGGTGCCCAAGTTCACCGTCGTGACCCGCAAGGA
>CAYSDD010000260.1:0-1815 GCA_964429555.1 uncultured Syntrophaceae bacterium
GGCCGGTGCGAGCCCCGGCGTCGAGGCCCTGGCGGAGATCAACGGGGAGATCCGGCGCTACAACCGGGCCCGGGAATACGCGCAGCTGCGCTACTACTACCTCATCGTGACGCGGGAGGCCATGGGGTTCCGCCGTCACAAGGCGGTCGAGGACGTGTACCGGATACCGCCGAAGAGGAAGTACCTCTGAAGGGCCTGTGCGGGGGTTCCTTTGAGCAACGGATCGGGAGGGTGAGAGGGCGAGAAGGTGAGAAGGTCGGATGCGCTGTCAGCCTGACACAGGCTCCTGGCTTCACCGACCTTCATCCGTTCTCGGCCCCTTGCCCTCTGTCTTTTTGAAAGCCTCGCCCTGCAGGGCATTCCGAATGGATCGTTACGAAAAACAGCGGAAGAAAATGGTCGATGCCCAGATCCGCTCCCGCGGCATCCGGGACGAGCGTGTCCTGCGTGCCATGGAGAAGATCCCCCGGCATCTGTTCGTCGACGAGGGGCTCATCGACCAGGCCTACAACGACAACCCGCTGCCCATCGGCGAGAAGCAGACCATCTCGCAGCCCTACATCGTGGCGCTCATGACGGAGGCCCTCGAGCTCACGGGACGCGAAAAGGTGCTGGAACTCGGCACCGGGTCGGGCTACCAGGCGGCGATCCTCGCCGAGCTGGCCGACCGCGTATTCACCATCGAGCGGATCGCCGCGCTGGCCCAGAGGGCCCGGAAGCTGCTCGAGTCGCTGCATTACTACAACGTGGTGATCCGCGTGGGGGACGGGACGTACGGCTGGCGCGAGGAGTCCCCCTTCGACGCCATCCTCGTCTCGGCGGGGGCGCCCTCGATCCCCCGCACGCTGGTGGAGCAGCTCGGCGTCGGCGGGCGCCTGGTGATCCCCGTCGGGGGCCGCTACACGCAGAACCTGGTCAAGCTGACGCGGCTCTCCGCGGACCCCGATGACGTGCAGAAAGAGGACCTCGGGGGGTGCCGGTTCGTGAGCCTGATCGGCGAGCACGGCTGGAAGATGGAGCAGCAGTGAAGAAGAGGCTCGGAAGGTGAGAGGGTAAGAAGGGATTTGATGAAATGCATCTCGGACATACTGAAGATCCTCCTTGCGGCCTTGCTCGGCGCCGCCCTTCTTTCCTGTTCCGTCCAGGTCGTCGACCGCGGCAGCATGAAATCGTCCGAGCGGATGCGCGGCGTGTACCACCGGGTCAAGCCCGGCGAGACGCTGTGGCGCATCTCGAAGGCCTACAACGTCGATCTCCAGGAACTTGCCGAGATCAACAACATCACCGATTCGGCCCGCATCAGCGCGGGGAGCGTCGTCTTCATCCCCGACGCCCGCGAGGTCATCGATCTGCCGCCGGCCAGGCCGGCGGAGGCCAGTCCCCCCGTCGCCAGGGCCCCGGAAAGGGCGGCACCGGCCCCGGCCGAGACGAATGGCGCACAGGCCGCCGGCGCTGCGGCGGTGGCCTCGACCGGCGCTGCCGCGGCCGCCGGGAAAGGCAAGGTCAGGGAGGAGAACATCACGGACCGGGCCCCGGCGCCCAAGCCGGAGCGGAGCCTTCCCCCGGCAGCCGGCCCCCCGGAAAAAACGCAGCCCAGACCCCCCGGAAAGCCCGAGCCCCCCGCCTCGACATCCGCCGGGAGCCGGGTGGCGATGCAGTCCCCGGCGCCCGCACCCCCGGTCAGGGCGCCCGAAGCCGCGCCCAAGGACCGGGCGGCGGTCACCCCGCCGGCGAAGAAGCCGGAACCGCCCCACAGGGCCGAGGAGACGCAGGGGCAGATCAAGGTCGACCGGGGCCGTTTCGTCTGGCCCCTGC
>CAYSDD010000261.1:0-1814 GCA_964429555.1 uncultured Syntrophaceae bacterium
ACGGGCAAGGTCTTCAGCCTCACGTTGTTCCGGATGAACTCCGCCGCTTCCGCATGATTCTGTCCTGCCATCGCTTCTCCCTCCTTGGGCTTGGGGAAATGGATACGGGGAACCGGGTATGGTGTTGGGAATCGCGCAACGGTCCGGGACTCTGCAGTCGGCCGTCAGCCTGCCTGTCTGTATACCGTCTTTTCGACTCCCCGTGAAGCAGAAAAAACGCCGCGGCTCTCTCGAACCGCGGCGCCTTTCTGTTCCTCTTGAACAAACCGAACTAACGAACCAACGGAACCAAGGAACTCTACTTGCTCTTCGTGTAAAACTTAAAACGTAACACGTAAAACGATGTTGTTTACAACATCTCGTATATCCCCGCCGCGCCCATGCCGCCGCCGATGCACATGGAAACCATGCAACGCCTGGCCTTGCGGCGCCTGGCCTCGTGGAGGATCTGCGCCGTGAGCTTGGCCCCCGTCGCGCCCAGGGGGTGTCCCAGGGCGATGGCGCCGCCGTTGGGGTTGATGTCGCCCTTCCAGTAGCGCTCCTCGATCCCGATGGTGCGACAGGAAGCGATGGCCTGCGCGGCGAAGGCCTCGTTGATCTCGAAGAGGTCGATGTCGTCCGTCTTGAGGCCCGCCATCTTCAGGACCTTCGGGATGGCCACGGCGGGGCCGATGCCCATCTCCTCGGGCGCGCAGCCCGCCACGGCATAGAATGTCAGCCTGGCCAGGGGCTTGAGTCCCAGGGCCTTGGCCTTCTCCGGCGTCATGAGCAGGGCGAATGCGGCCCCGTCGGTCATCTGCGAGGAGTTGCCCGCCGTGACGGAGCCCCCCGCCTTGAAGGCGGGCTTGAGCTTGCCCAGGTCGGCCACCGTCGTCGGCCAGCGCACCCCGTCGTCCATGTCGAAGACCACGGCCTCGCGGATGCGCTTGCCGCTTGCATCCTTCTTGTACTTCCAGGCCTGGATGGGGACGATCTCCTCCTTGAACTTCCCGGCCTTGATCGCCTCGGCGGCCCGGCGGTTGCTCTCGACGCCCATCCTGTCCTGGTCCTCGCGGGAGACGTTGTACTTGGCGGCGACGTTTTCCGCCGTGATGCCCATGGAGACGTAGGTGTTGGGCCGGTCGCCCCAGTCGGGGTCGGGCCGGAACTGGCTTCCGCCCATGGGAATGTGGGACATGGTCTCGACTCCTCCCGCGATGATCACGTCGGACCAGCCCGCCTGGATCTTCGCCGCGGCGTCGGCAATGGACTGGATCCCCGAGGAGCAGAACCGGTTGATCGTCATGCCCGAGGTCTCGACGGGAAGCCCCGCCCCGAGCGCCAGGACGCGCCCGAGGTTCATCCCCGTCTCGGCCTCCGGGAAGGCGCAGCCGACGATGAGATCGTCCACGTCTCCGGGGTCGAGCTGCGGAACCCTCGCCAGCAGCCCCTTGACGACCTGCAGGCCGAATTCATCGGCCCGGGTGGCCGCCAGGCCCCCTCTTCGATATCGCCCGCCCGGGCTCCTGACCGCTGCAACAATAACGGCTTCTCTCATGGTATGTATCCTCCCTTTGTTTCAGAGACGGTTTATAACTTTCTTCAGAAGGTAAGAGGGTTCGAGGGTAAGAAGGTTGGAGAAGCGGGCGACCCCTTACTTCAGCCGATCCGACCTTCTCACCTTCTCCACGTCTCACCTTCTTCTTAATTACGCAGCGGCTTGCCCGTGGACAGCAGCGACATGATCCGGTCCTGCGTCTTCTGCTCGCCGCAGAGGCTGAGGAAGGCCTCGCGCTCGAGGTCCAGGATCTCCTGCTCCGTCACGTACGTCCCCT
>CAYSDD010000262.1:0-1810 GCA_964429555.1 uncultured Syntrophaceae bacterium
TGCAGCACGAGATCGACCACCTCGACGGCCGCCTCGTCGTCGACCACGAGGGCACGATTTCCTACCCCAAGGAGAAGCAGGCGTTTTTCGACAGGATATTCAAATAGAGGGGGAAAAGCATACAGCGGATGACGCAGCAACGCCTCCGTGCCTGCAAGCCCGGGGGCGTTTTTTTGCCTGATTCCCCGCGGGACGGGAAGTGTTCCCTGCATCAGGCCGGCAGTCCCGTTTCAGGGCTTTCGGTTCTCCGCTTTCTTCTCTTCCTCAGCATCTGCACGGTAAAGACGGCCGCGAGGAGCCCGATCCCAACGACATCCGTCACGGTCCCGGGCGTGATCAGGAACGCGGCCGCGATGCCCGTTGCGATCCGCTCCGGGACCGTCGAGTGGTCCCTCAGATACCCGATGACCGTCGCACCCAGGGCGACAACACCCATGAACAACGTGAGAAGGACCTGCCCGAACCAGACGTAGTCGAACGGCGTCTTCCCGTCGAGAATCGTCGGCATCCAGAGCACGATCGGCGCCGTCACGAAGACAAAGGGAATGATGAACCCGCCCGATGCGAGGGTGAAGGCACGCAGACCCGTCCGGAAAGGATCGGCACCCGAAATCCCCGATGCCGCATAGGCCGCGAGAGCCACGGGGGGCGTCACGTCGGCCAGGATGGCATAGTAGAAGACAAACATGTGCGAGACGAGGGGATGGATGCCCCACTGCAGCAGGGCCGGCGCGGCGATCATGGCCGCGATGATGTACTGGGCCGTCGTGGGGATTCCCATGCCGAGAACGAAGCAGGCCAGCGCCGTGTTCAGGAGCGTGAAGAAGAGGGTGATGTCGCTGACGGTGCCCATGCCCATCAGCAGGGGGTGGACGAAGTGGGCGAGGTTGGTGGCCAGCGCAATGACGGCCGTGGCGAACTTCAGGCCGATGCCGGTCAGCGTCGTCGCCCCGACGATGAACCCCACGCAGGCGCAGGCCGCCCCGATGGCAATGGCGTTTTTCGTCCCGTCCTCGAGGCTCGAGAGGATCTCGGGGACGCGCATCTTGCTCTCCTTGTAGAAGAGCCCGGCGATGACGATGAGCATGTTGGCCCAGAAGGCGGCCAGGGACGTTTCCACCCCGAGATAGAGCAGCCCCGTGAGGACGGCGACGATCCCGAGGGAAATTCCCGTCGCGACGCGGTCGGCGCTCCGCCAGAAATAGTAGAGCGCGATGGCCGGAAAGACGACCCAGCCTGCCAGGATCCCCGCGGCATCGAAGGGATTGATGCCGAACAGGCAGGGCGGCACGCTGAGAAGCAGCGGCATCAGCAGGGGCTTGGTCCTCTGGTGAATCTGACCGGTGGCCGTCGCATAGATAATGCCCCAGAAGGCGGCCAGGAAGGGGCTCTTCCCCGTGACGAGCAGGTAGATGATGATGAAGAGAGGAAAGATCAGAAGCCCCCGCTCCCGGAGCACGTCCATCACGCGGGGGAGGTTGTCCCGTGATATGCCCACGAGGCCGCTCTTTTTCGCCTCCAGGTGCACCATCGTCCCCACGGCGAAAAAGTAAAACAGGGCCGGTATGACCGCGCAGGTTGCGATCTTGATGTAGGCGACTCCCAGGAACTCGGCCATGATGAAGGCCGCCGCGCCCATGATGGGGGGCATGATCTGGCCGCCCGTGGACGCCGAGGCTTCCACGGCCCCCGCGAACACGGGGCGATACCCCACCCTCTTCATCAGGGGGATCGTGAAGGAGCCCGTCGTCACCGTGTTGGCCACGGAGGAGCCGCTGATGGAGCCCATGAAGCCGCTGGAGATGACGGC
>CAYSDD010000263.1:0-1806 GCA_964429555.1 uncultured Syntrophaceae bacterium
TTGTCTCTCTGTTTTCTTTCCTCAGCCGATCATGTTCTTGATGGCATCGGCAACGGGCGAGGTGAAGAGGGCGATCAGCACCGCGTAGAGGGCGAAGGAGCCGGCGGCCTCGCTCACGTAGAGCTTCTCGTACTTCTGCTTGAGCGAGAGGATCGTGAGCCCCCCGATCACCATCGCGCCAAGGTGGAAGTAGGGGAAGCTGTCGGCGCCCGCGGCGGCGTACTCGGCATAGCTGAAGGTCCCGGTGATGAGAACGACGAAGACGGTCAGGGCGAGCATCGAAAGCGACTTCTTCATTTTTATGTTCCTCCTTGCGGCTGGTTTATTTTCCGATCGTTGCCCGATGATATTGAAACGATCGTGCCAGGCCGGGGGTACGGGACAAAAAAAATTATAACCAATCAGTATCATGGAGGAAAATATCTCTCTGCCCGGAAGTGCAACGCTCTGCCTCCGCCGAAAAACGGGACTTGGTTGAATGGAATGTTCAATCGGGTTGAACAGAAAATTAAAAAGGGGGGCCCTATCCCTTGATGCATCCGACCGCCTTGAGCCGGGCGACCTTTCTCGAAAGTCCCGCCCCGTGGACGACATGGATGACCTCGTCGATGTCCTTGTAGGCCTCGGGGATCTCCTCGGCCAGGGTGCCCTTGGCGGCGGCCATGACGAGGACGCCGCGGTCCTCCATCTCCCGGCGGATCGCCCGGCCCTTGCTGGCCTTGATGGCCGCCGCGCGGCTCAGCACGCGCCCCGCCCCGTGGCAGGTGCTTCCGAAGGTCTCCTCCATGGCCTTCTCGGTCCCCACGAGCACGTAGGAGCCCGTTCCCATGTCCCCGGGGATCAGAACGGGCTGACCCGTCTTCCTGAATTTCCCGGCGAGCGCCGGGTGCCCCGGCGGGAAGGCGCGGGTGGCCCCCTTGCGGTGAACGCAGAGGGTCATCTTCCTGCCGTCCACGATATGCTCCTCGATCTTGGCGATGTTGTGGCAGACGTCGTAGACGAGCCGCATGCCGAGGTCCCGCGGACTCATCCCCAGGGCGCGCTCGAGGGCCTCGCCCGTCCAGTGCATGAGCATCTGCCGGTTTGCCCAGGCGTAGTTGGCCGCACAGGCCATGGCCGAAAGGTATTGCCGACCCTCCGGCGACTGGATGTAGGCGCAGGCCAGCTGCCGGTCGGGCAGGCTGATCCCGATCTTGTCGACATGCTTCACCAGCATCGCCAGATAGTCATCGCAGACCTGGTGACCGAGGCCGCGGGAGCCGCTGTGGATCATCACGGCCACCCGGCCGATCTCGATCCCCAGCGCGGAGGCCGCATCCCTGTCGAAAATCTCCTCGACGATCTCCAACTCGAGGAAGTGGTTGCCCGAGCCCAAGGTGCCCACCTGATCCTTGCCTCTCTCGAGGGCGCGCTCGCTGACGGCTTCCGGATCGGCCCCGGCAAGACAGCCCCCGTCCTCCATGGATTCCAGATCGCCGGCGGAGCCGTAGCCGTGTTTGACGGCCCAGCGGGCCCCCTCGACGAGAACGTTCTTTTCCTCGCTGCGGGGCAGCTTCAGGGATCCCCTGGAGCCCACTCCGGAGGGCACGTGATGGAAGAGGGCGTTGAGGATCTTCGCGATCTGCGGGCGGAACTCCTCTGCACGAAGGTTTGTCATCATGAGCCGGCAGCCGCAGTTGATGTCATACCCCACGCCCCCGGGAGAAACGATGCCCCCGTCGAGATCGAACGCGGCCACCCCTCCGATGGGGAAGCCGTAGCCCCAGTGCATGTCGGGCATGGCGAGCGAGTGCTTCACGATCCCCG
>CAYSDD010000264.1:0-1799 GCA_964429555.1 uncultured Syntrophaceae bacterium
CCGTGGGCCTCGTAGCTGCCCTGCTTGCGGGGCGAGCCGTACCCGATGACCGTGCGCACGCAGATGAGGGAGGGCCTGCCGGTCTCCTTTTTCGCCGCCTCGATCGCCTCGTCGACGGCGGCGAGGTCGTTGCCGTCCTCGACGGCCTGCACGTGCCAGCCGAGGGCCCCGAAGTGCTGGGCCAGGTTCTCCGTGAACGAAAGATCGGTCGAGCCGGCCAGCGAGATCCGGTTGTCGTCGTGCAGGACGATGAGCTTGCCCAGGCCCAGGTGGCCCGCCAGGGCGCAGGCCTCGTTGGCCACCCCTTCCATCAGGTCGCCGTCGCTGGCCAGCACGTAGGTGTAATGGTCGACGAGGGGGAACCCCTCGCGGTTGAACCGGGCCGCCATGTGGGCCTCGCCGATGGCAAGCCCCACGGCATTCGAGATTCCCTGACCCAGCGGTCCCGTGGTGACCTCGACCCCGTCGTGGCCGTGCTCGGGGTGGCCGGGCGTGAGGCTGTCCCACTGGCGGAATTTCTTGATCTCGGCAAGCGAAAGCTCATAGCCCGTCAGGTGCAGAAGCGCGTAGAGCAGCATGGAGCCGTGGCCCCCGGACAGCACGAAGCGGTCCCGGTTGGGCCAGCGGGGATTTGCCGGGTTGAACCGCAGGTGCCGCGTCCACAGGACATAGGCCATGGGCGCCGCCCCCAGCGGCAGGCCGGGGTGCCCGGACTTCGCCTTCTCGATGGCGTCGACGGCGAGCATGCGGATGGTGTTGATGCAAAGCGTGTCGGTCTGGTTCATCGGGTCGAACGACTCCTTGTTCTGGTTTCGGATCCGAGCCCCCGCACCGCAGCCCCCAGGAGGGCCGCCCCGGGGTACGTGATGACATGCACGGGGATTTGCGAGACGAGATCCCGCATCCGTCCCTTCCGCAGGAAGGCCTCCTCGAAACCGCCTTTTTTCAAAAACGGAAGCACCCGGGGCGGGATCCCTCCCCCGAGGTAGACGCCTCCCGTGGCCAGGGTCTTCAGGGCCAGGTTGCCCGCCTCGGCCCCCAGGATGGAGGCGAAGAGGTCGAGGGCCCTGACACAGATATCACAGGGATTTTCCGGGTCAAGCGCTTTTT
The DNA here is from genome assembly GCA_964429555.1 of uncultured Syntrophaceae bacterium. GTDB lineage: Bacteria > Desulfobacterota > Syntrophia > Syntrophales > UBA2192 > UBA2192. The sequence continues at coordinate 1,111 of CAYSDD010000264.1, forward strand.
CGACGATGACGGGCACCGGGTCGGGGGCCCGGGACAGCGCCTCCGCGAGCCACGGGGGTTCCTCGCCGCGGCCCTCGTCCCGAAGGAACCGGTAGAGGTTCGCGATCCCGATCCCCGAGCAGACCCGCTCGACGCTCACGTGCCCGTGACGTGCCCGGAGATATGCGAGGAGTTCGTCCTCGATCGGCGTGCCCGGGGCGAAGTCGGCGTGCCCCCCCTCGGTGGCGAACGCCCGGTGGCGCTTTCCGTCCCAGGTCGCGAAGGCCTCGCCGAGGCCCGTCCCCGGCGCGATGACGGCCCGGTTGCCGGTGCGGGCGGCCCTCCCTCCCCGCACAGGGACGAGGTCCGCCCTGCGCAGGAAAGGCAGGGCGGCGGCGACGGCCTCGACGTCGTTGAGCAGCGTCACCGACCTGAGGCGGAGCGTCTTGCGGAGGCGGGCCCCGTCGACGGCCCACGGCAGGTTCGTGATCCGCGAGGTCCCCTCGAGCACCGGCCCGGCCACGGCCAGGACCGCCTTCGTCGCCGCGCGCCCCGTCTTGCCGAGGAAATGCCGGGCGGCGTCCTCGAGGCTGCCGAGATCGGCACTGCGGTAGACGGCCTGGGCCAGGGGGCGGCGCGGCCCCCGCTGCCGGGTAAAGAGACCGAAGTGGAGCTTGGTTCCGCCGATGTCACCGGCCAGCAGCATGCGG
>CAYSDD010000265.1:0-1787 GCA_964429555.1 uncultured Syntrophaceae bacterium
GATCAGGGCGTAGAACAGGGCCCGGAGGTACCTCGGGATGTTCTTCTGCCTGAAAAAAAACTGAACGATCGCGAGCCCCTGGAGCAGGTACAGAAAGAGAACCACGATCAGCACGTTGAGGCCGGCGATCTGCACCGTCTCGTCCGGGAGGATCATGGCGACCCCCGCCGCGATCACGAACCACACGACCCCGTCGGGCATCTTCCAGCAGGCCAGGTCGCCGAAATCCGGAAACGCGGGGTCTCGGCCCCGGCACAGGAGCCGCAGGCCCAGCACGTTGAGCCAGATGAAAAACGTCACGCCCGTGACGAGCAGGGCAAGCCCGTGATGCACGATCCAGGCGGCCACCTCCGGGGCGCTCTCCCGCAGCTGGTCGATCTGTTCCTGCGGCAGCCCGATCTCCTCGTACAGCGCGATGCTGTAGCGGATGCTGTCGCCGACGTAACCCCGGACGATTTCCGGGACGCTCCGTTCGAGCACCTGGCTGTAGCCGGCCAGGACCCCGGCGATCAGGGCGAGGAACACGGCGACCGACAGGCCCACCGTCCTCTCGATCCCGAGGCGCCGGTGCAGGACTTCCGGGATCAGGAGCCCCGCCGAGCCCAGCACCAGGAAGAAGGGGAGGCTCTCCGCGAACCCGCCGATCCGGAAGACGGCCGCCAGCAGGCCGAAGGACAGCAGGTACATGGCGATGCCGGCTGCCCGCCCCATCCTCCAGGTGAAGAAGGCGAGGGGCAGGGGCGCGAGCAGGCTGAAGACAAAACCGACAACGGGGCTCAGGACCACGAGAAGAAACAGGGAGGTGGTGATCGCCGTGCCCAGCAAGAATTCCTTGACGCTGAAGGGTTTGCCTGCCTCCAAGGGGTTGCCGTCCTCGCGCGGCTGCGCGCCGGCAGGCCCCGGGCCCGCCGGCTGCAGGCGGATCGTGATGGCGCTCAGCTCTCCGTGACCATGAAGGGGAGCAGCGCGATGTTTCGGGCGCGCTTGATCTCGACCGTCAGGGCCCTCTGGTGCAGCGCGCAGTTTCCGGTGATGCGCCGCGGGATGATCTTCCCGCGCTCCGTCACGAAATAACGGAGGGTGTCCACGTCCTTGTAGGACATCTTGATGCTGGAGTCGGTGCAGAACCGGCAGACCTTCCGGCGGTGATAGACCCTGCGGTCGCCGCGGGGCCTTCCGTGCCCGCCTCCCGGTCCCCTCGAATCTCTCCCGCCCGGACCGCCCGTCCTGGGGGGCCGGCTTCCCGTCGTGCTGTCTGAAGGTGTTCTCATGGCGTTATCCCTCCGTCGTGGCTTCGGGTGCCGCGGGCGTCGTCTCCGCCGCCGCCGCTGTCGACGCCGGCTTGATGACCGCGGGGGGTTCCGCGGAAGCCTCCGCCTCGGCCTTCTGCCCGGCCAGTTCCTTTTCGATCTCTTCGGCCGTGATGCTGTCGGCAAGCTTCACGGACATGTACTTCAGGACCTTGTCGTCGAATTTCAGGATTCGCTCGAGCTCGGCGACGATCTCGCGTTTCCCGGCAAAGTCGATGAGGATGTAGAACCCCCGGCTCTGCTTGCGGATGAGGTAGGCGAGCTTGCGCTTGCCCCAGCGCTCGACCTTCAGGACCGTCCCCTTCATGTCGGTGATGATCTTGCTGTAGCGGTCGATGATGGCGTTGATGTCGTCGCTCGAGAGCTCGGACTGGACGATGAACAGGGTTTCGTAACGCTTCAAGTCTTGACCTCCTTTCGGCTCTGTAGCCCGTACACGGGGTCCGGGCAAGGAGTGCCTGGTATGAAATTTTTGAA
>CAYSDD010000266.1:0-1779 GCA_964429555.1 uncultured Syntrophaceae bacterium
TGGTATTTCCCGAAACCCACGATGGCCGCCGTCAACGGGCCGGCGCTGGCGGGCGGGTTCGACCTGGCGAAGCTCTGCGACATCCGGATCTGCTCCCCGAAGGCGGTCTTCGGGCACCCCGAGATCAAGTTCGGGATCCCCCCGCTGCTGACGCCCCTGCGCTGGATCGTCGGCGAGGGGCTGGCAAGGCATCTCTGCTTCACGGGCAAGCGCGTGGATGCCGTCGAGGCCTGCCGCATCGGCCTGGTGAGCGAGGTCGTCGAGGGGGAGAAACTCCTCGAGCGCGCCGTGAAGATCGCCACGGAGATCCTGGAAACGCCGCCGGCCGCCCTGCAGCGGACCAAGCAGCTCATGATCGACGCCTCGGGTCTCGGGTTCGAGGAGTCCTTCTGCCTGGAGCACGACCGCGTGTTCCAGGAGTTCCTGTTGAAAAAGGCCTCGGAAAGCGCAGGGAAGTGACGGACGCGCAAGGGATCGGGCCCGCCCACCGCCCCGGGCCGCTTGGGTGACCCGGACGTGATGCCATGAAAAATCCCCCTGTCTCCCCCTTGTTCAAAGGGGGAGGGAAGGGGGATTTTCTTTTCCGATCCTCGTGCCTGCTACTTCAGGCTGCTCAGGATGTCCCGCGCGATGATGAGGCGCTGGATCTGGTTGGTGCCCTCGTAGATCGACGTGATCCGCACGTCGCGGGCGTAGCGCTCCACGGGGAACTCGTTGGTGTAGCCGTAGCCGCCCAGCATCTGGATGGCCTTGTGGCAGGCCCTCTCGGCCGCTTCCGTGGCGTAGTACTTGGCCATGGAGGCCTCGCGGGCGAAGAACTTGCCGTTCTCCTTCTTGAAGGCCGCGTTCATGAGCAGCAGCCGCGCCGCCTCGAGCTCCGTGTAGCCCTCGGCGATCATCCACTGGATGGCCTGGAAGTTCGTGATGGGCTGGTCGAACTGGAAGCGGTTCATGGCGTACTTGGTGGCGTACTCGATGGCCGCCTGGCCGATGCCGAGGCCCAGGGACCCGATGCCGATGCGGCCGCCGGCCAGCTCGCCGACGGCCGTGCGGAACCCGTCATTCACCTTGCCCATGAGGGCCGTCTTCGGGACGCGGCAGTCCTCGAAGAGCAGCTCGTTGGTGGCCGAGGCGTGCTGGCCCATCTTGTGCTCGGCCCGGCCGATCGTGAACCCCTTGGTCCCGTTCTCGATCAGGAACGTGCTGATGCCCTTGCCCTTGGGGGCCTTGGGGTCCGTGACCGCCCAGACGACGAAGACGCCCGCGTACTCGGCGCTGGTGATGAAGATCTTCGAGCCGTTGAGGACCCAGGAGTCGCCGTCGAGGACGGCCGTGGTCTTCATCCCCGAGGGGTCGGAGCCCGCCATCGTCTCCGTCAGGCCGAAGCCGCCCGCGTAGTACTCGCCCGAGGCGATCTTGGGGATGTAGGCCTTCTTCTGCTCCTCCGTGCCGATGGCCTGGATGACCTCGCAGACCATGTTGTTGACGGACATGGTCACGCCCGTCGAGGCGCAGGCCTTGCCGATCTCGGTGACGGCCAGGCTGAAGGCGATGACGCCGGCCTCGGAGCCGCCGTACTGTTCCTTCACGTTGATGGCCATCAGGCCCAGCTCGCCGAGCTTCCTGAGGTTCTTCAGGAAGGTCTCCCGGTCGCCCTGCTGGTCGAGCTTCGCGGCGACGGGCTCCAGCTCGGCCTTGGCGAAGTTGCGCGCCGTGTCCTGTATCATTTTCTGGGTTTCTGTCAGTTCCAGATTCATAAGACGCTTGCCTCCCCTCTCC
>CAYSDD010000267.1:0-1777 GCA_964429555.1 uncultured Syntrophaceae bacterium
TGGCTCGAGCCCCAGATGGAGCACGCGTACGAAGCGGACGTGATGCCCGAGGGCCTCTTCAGGGAGACCGGCAATCTCGGCATCAACGGCATCGTGTTCGAGGAGAAGTACGGCGGATCGGCCATGGGCTACGTGGAGACCCTGCTGGCCTACGAGACGATCGCCCGCGTGAGCAACGCCCTCTCCATGACCGTCGGCGCCAGCCAGACGCTGTGCTTCGACAACTTCCGCCGCAACGCGACGGAGAAGCAGAAGATGGATGTCCTGCCCAAGTCCTGCACGGGCGAGTACATCGGCTGCCTCGGCATCACCGAGCCCAACGCCGGTTCCGACGCGATGAGCATGAAGACCCGCGCCATCAAGAAGGGCGACAAGTGGGTCATCAACGGCAGCAAGATCTTCATCACCAACGGCCCCGTCGCCGACTTCATGGTGTTCTACGCCAAGACGGACCCCGACAAGGGCCCCCACGGCATCTCCACCTTCTTCTGCTACCCCAAGAAGACGAAGGGCTGGTCCTGTGAGAAGATCAAGAAGTGGGGCATGAGGACCTCCCCCACGGGTCTCGTGACCTTCGAGGACATGGAGCTTCCGGAAGAGAACCTGATCGGCGGTCTCAACAAGGGCGTCGCCGTTCTGACCTCCGGCCTCTGCACCGAGCGCATCACCCTGTCGGGCTGCACCCTCGGGTCGATGCGGAGCTGCCTCGAGCTCTCCCTGAAGTACTCCCAGGAGCGCGTCCAGTTCGGCAAGCCCATCGCCTCCTTCCAGTCGATCCAGGAGAAGCTCGCGAACATGTACTGCGGCTACAAGGCCTCCCGCTGGATGGCCTACAGCGCCGCCGCCTACTGCGACTCGCTCGAGAACAAGTCCGGCGGCAAGGGCACGGACCTCGACCGCATGGCCGCGGCCTCCCTGCTGTACTGCGGCGAGATGGGCACGAAGATCGGTCTCGACGCCATCCAGATCCACGGCGGTTACGGCTACTGCACCGAGTACGGCGTGACCCGTCACTTCCTGGATCAGAAGCTGTGGGAAATCGGCGCCGGCACCTCCGAAATCCGCCGGATGATCATCGCCCGCGAGCTCATGCGGGACAACTTCAAGAGCGGCCTGTAATCCGCTGAACGCAGCACGCAACCGAGAGAGCCATGGCCCGAAAGAGCCATGGCTCTTTTTTGCCGCGCCGTCGGGGTTTGACATTCCCGGGGGCGCCGGGTAAGATACCGCCCGACGCCGTTGCCGTCGGAGGTTTCTCTCATGCATCCACGGACGTTGCGCCTGACTCTTGCCTTCACCGCCCTGGCAGGGCTCGGCCTCCTTTCGATCCCCCCCGTTTCGCTTTCCCAGGAAGACACGGCCCATCTTGTCCTGAGGAAAAAGGCGGCGGCCAAGGACAGCCCGTCTGTCTACGTCGTGCAAAAGGGCGACAGCCTCTCGAGGATCATCCGGCGCAAGCTCGGCAGGCCGGCGGCCCAATCGGCATCGGTGCGCAGGCAGGTCATGAGGCTCAACCCCCAGATCCGCAACCCCGACCGGATCTATCCCGGCCAGAGGATCGCCCTGCCCCGCCTCGGCGGCACCCCGGGCGGGCCGGCCTATGTCGTCAGCCGGGGGGACACCCTGTCGCAGATTCTCCATGACCGGCTCGGCATCACGGCAGGCGAGATGGCGGCGTGGATCAGGCGGGTCATGCAGCTCAACCCCGGTCTTTCCGACCCGGACCGGATCTACCCCGGGCAGGCCCTGCTGCTGCCCCGGAAAGACCGGGCGCCGG
>CAYSDD010000268.1:0-1771 GCA_964429555.1 uncultured Syntrophaceae bacterium
CCCGCCAGTGGCGGTTGGTGCCGATCATCTCCTCGGCCGGGATCCGGCTCAGTTTCTCCAGGGCGCGGTTCCAGTAGATCACCCGGTGGTCCATCCCGATCACGAAGGTCGGGATCGGCGAGCCCTCGATGACGCTGAAGAGCTGCTGCTCGCTCTCACGCTGCCTGAGCTGCGCCTGCATGCTCTCCGTGATGTCCTCCAGGGTCTCGATGGCGCCGATGATCTCGCCGCGCGTGTCGCGGATCGCCGCGGCCGTGAAACGCAGCCAGACGCCCCTGTCGCCCAGGGCGGGGAAGAAATCGGTGGCCTCGAAGGCCTCCTCCAGCAGGTCGGACTTCCTGTACTTGCCCTCGTACCACTTCGGGACCCGGTCCGCCGTCCCGTCGACGAGCAGGTCCGCCATGCAGGGCCTCGGCTCGGCATAGAAAGCCCTCCAGTGCTGATTGGTCCCCACCACCTCGCTCATCGGGATCTTGCTGAGCTGCTCGAGGGCCCGGTTCCAGTAGAGGATCCGGTGGTCCTTCCCGATGACGAAGGCGGGGATGGAGAAGCCCTGGACGATGCTGTGCAGCAGGTATGCGGATTCGCGGGGGTCGCCCGTAAGCCCCCCCCTGGCCTTTGAGGCCGTGCCGATTCCGCCGCCGCCCTTTCTCCCGACTGTTTTCTTTTTCATGACAAAGCCCTCCTTTCTTGAAAAGCCCGCCCGATCGGCCGCGCATCCGGCGGCATCCGGATGTCCCGCGTGACGGACCCGCTGACCCGTTGCCCACCGCCTCGACGTGCCTGCCGCGACCGTCCGGGTCCCCCTGCCGGCCCCGGGACGTCCGGGCTGGTGCACCGGGCGGAGCGGTCGGGCCCGATCGGGGAACCCCTGGCTGAAGGATGCGGGAAAACCGGCGGAAAGACAATAGGAGTAGATCATGAGGTAAACGATAGGGTAATCCTCAGGATCCGCGCCGGGCGGGGGGATGCCTTGCCCTTCAAGGAATGAGGGCTTTCTGCCGATGGAACCGGTACGTGCTGCCGGGAACCGCCCGGCCCGCCGCGAGGCAGGGCCGGAAAATACGCCCCGCCCGGCGAGCCGGGAGCCGATGGTTCAACCCATTCCGCCCGCAGAGGGCCTCCTGCGACCTTCCGTGCATATCCTCGTCGGCAGCGGGCCCGGTCCCGTCGAGCCGGAGATCGGGGCCTTCCTGGAGGCGGTCTACCCGCAGACGTTCTGGCGGCTGACGGTCCACGAGGCCGTCGGCCCCCACGCGGCCGTCTCGCTGATGAAGGCCGTCCGGGTCCACCTCGCGATCCTCCTGCTCGAGCGCCTCGAGGGGGCCCCGCCCCCGCAGGGCGCCATCGGGCCGGCCTCGGCTCCCGGGCTGGTCCGCATCCTCAAGGCGGCCTGGAACGTCCCGGTCGTCGCCATCGCGCACTCCCCGGTCGAACCGGGCCGCCGGGAAGAGGTCCTCGCCTGCGGGGCCGACTGCGTTCTGCACACACCCCGGGAATTGTGGGGCATCCGCTACCGGGTCGAGGCGATGACGTCGGTCTTCTACTCCCGCGACCGGCTCGAGACGGCGCCGGAGGTGCCGGCGTTCGTGAAGAATCAGCTTCGCCGGTGGGACGCCCTCGCGGCCGTCGCCTACGAGAGCTTCCGGAAATACGGGCGCGTCGTCATCGGCATCGAGCGAGACGAGGCCGACCCGGGCGGGGCGGCATTCACGGCGATCACCTGCAACCCCTTCGGCGGGTGGCCGGACCGGCGGGTCCAGCAGATGGT
>CAYSDD010000269.1:0-1765 GCA_964429555.1 uncultured Syntrophaceae bacterium
GCGGATAAAGTCATGTCCCTGTCCGAGGCCGTCAGGACCTATGTGAAGGACGGCTCTCACATCTCGATCGGCGGGTTCACCGTCAACCGCAACCCCATGGCGGCCGTCTACGAGATCGTCCGCCAGGGGATCAGGAACCTCCATGTCTATGCCCACTCCAACGGCACCGGCGTCGACGAGCTTGTCGGCGGGGGCTGCGTGGGCGAAATCGAGATCGCCTACGGCGGCAACGGCAGGGCCGCCCCCACCTGCATCCGGTTCAAGCAGGCGATCCAGAAGGGGATGATCCTTCACGAGGACTACTCCAACTACCAGATGAGCCTGCGGTTCCACGCGGGGGCCATGGGCGTCCCCTTCCTGCCCACCCGGTCTTCACTCGGGACGGACATCGTCAACAGGTGGGGCTTCTCCAAGGAGATGCGCGCAAAGGACCCCAGGCTGCCCGACGACAAGCTCATCGTCATGGACAACCCCTTCGGCAACTGGGCCAACTGCGCGAAGGTCGTCCTCGTGCCGGCCATCAACCCCGACGTGACGATCATCCACGTCCAGAAGGCCGACCGGCAGGGAACCTGCCGCATCCGCGGGCTGCAGTTCTGCGACGTGGACCAGGCCAAGGCGGCCCGCACCGTCATCGTCACCTGCGAGGAACTCGTCGAGGCGGCGGAACTGAGAACCGACCCGGAGTACAACCAGATCCCCTTCATCCACGTCTCGGCCGTCGTGCACGTCCCTTACGGGGCGTACCCGTCGTCCTGCCACCAGCACTACGATTACGACCCCGTTCAGCTCGCCGATTTCGCGAAGGCCGCCAAGGACGACACGGCCTTCAAGGCCTACCTCGACAAGTTCGTCTACGGCGTGAAGGATCACCGGGGGCTGCTCGACCTCGTCGGCAAAGAGCGGCTCGCGAAGATCAAGGCCGACCCCAGGACCGGCTACGCCACCGGCCTGGACAGAAAGTAAGGAGGGCAGCGTTATGGATTACACCCTGAGAGAACTCATGGCGATCATCGCCGCCCGGGAGATCCGGAACGGCGACATCGTCTTCTGCGGAACGGGCATTTCCATGGTGGCGGCCATGGCGGCCAAGCACATGAACGCCCCCGAGAGCATCATCTTCTTCGAGACCGGCGCCATCGACTCGGCCCTCGAGGAGATCCCCATGGCCGTCGCGGACCCCCGCGTCATGTATGCGGCGGCCTCCAACGGGGGGCTGCTCGACGCCTTCGCCACGATGCAGAACCGCATCACCGGCGAGAGGGTCATCGGGATCCTCGGCGCCGCCCAGATCGACAAGTACGGCAACATGAACTCCACGAGCATCGGCGACTATTTCCGGCCGAAGACCCGCTTCTCCGGCAGCGGCGGGGCCTGCGACGTGGCCTCCTTCGTGCCCCGCTACATCATCTTCATGCAGCACGAAAAGAGGAAGTTCCCCCTGAAGGTCGACTACCTGACGAGCCCCGGCTACCTCGACGGCAACGGCGGCCGCGAGCGCGCGGGCCTCATGAGCGGCGGCCCCAGCGCCGTCGTGACCAACCTGGCCATGATGCGCTTCGACGAGAAGACCAAGGAGATGTACCTGGCCCACTATTACCCCGGAATCACGCCGCAGAAGATCCTGGACAACATGGAATTCCCCGTCGACATCTCGAAGGCGACGGAGGCCGCGCCGCCCACGGCGAGCGAGCTGAAGATCCTGCGGGAGGTCGTCGACCCCCAGCGGATCATCCTGTGAGAACAAGCGCCGCCCGGCCGGCGG
>CAYSDD010000270.1:0-1746 GCA_964429555.1 uncultured Syntrophaceae bacterium
TGTTTGCAGGTTAGCCTGTTTATGCCCGTATTCGAATACACCGCCCTCAACGAGAAGGGCAAGAAGCTCAAGGGGATCATCGACGCGCAGAGCAGCGGTGCGGCCCGGCAGAAGCTGCGCGAGAGCAACATCTACCTGATCGAGCTGCTGGAGTCGTCGGGGAAGAAGAAGGAGAGCCTCCTGCAGCGGCGCGCCGGCGGTTTGTTCGGGAAAGCGGGGGCGCGGGAGGTGACGGTCATGACCCGGCAGCTGGCGACCCTCCTGGGGGCCGGGCTGCCGCTCGTGCAGTCGCTGAACACCCTGATCGCGCAGACCTCGCACCCGCACCTCAAGAAGATCCTGGCCCAGATCAAGGAGGAGGTCAACGAGGGGAGCAGCTTTTCGCAGGCCCTGACCCATTACCCCGAGGTCTTCCCGGCGTTCTACCTGAACATGGTCCGGGCGGGGGAGGCCTCCGGCACGCTTCACCTCGTGCTCGAGCGGCTCGCGGACTTCAGCGAGAAGCAGCAGGCCCTCAAGGGGCGCATCCGCGCGGCCCTGGCCTACCCCCTGTTCATGTTTCTCGTCGGCAGCGTGGTGCTGTTCTTCCTGGTCACCTTCGTCGTGCCCAACGTGACGCGGATCTTCGACGAGATGCACCAGACGCTGCCGCTCATCACGATCGTCCTGATCGGCGTGAGCCGCTTCCTGGAGACGTTCTGGTGGCTCATCGTGGCGGGGGTCGGGGCCGGCGCCGTCTCGCTGCATTCTTTCCTCTCGAAGACCGAGAGGGGCCGGGCCCTGCGGGACCGCATCGTGCTGCGGCTTCCCGTCATCGGCCCGATGAACCGCAAGATGGCCGTGGCGCGATTCAGCCGGACGCTCGGGACGCTGCTCGAGAGCGGGGTGCCGCTGCTGGCGTCCCTCGAGATCGTCCGGAACGTCGTGGGCAACGCGCTGATCAGCGACGCCGTCCGCCGGGCCGGCAACGACGTGCGGGAGGGGCAGAGCCTCTCGGCGCCGCTGGCCCGCAGCGGGCTCTTCCCGGCGATCGCCGTCGAGATGATCTCCGTGGGCGAGCAGAGCGGCAACCTGGAGCCCATGCTCTACCGGATCGCCGATGCCTACGAGAAGGAGGTGGAGTCGAGCATCACGATGCTCACCTCCCTGCTCGAGCCGGTCATGATCCTCGTCATGGGACTCATCGTCGGCTTCATCGTGGTCTCGATCCTTCTGCCCATCTTCGAAATGAACCAGCTGGTCCGGTGATCGCGGCCGGACGGAAAGGTGCGAACATGCAAAGCGGACTGCGGATCCCCCTGCGAAAGGGCCCACGGCGCAAAAGCCGCGGCTTCACCCTGATCGAGCTGATGGTCGTCATCGTCATCCTGGGCATCCTGGCCGGGCTGATCATCCCCCGGATCATGGGCCGGCCCGACGAGGCGCGCCAGGCCAAGGCCCGGATCATGATCGAGGGGATCGAGACGGCGCTGAAGCTCTACCGGCTCGACAACGGGTTCTACCCGACGACCGAGCAGGGGCTCCGGGCCCTCGTGGAAGCGCCCACGATCCCGCCCGTGCCCCGGAACTGGCGCGAGGGGGGCTACCTCGAGAAGGGCAAGGTCCCCAAGGACCCCTGGGGGAACGACTTCGCCTACCTGTGCCCCGGCACGCAGGGCGAGTTCGACCTGATCTCCTACGGCGCCGACGGGCAGCCCGGCGGCGAGGGCAAGAACAAGGACATCACGAACTGGGCGCAGGACTGAC
>CAYSDD010000271.1:0-1742 GCA_964429555.1 uncultured Syntrophaceae bacterium
TCACGAAGATCTCGGGGATCCCGTTGCCGTTGACATCGGCGATGTCCACCCCGAGGTAGGTCTCGTAGGTACCCCCCGCGATTTTCTTCAACTGTTTGAATTCGTTTCCCTTTTTCAGATAGACGAGCAGGTTGTTGTTGTCGATGACCACGATCTCGTTGAGGCCGTCGCCGTTGACGTCGCCGATGTCGACGCCCTTGAACTCCGTCCCGTACTTCGGGCTCATCCAGAATCCCTTCCGGTCGAGGGGCTGCGCGGACGTGATGAAGTCCGGGTTGATGATCCCCGTGTAGGTCGTCTTTCCCTTGCGCATGCCCGTCACGATGTCCGTCTCCCGGGTCTGCCCGGCCCCCGCGGCGGCTGCCGTTCCTGCCGCTGCACCCGCTGCCGTTGCAGCGGAGGTCGGTGCGGCCGGGGTCGGGGCCGCCGTCGGCGCCGCTGTCGCCGCCGGGGCCTCCCCCGTGACGTGGGAGCGGATCCTCTGGGAGAAATCGCCGATCTTCGGGATCACCTCGTTCATGCCGCGGGTCTGTTCGTAGAGGGTGACCGGGGACTGGCCCGATGCCACGTCGAGCAGCTTTCCGTCCAGGCTCAGGCTGTCGCCGATCTTGGTGATGCTGCCCCAGACCACGTAGTCGGCACCGAGCCGCTTGCCCATCGCCGACACATCGGCCTGCGCGAGTTCCCTGCCCTGCGCCTTGCCCAGGGTCTCGAGAACGGTCGTCTTGCTTACGACGTCCGTCTTCCCGCTGACGGTCACGCGGGAAATGAGCATGTCCCAGATCCCGTCTCGGATGTAGTTGATGTTCTCGCTGCTGTTGACCGCAAAGGGCAAAATGGCGATCTTCTTCGCCTGCTGCGCCTCCAGGGCTGAGGTGCAGACGGCGGCCGTCCAAAGAAAGATACCCAGTGCAATCCCGATCGTCTTCTTCATCCCATTTCTCCTCGCCGGCCTGTTCGCCGGAGCCGATTCTTTAGCATCGAACCCTGAAGGATTCAAGGCCCTTTTCCATGAACGACCCGCAACGCTCATCGTTGACCGAACCGCCGTTTCAGGTCTTCCCTGACCGCGGAGGCCTTCTCGAACGCGGCGGGGTAGCGCTTTCGCAGGGCTTCGAGCAGCCGCCTCAACAGGGGCACCTCGGGGGCCAGGATGGTCAGGGCGATGACGATGAACAGGATCCCCTGGAGGAAGGGCAGTGCCAGCCCGGCGATGCCAAGCAGCAGCAGGGGCCAGCCGACGGCATGACGCCAGTACCGCCTCTCCGGCCGGCTCTTCCCGCTCGTGTCCCGTCCTTCGTTCACCATGGCCGCCGCGGATTATACCACACTTGAAAAACAGATGTTCAAGGGCCGTCTTTTTTGTTATCCCATGGCCATGACTGACGGCATTCGATTCCCGACGGGCCCTGTCCCGCTGCGTCCCTTCGCGCCGGTCTTGGCGCTCCGCAACCCCCACCTGCAGACGATCCTGGCCAGCCTCAGGATCCGGGCGTGGGGCGCAAACCCCCTTCGCGCACGATCGGAGCAGACCCTGGTCGACGCCGGCCGGGGGGTGCGGCTCCTGGGGTACAGCACGGCCCAGCCCCACGGCCGCAGCCGCGGCCTCGTCATCCTGCTTCACGGCTGGGAGGGAAGCTCCGATTCGACATACATGCTCACGACGGGCCGGCGCTTTTTCCTCGGAGGCTATGACGTCTTCCGCCTCAACCTGAGGGATCACGGCCCAAGCCACCACCTCA
>CAYSDD010000272.1:0-1729 GCA_964429555.1 uncultured Syntrophaceae bacterium
AGGTCGGCCAGGGCCGTCTTGAGGCTCTCCGCCGCCTCCTCCGCCGGCAGGGTGACGGCATGGCTGCGCATCGGGCCCAGCTGCCGCCCGAGTTCCCCTTCCCACCGGTGATGCGTCATGCGACGGATCAGCCTCAGGTACAGCTCCGCGTTGGCCTTGAAGGCGGGCACCCAGAAATGCAAGGGCCGGCTTTCCATGTCCGGCGGGACGGCCCTGGGGAGGTTGCAGAATCGCACGTAGTCCGCAAGGGACTCGAGGGGGATTCCCTCCACGGCGGCGCGGATGCGCCAGAAGGGAAGCGCGGTGCGTTCCTCCGTCGTGTCGTCCGGCATCACGGCGAAGGGGATGTCCTCCAGGCCCTCCTCGAGCCGCTTCCAGGCGCGCTCGCAGTTGCGGCAGGTCAAAACGAGGGTGTCCCTGTCACCCTCGAGGTCCCACCCGCAGTCGGGGCATGTCGCCGCGAAGAACCGGACCCGGGACTCGGGCTGCATTGCGGCCGGCGCCGGGTCCTCCCACCGGGCGACGGGCACGAGGGGCCTGCTCTGCAGCAAGTCGACGATCTGCCCGTTGCGGCGGCCCAGGGGGTAATACAGGAGGCTCACCTGCTCGCCGATCCAGGCGCGGTGCAGGGCCGGGGCCGTCCAGGGTGAGACGCCCAGCTTTTTCATGTTCGCCTCGTAGCCGGCCAGGGCCTGCTCGATCGTGATCACGGGCGCGAAAAACGTCCCGCCGACGGCGGGCGAGACGAAACGCAGGCTCGCCAGCCGGGGCTGGATGCCCAGGGACCACGGCAGTTGGGGGGCGGCCAGCGCGATGTGGCTCATATCGACGGCGCCCGCCTCGATGCGGCCGCTGGGCAGGCAGGAGAAGGCCATCCCCTTGAGCCGCCAGTAGGGAACGAACAGGATGTCCTCACCGGCCTTTGCCGGCGGGGGGATGCAGCACTCCAGCGGCCCGCGGCTGCCGATGCAGAGCTTCACCCGGCACCAGGGGCAGGTGAAGATCCGGTCCGTCTCCTCGAGGCACAGGGCCCCGGCGCAGCGGGGGCAGTGGAAATCGATCTGCCAGCGCGGGCTATCCGATCTTGTTTCCACAGTGATTGCAGTATACCGAGTCGGGCAGGTTTTCGGCCTTGCACTGCGGGCAGGTCCTCGGGCCCGGCGCCTCGCCCGCGGGGCTGCCGCAGCGGGAGCAGAACTTCGCGTGGGGCGTGAGGTTCTTGCCGCAGCGGGGGCAGCGGCTGAAGACGACCAGCTGGTGGCCGCAGCCCGGGCAGAACTTCGCGTCGGCCGTGACGGGGCCCTTGCATTCCGGGCACGTCAGGGCGGCTGCCTGGCCTCCCTGCCTCATGGACTCCGTGAAGAAGGCGGGCATCATGAGCCCCAGTCCCATCCCGAGGGCGGCGCCCGCCTCGGTTTTCGTCTCGGCGGCCTTCTCGAGGGCCATGGCGGCCTTGACCTTGAGCAGCTTGTTCACGTCGTCGAAGACGGCCAGGCGGCTCTTGTCGTCGATGGCCTTCTGCACCTCGGCGGGGGGCGTAATCGAGTTGATGTAGAGGGCCTGCAGCCCCAGGCCGAAATGGCTGAAATCCTCCTGGAGGCGCTTGACCAGCCCGGCGGAGAGCTCCTCGTAGCGGCCCGGGAGCTTGAAGACCGTGTCGATCGTCTCGCCCAGCAGGTCGTTGAACCGCGAGACGATGGCCTGGCTCAGGTAGTCCTCGATCTCCGGG
>CAYSDD010000273.1:0-1729 GCA_964429555.1 uncultured Syntrophaceae bacterium
CCCTCTTACCCTCTTACCCTCTTACCCTCTGATCCATCCCTGTCAGTTGAGCTGTTGGTATTCAATCTGAGAATCCTGCGGAGCGTCCCCAGGGCCCGCTCGCGGTGCGTGCCGGGCCAGTAGACCCGCCCGCATACCGGGCAGAGCCTGAAGTCCCTCTGCGTCCGCCAGACGTGCTCGGGAATCCGGTCCCGCACCTCGTCGCGCGCAGCCGGCATCAGGGGAACGTTGCACTCGAGGCAGATCGTGAAGAAGGTCTCGGGGTCCGGCGCGAGGTTGAGCTTCCCGAGGACCTCGCCGAGCTGGTCCTCCACCCGGTCGTTCTCGACGAACAGGACGACGCCGGGGTGCTGCCGGCCGATGATGTCCTTGCGACGCGTCAGGACGACCCTTCCCTCCCTCTCAGCCGCACGGAGAAAGGACCGGTCGGTCTCCCCCCGCCAGGTTGCCGTGTCGCGGCCGATCATTCTCAGCCACCTCGCAAGACGGCCCAGGGAAGAGTCGGCAAGGAACTTCATGGCGGCCCCGCAGCAAAGCGAAAGGACATGGGTTCGGGTTACATCATCCCCGCGGCCTGGGGCGGGGGCGGCTGATTGGAGGCGCCGCGCATGAGCGAGAGGTTCTTCTGCTCGAGCTCGTCGATCTTCCGGTAGAGCTTGTTCATCCGGAGCGTCATGCGGAGCTTGTCGATCGCGCCGAGCAGCGCCGCCACGAGGACACCGGTGAGGAAGGCGCCGAAGACGATGATATACAGGGGGACCTCCGCGTAGAGGTAGCCGTAGTATTTCAGCGAGATGTTGTAGGGGTTCTCGAAGGCAAAGGTGACGAAGAAAAAGGCAAAGGCCAGGATGACGACCAGGTAGACAAACCTCATGGCTGGATCCCCTCCTCGTATTTACGGAAATGCGGCATGAGCGTTTCCTTCGTCTTCATGAGATCCTCGGAGATGACCCGCACCTCGCCGAAAACGGACAGGGCGTTCGTGTCCCCCACCCACCGGGGAACGATGTGCATGTGCAGGTGATCCTCCACGCCCGCGCCAGCCGCCCGTCCCAGGTTCATGCCCAGGTTGAACCCCTGGGGGTGCAGCGCCTCCTTGAGCACCCTGACGCAAAGGGACGTGAGAGCGAACATCTCGCAGTGCTCTTCCAGCGTCAGTTCCTCGATGTTGTGCACGTGCCGGTGGGGCGCCACCATGAGATGGCCCGTGATGTAGGGGTAGCGGTTCATGATGACGAAGGCGTGCCGGCCGTCGTGAAGCACGAATTCGCTGTCGCGGATGGAATCCCTGCAGAAAATACACCCGTCCACCTTCTTCCCCCTGATGTACTCCATTCGCCACGGCGCGTAGATGCTCTTCATGGGTCGTGTATCCCCGCTGCGCTACCCCGTCTCGTCGAGGTTGATGATCCGCCCCCCGATCGCGTCCGGCCCGACCTCGAGGACGCCGATGCACCGGTGGGCGGCGTGACGCCGGTCGCAGGCCGAGCCGGGGTTGAAAAAGAGAACCCCCTGCCGGACGTGGTTTGCCGGGCAGTGGCTGTGGCCGTAGACGATGCAGTCGACGTTTTCGAACTCCCCCCGGAGCCGCTCCTCGAGACCGACGGGAGAGCCCCACCCGTGGATGAGGCCGATCCGGAAGCGGCCGACTTCGACGACCCGTTTGTACGGGAGATGCACGCCGAGGTGCGGGGGGTCCATGTTGCCGCAGACGGCGATGACGTCCTTG
>CAYSDD010000274.1:0-1726 GCA_964429555.1 uncultured Syntrophaceae bacterium
GCCTGCAAGGCCTACGACTCGACGGGCAGGGAGAGCGCCTACTCCAGCGAGGTCTCCTACACCCCGCCCGCGGCGGCCTGCACCTATTCGATTGCGCCGGCCGGCCAGTCCTTCGGCCCCTCCGGGGGCACGGGCAGCGTGACCATCACCACCCAGGCGGGCTGTGCGTGGAGTGCCTCGAGCGGCGCCTCCTGGCTGACCCTCACGTCGGGCTCGAGCGGCACCGGGCCGGGGACGGCCGGTTATGCCGTCGCGGCCAACACGGCCTCCGCATCGCGGTCGGCAACCCTGACGATCGCCGGCAAGGCCTTCACGGTCAGCCAGCAGGCCGCCTCGGCGGGCGTGACGATCACCGCCACGGCCGGGACGGGCGGCTCCATCTCGCCCTCGGGCACGGTCACGGTGGCCTACGGGTCGAGCAAGACGTTCACCATGACGCCCCGCTGGTTCTACAAGATCTACGACGTGAAGGTGAACGGCGTCTCCGTGGGCGCCGTCAAGTCCTACACCTTCCCCGGCGTGAAGAGCAACCAGACGATCAGCGTGACGTTCAAGAGAAAGTAGCCGGCACGTCCCGATGGATCCCCCCGGGGAATTTTTCACGGCCCCCTCCATTCCCCGGGGGAATCCCCTTTCGGCGCCTTCGCCCGGCCGGACCGCCGTGACGGTCGGCCGGTGCGCACGAGGCCCGGGGGGACGGCAACGGCGGAGGGTTTACCCCATGAGCACGGCCGGAAGCGACTCATCCCCCGACACCGGGCGCATGCGGTCGGTCATCACCATCACCGCCGCCTCCGGGCACGGGGGCACCATCACGCCCGCGAACAGGCAGCCCGTCGGGTACGGCCTGAGCAAGATGTTCGTCATGCGGCCCTGGGCGGGCTACGCGATCCGCGACATCGAGGTCGACGGGGTCTCGATCGGTCCCGTGACCATGTACATGTTCACCAACCTGACGGAGGACCACACGATCCGCGCAACGTTCGAGAAAAAGAGGCCCGGGGCCGGGCCGGGTAAGGAGGATGCACCATGCTGTCGAGACTGAGAAATCCCCTGCTTGCCGCTGCCGTCTCCCTTTGCCTGACCGCCTTTCTGACCGCCCCCGCAACGGCGGCCATACTGGGGGGGCTCGCCTCGGCGCCCGATTCGGGCAGGCCCCGGGGAGAGGAACTCAAACGGATCCAGCGGGCCCTCGAGACCGAGATCGTGCGCTCGGGGCTCGAGGCCCACGGGCTGACGCCGGGCGAGGCCCTCGAGCGCCTGCAGGCGATCTCCGACGAACAGCTCCACCTCATGGCCCAGGCCTCGGACCGGGTCCTGGCCGGGGGCGACGGCGGCGGGGTGGTCGTCGCGGTGCTCCTGATCATCCTGCTGGTGCTGCTGATCCTCTACCTCCAGGGCAAGAAAGTCGTCATCCGTTGAGCGCCGCCGGGCCCGGCCTCCGGCCGCCCTCCGGGGGCACGTGTCTTGCACGGAATCGTTGATCCAATCCGTCCGGGGGTGGTCCACCGTGGGATTCTTCGATGCGCTCAGGCAGAAAAAGCCCCGCCGGGGCATCAGCAGGGCCGTTGCCATGGAAATGGCCGAGGACTGGTCGGGGGGCGACGGGATCGACATGGAGCATGCCGTCGTGATCCACGCCCGCGACCGGCGCAAGGGTCTCGCCGACCAGTACGCCTACATCTCGGGCCTGCACGGCCTGCGCAGCCGCGACTGGCTCATCGAG
>CAYSDD010000275.1:0-1711 GCA_964429555.1 uncultured Syntrophaceae bacterium
CCGGCCGGGATGCCCGGCTCGTCCTCGTCGTCCGTTTCGTCGCCTTTCTCTGAACCGGCTGCTGCGGCCATGTCAAGGGGGAGCGCCTGCGAGGCCCCGGCAGGCATCGCTTTCTCCGCGGGCATCAGCTTGAGGGCCTCCCGCACCGTGTCCTGCGGGACGAGCTGCTCCCCCAGGTAAAACGCCCGGGACAGGGCGGCCTCGCAGGCCCTGTTGACCAGGCCGGGGATTCCTTTCGAGTACGTGAAAATCTCTTCGATGGCGTCGGACGTGAACAGCTCCCGTTCGCACTGGGTGACCCGGAGACGGTGCCGGATGTACTGCGCGGTCTCATCCCGCGTCAGCGGCTCGAGAGAGAGCCTCACGCCGGCGCTCTCGAAAAGCCCCCGGTGGGCCTCGTCGTTCACCAGGTCGCGAAAGCGGTTTTCGCCGAAAAAGACAAGCCGCAGCAGCGGCGCGCCGTCGTCTCCGAGTTTCGCGAGACTCGACAGCTCCCGCAGGCCGGGGCCGTTCAGGCGGTGGGCATCGTCGACAATCAGCACCGCGGGCCTCCCCGATGCGACGGTCCGGCGCAGGAACTCCGGGAGGCGCCCGGTGAAGGACTCCCGGCCTTCGGGATCGGCACCGATTCCGAAGGCCCGCTCGACCAGCTTCAGGAAGTCGATCCCCCTGTACTCCGCGAAAGGAACCACGACGGCCAGAACCCGGTCGCCGAGTTCATCGACCACGGCATGAGCCAGCTGGGTCTTTCCCGTCCCGTGGGCGCCCAGCACCACGTGCACCCCCGCCCCCTCGAGAATCCCCCGGACCAGGTCGGCCAGGATCTCCCTGCGCTTTCCCCCGAGCCAGAGAAACTTCGGGTCGGCGTCGGCCGTGAAGGGGTTCTCGGTCATCCTGAAGTGGGCCGGGTACATGACGGACCACAGCCTCGCGGGATCGCGTCCGCGAAGCGTGTCTCTTCCCTTGCCGGCCCTGGCTTTCATGTGCCCTGGTCCTCGCTATTCCGAGAACATCTTCTTGATGGCATCCAAAACGGGGTTGACGGCGCGGGGCTTCTCGGGCGCCCTGCGCTTGGCCGGCTGCACCACCTTCGTGACGCAGTCATACTGCTCCCAGCCCTTCAGGGGGGCGTTGAGGTCCACGGTCTTCCACTTCGGGTGGCCGTTGGCCCTCAGCCAGTCGAGATTGTCGTGGACGATCTTGGCGAACTTGCCGACGTTGTCGCAGTTGGACCCCCGGAAGTCGTAGGAAATGAGGACGGCCTTCACGGCGACGGTGCTGACCGCCTGCTTCTGCCACGGGTAGGTGTTCGCGGGAATCTGCGCGGCCGGGTAGAACTCGAGGATGTTCTTGTTGGTGATCGGCACCAGGGCGAGCTTGTCCTCGGCGCTCACGTCTTCCGTGAACAGCTTGACCGGGATCCCCGCCACGTAGAACAGGGCGTCGATGTCCCCCTTTTTCAGCAGGGCCAGGGCATCGACGGGCCCCACCGCGAGCATGTCACGGGGCTTGATGCCGGAAGCCTCGAACAGCAGGCGCGAGGTCAGATAGATCCCGCTGCCCTCCTCGCCGATGGCGACGATCTTGCCGCTGAGGTCATCGAAGTCCTTGACATCCGCGTTGGCCAGCAGATGGACCTCCTCGTTGTAGAACGGGAAGACCATCTTGGTCTTGGCCGCGATCCGCTGCAGGACGGGGTCGGTCTGGATCT
>CAYSDD010000276.1:0-1709 GCA_964429555.1 uncultured Syntrophaceae bacterium
ATCCTGCGCCAGCCCCTGTCCTTCTTCACGAAGCACCCCACGGGGATCCTCATCTCGCGGGTCACCAACGACGTCACCTACCTGCAGGGCGCCGTGTCGGAGGCGGTGACGAGCCTGCTGAAGGACTCGTTCACGCTCGTGGGCCTCGTCTTCGTCATCTTCTGGCGCGACTGGAAGCTCGCGATCATCGCCTCGCTCGTCTTCCCGCTGGCCGTCTACCCCATCGCGCAGTTCGGGCGCCGGATGCGGCGCATCGCCACGGAATCCCAGGTCTCCATGGGGGATCTCATCTCGCTGCTGCAGGAGACGATCACGGGCAACCGAATCGTCAAGGCCTTCGGCATGGAGGAACACGAGAACCGGCGCTTCGCGGAGGAGAACGAGCGCCAGTTCAGGCTCACCATGAAGTCCGTCACGGTCCGCGCGCTCTCGAGCCCCCTGATGGAGTTCCTGGGCGGTCTCGGCATCGCGGCCATCATCTTCTACGGGGGATACCAGGTCATCGCCGGCACCTCGACGCCGGGGACCTTCTTCTCGTTCCTCGCGGCGCTGCTGATGCTCTACGAGCCCGTCAAGCGCCTCACGAACGTCAACAACACGATCCAGCAGGGCCTTGCCGGGGCCGAGCGGATCTTCCAGATCCTCGACACGGAGCCCGCCATCCAAAACAGCCCGGGCGCCGCGGAGCTTCCCCCGATCCGGGAGGAGATCTCCATCGAGGGCGTCACGTTCCGCTACGACGAGGACCCCGTCCTGCGGGACGTGTCCCTGAAGATCCGGGCGGGCGAGGTGGTCGCCTTCGTGGGGATGAGCGGCGGCGGCAAGACGACCCTCGTGAACCTCATCCCCCGCTTCTACGATGTCGACGAGGGCCGCGTCGCCATCGACGGCACGGACATCCGCACCGTGACGCTCGAGTCGCTGAGGGCCCAGATCGGGATCGTGACCCAGCAGACGATCCTCTTCAACGACACGGTCCGGGGCAACATCGCCTACGGCGACGTGCGCCGCAGCGACGAGGACATCGTCCGGGCGGCGATGGCGGCCAACGCGCACGACTTCATCATGAAGCTCCCCCAGGGCTACGACACGGTCATCGGGGAGCAGGGCGTCAAGCTCTCCGGCGGCGAGAGGCAGCGCATCTCCATCGCGAGGGCCCTGCTGAAGGACGCCCCGATCCTCATCCTCGACGAGGCCACCTCGTCGCTCGACACGGAGTCCGAGATCGAGGTCCAGGACGCCCTCGAGAAGCTGATGAGGGGCCGCACGACCCTCGTGATCGCCCACCGCCTCTCCACGATCCGCAACGCCGACCGGATCATCGCCCTCGTGGACGGCCGGATCGTCGAGGAGGGGACCCACGAGAGCCTCATGGAGAAGAGGGGCGAATACTTCAAGCTGCACAACCTGCAGTTCAAGGACGACGCAGCGGGAAAGAACAGCCTGGATGCCGGCACGGGATGACAGCCCGCCCCGGAGCACAGGGGAAGCAGGCCAGACGTGGAAGCCCTGATCCGAAGCATGTGGGGGGACCCCCGGAACGAGTTCCGCAGGCCCCTCCACATCTTTTTTTATCTGCTCTCGCTGCCCTACGGGGCCGCGGTGCTCGCGCGGAACCGCCTGTTCGACTCCGGCGCGCTGCCCCAGCAGGACGTCGGCTGCCCGGTGGTGAGCGTGGGCAACCTCACCGTGGGGGGCACGGGCAAGAC
>CAYSDD010000277.1:0-1706 GCA_964429555.1 uncultured Syntrophaceae bacterium
AGGTGCTGAATGGCGCCGGAGATGCCGCAGGCGATGTAGAGGTTCGGCGACACGGTCTTGCCCGTCTGGCCGACCTGGTCCGTGGCGGGACGCCAGCCGGCATCCACGGCCGCGCGCGAGGCGCCGACGGCGGCGCCGAGGACCTTCGCGAGCTCCTCGAGGATGTTGTAGTTCTCGGGGCCCTTCATGCCGCGGCCGCCGGAGACGATGATGTTGGCCTCGGTGAGCTCGATCTTGCCGCTGGTGTCCTTGGCGATCTCGGCCACCTTGGTCTTCAGCTGGGCCGGATCGAGGGCCGGGTCGAACTTCTCGACGGCGCCGGCCTTGGCGTTCTCCACGATGGGGAACACGTTGGGCCGCAGCGTCGCCATGGCGGGAGAGGCCTCGAAGGCCACCTCGCCGAAGCACTTGCCGGCGTACATGGGCCGCACGGCGACGAGCTTGCCGCCCTCGATCTTCAGGCCCGTGCAGTCCGTGGCCAGCCCGCAGGCCAGCTTGCCCACGAGCCTCGCCGAGAGGTCCTTGCCCTGCACGGATGCCGCCAGCAGCAGGATGGCCGGATCCTTCTCCTTGACGATCTTGGCGACCGCCGCCGCGTGGGCGTCCGTCGTGTAGGGCTCCAGGGCGGGGTTGTCGGCCACGTAGACCTTGTCCACGCCGTACTTGCCCAGCTCGGCGGCCTTGCCTTCGATGCCGGAGCCGCACAGGACGGCACACACCTCGTCACCCAGCTCGTCGGCCAGCTTGCGGGCCGCGCTGGCGATCTCGAAGCTCACCTTCCGGTAAGCCCCGTCTCTGACTTCCGCAACGATCCATACACCTTTTGCCATGGTTCGGTACCTCCTCCTTTCCTTAGATGACTTTCGCCTCTTCCCGCAGCAGCTTCACGAGCTCCTGAGCCTTCAGGGCCGGATCATCGCCCTGGAGGATCTTTCCGGGAGGTCTTGCCGGAGGCGGTACGGTCTTGGCGACCTTCGCCTTGACGGCGGCGGTCACGCCGATGGCCGCCGCGTTCTTCACGTCGACGGGCTTCTTCTTGGCCTTCATGATGCCGGGCAGGGACGCGTAGCGCGGCTCGTTGAGCCCCTTCTGCGCCGTGATGACGCAGGGCAGGCTCGTCTCGATCGTCACGGTGGCGCCCTCGATGGCCTTCTGGGCCTTGACGGCCGTGCCGTTGATCTCGAGCTTCGTCACGAGCGTGACCACGGGCAGCCCCAGCAGCTCGGCGAGGATCGAGCCGACCTGGCCGACGTCGCCGTCGATGGCCCTCTGCCCGCAGAAGATGATGTCGTGGGGAAGCCCCTTGATGACGGCGGCAAGCGCCTGGGCCGTCGTGTAGGCATCGGCGCCGTTGAGGGACGGGTCGTCGATGTGGATGCCCTTCTCGGCCCCCATGGCCAGCGCCGTGCGGATCGTCTCCATGGCCCGCGCGGGGCCGACGGACACGATGGTCACGTCGCCGCCGAGCTTTTCCTTCAGCTTCAGCGCCTCCTCGACGCCGAACTCGTCGTAGGGGTTCATGACCCACTTGATCCCGTCCTCTACGATGCCTGATCCGTCGGGCTTGACCTTGATCAGGGTTTCCGTGTCGGGAACCTGCTTCACGCATGCAATGATGTTCACAGCTGCCTCCTTTCTTCGGACGCAAACCGCCGGGCCGCCCTTCCGCGGCCCGACGATTCACGGGCCCACAATGGTTGATATAC
>CAYSDD010000278.1:0-1701 GCA_964429555.1 uncultured Syntrophaceae bacterium
TGCAGAGCGAGTATTCCCTCTGGACGAGGGACCACGAGGGCGGGGCCCTGCCGGTCTGCCGGGAGCTCGGGATCGGCTTTGTGGCCTACAGCCCCCTGGGGCGGGGTTTTCTGACGGGGACGATCCCGGGGCCCGAAGCGCTGTCCGCCGACGATTTCCGGCGCACCAATCCCCGGTTCCAGGAGGAGAACTTCCGGAAGAACCTGGCCCTGGCGGACCGAATCCGGCAGATGGCAAACGACAAGGGCTGCACGCCGGCGCAGCTGGCCCTCGCCTGGGTGCTTTCCCGGGGCGAGGACATCATCCCCATCCCGGGGACGAAGCGCCGTAAGTGGCTGGAGGAGAACGTGGGGGCCCTCGAGGTGACCCTCACGGAGGAAGACCGGCTTCGCCTCGAGACGATCGCCCCGAGGGGAGTCGCCGCCGGCGAGCGCTACGGCGAGACCATGATGAACATCCTGAAAAGGGCGACGTGAACGAAAACGGGAAAGGAGGCAAACCCTGTCCATGAACCGGGAGGAAGCCCTGGCCCTGCTCGGGCACCACGTCAAGAACGAGCGGATGATCGCGCACAGCCTCGCCGCGGAGGCCGTCATGAGGGCCCTTGCGCGGCGGCTGGGCCGCGACGAGGAAAAATGGGGCCTGGCGGGCCTGCTCCACGATCTGGACGTGGAGCTCTGCAACGCCGACCTGAATGTCCACTGCCTGCAGACCGAGCGGATCCTGCAGGAGAAGGGCCTCGATCCCGAGATCGTCGACGCCATCAAGATGCACAACGAGAAGGCCGCCGGGGCGAAACGGAGCACCGAGTTCCAGCACGCCCTCGCCGCGGGCGAGACGGTCACGGGCCTCATCATCGCAACGGCCATGGTCTACCCCGACAGGAAGATCGCCTCCGTCAAGGCAAAGTCCGTGGTGAAACGGATGAGGGAGAAGGCCTTTGCGGCCTCGGTGAGCCGCGAGAACATCCTCGAGTGCGAGAAGATCGGCATCCCGCTGCAGGAGTTCGTGGAGCTCTCGCTGGGTGCGATGAGCGGAATCGCCGAGAGGCTGGGGCTGTAGCGCCCGACCGGAGCGCGCATCCCTTCGCAAGAAGGACGTTGCGAGGTCAGCTTCTTCGCTTCCTGCTGCGCAGGAAAGGAGGAGGGCTGCCGCAAAACCCCTCGGCGGAAGCCCTCCTTATATGGAACCATCCCCCCGGGCCGCGCGCATCCCCGGGGGATGTTGGGCGGTGAAGACGGGACGATGTCAGCGGAAGCGGTTGCCGTGCCGTCAAGACCGGCTCGACGATGCGGCGGCCGACGCCGGGTATCGTTCGGGACGTCAAGGGGAAAAGGAATCTTTCGCTCAGCCGATCAACGAAAAAGGAATCGGGACGTGCAGGTCCGGGTCATCAGGAGGTTATCGATCCGTGGGAACTTTTGATTTAGTAAACACGCTCACGGCCTTTGTTGTCAAGCGGTCTTTTCATGCCGCGGCCCTTGCGGCCCCGCGGCGGGTCCTCGGTCCCGGGCCGCTTGATCCGGCAGGGACGACACGGAGGCGGCGATGAACAGGACTCGAACCCGATGGCTTGCGTGGACGGTCCCGGCCCTGGCGGTCGGTCTTCTGGCGCTGCCGGCATCCGGCTCGGAACCGAAGGACATGGCGCTGCCCAAGCGTCCCGCGGCCGTGCAGGCGGACCTGGTCAAGGCGCTGGAG
>CAYSDD010000279.1:0-1694 GCA_964429555.1 uncultured Syntrophaceae bacterium
TCGATCTTGTCGATCACGTTGTCGATCGCCAGCTGCATGTCCTTGGCCTCTTCCTTGCCGACGAGGTTGATGCCCTTGGCCATGATGTTGACTTCGGCGACGTTGCGGAATTTTTCGACGGAGAGGACGACGTGGGCCTCCACGGGCTTGTCGATGTATTTCTGGATCTTGCTCAACCGTTCCGTCACATAATCCTTGAACCAACTTTCCGACCCCGTATTCCGAAAGGTCACGGAAACCTGCATGTGTTCACGCCTCCTGGTCCTGAGTTCTCGGTGTGCCCCGGTGCCTTTCCCGGTTTCCTTGCAAGAAGGACGCCTCATGCGGTGGGGCGAGACGGACGGCGGTTCGCGTCATGGGCGGATCGCGCTGCGGCCGTGCCCCGGCTCAGGGCGGCCGCCGCGGGACAGGTTGCCGTTTCCGTCTGAAAACAAGCTTTGCCTTATAGGCCAAAGCCATTGGAATGTCAATCAGTTTTTGGGCTTGATGAAAAATTTCTTGCGCTTGGACGAGGGAAGGATTCCCATCATTTCCCTGTACTTGGCGACGGTCCGGCGGGCGATCGAGATGCCCTGCTTGCTGAGGATGTCCACGATCTCGCTGTCGCTCAGCGGCTTGCGGGCGTCCTCGCCGCTGATGATCTTCCGGATCTCCTCCTGGACGCTCTTCGACGCGATGGTGTCGCCGCTCGTCCTGCTGATGCTGCTGTTGAAGAAGTACTTCAGCTCGAAGATCCCGCGCGGCGTGTGCATGTACTTGTTGGTCGTCACGCGGCTGATCGTCGACTCGTGCATCTCCACGTCATCGGCGACGTCACGCAGCACCAGCGGCTTCAGGAAGTGGATCCCGTTGTCGAAGAACTCCCGCTGGAACTTGACGATGCTCTCGGTGACCCGGAAGATCGTCCGCTGCCGCTGCTGGATGCTCTTGATGAGCCACGTGGCCGACTGGAGCCTTTCCTTGATGTATTTCTTGCAGTCGTCGGCGCTCTGGGCCCCATCGGCCGTGCCCCCGAGGATCTCGCGGTAGAAGTTGCTGATCCGCAGCCTGGGGAGGCCCTCGTCGTTGAGGATGATCTTGTACTCGTCGCCCACCTTGAAGACGAACACGTCGGGGATGATGTACTGCGGTCCCTCGTCGCTGTACACGAGCCCCGGCTTGGGGTCCATGCGGCTGATGAGGAAGACGGCATCAAGCACGTCCGCGATGGGAATCTTCAGTTTTTTCGAGATGTTGTTGTAGTTCTTCGTCTCCAGGTCGTGCAGATGGTCGCGGATGATCGTCTCGATCAGCACGGACGGGCCCACAACGGTCCGGGCCTGGATCAGGAGGCATTCGCGGAGGTCCCGCGCCGCGATCCCCGGCGGGTCGAATTCCTGGATCCGGGCGAGCACCTTCTCGACGACCTCGGTGCCGACCTTCTCCTGCTCGGCGATCTCCTCGACGGTGGCCGCGAGGTACCCGCTCGTGTCCAGATTGCCGATGATCTGCTCGCCTATCCTCCGCTCCGCTTCCGAGAGCCTGGAGAGGCCCAGCTGCCACATCAGGTGATCGGTGAGGGTCGTCTTGCGGGACAGCATGTTTTCCCAGGAGGGCCCCTCGTCCTCCTCGCGGTCGTAGGTCACGCGCATGGGGCCGTAGTCCTCGAGGTAGCTGTCCCAGTCGAAATCCTCCTTGCCGTCCCCCTCGCCCGT
>CAYSDD010000280.1:0-1691 GCA_964429555.1 uncultured Syntrophaceae bacterium
GTTCATCAGCGAGATGGGCGGCAACCCCTCCATGGCGGGGGCCCTCAGCACGGTGTTGCTCGCGGTCACCATGGGCCTCACCATCCTCCAGAAGTACTGGGTCGAGCGAAAGAGCTACGCCATGTCGGCCGTCCAGCGGCCCGAGGTCCTTCGCGCAAGGCCCGTTGCCACGCTCCTGATGTGGCTGTTCTGCGCGGGGATCGTGTTTGCGGCCCTCTTCCCGTTTGCCGTCGTCATGGTCTCCTCCGTCACCAAGACCTCGGGGCCCGTCATGTACTACGGGCAGTTCAGCCTGGAGAACTTCGTGAAGGCCTTCACCATCGCCCCGCGGCCCATCGTCAACTCCTTCTTTCTCGCCACGGTCTCGACTCTCGTGGGAATCGTCTTCGGCCTTCTGGTGAGCTATCTGCTGGTCAGGCGGCGCGGGAAGATGAGCTACCTGCTCGACGCCCTGGTCATGCTGCCCCTGGCCATCGCCGGGACCGTGCAGGGGATCGCCCTGGCGGCGACGTACAACACGGGCTTCATCGTACTCACGGGGACTTGGATGATCCTGGCACTGGCCTACTTCATCCGGAAGGTGCCCTTCTCGATCAAGACGACCTCGTCGCTCCTGGAGCAGATCGACAAGTCCGTCGAAGAGGCCTCGATCAATCTCGGAGTTCCCCCCTTCCGCTCATTCCTCAAGGTGGTGGTTCCCACGATGCTTCCCGGAATCGTCGCCGGGGCGATCATCATGTGGGTGACCACCCTGGCCGAGTTGAGCTCCACCATCGTCCTGTACTACGGCCCCTGGGCGACGATGACCGTGGAGATCTTCCAGCGCATGGGAAGCGGCGAGTTCGGCCCCGCCTCGGCCTATGCCACCATCCTCATCGTCTCTGTCCTCATCCCGCTGTTTTTCCTGCAGAGGGTGTCGGGGAAGGATCTGACCACCACCCTGTAGGGCAATGGGCCGGGGCGCAAGGTTTCCGAGCCTTTGGTGACCGGCCTGCGGGGGCAGGGTATCGGGTCCCGGGCACGGCAGATCGGACCGCGTCTGATGGCCCGCTGCGCCCGCGTCTGAGCTGCGGCACGATCCCCGTCTGATCCCGTTTTCAGACGGCCGCCGATTTTTTTTCGCACGCCGCTGCGATAGATCGGCAGTGCAAGACCGCAACCCGTCGAAGGCACCCCGGAGAGGCGGATGGACACCAAAGGCCGGGTCGACCCCATGCGCGGACCGATCCGGCCCTGACACGGCCCGAAAATTCGGCCCGCCGGGACAACCGGGTTCCCCCCCCGAAAGGGCAGAAATCCCGGTTCGGCCACGGGACCGAAGACAACACTCGGCAAGGGGAGATAGACGTATGAAAAAGATGGCGAAACCCGCGATCAGGAAAAGCAGGAACAAGGGATTCAGGCAGGAGCCCGAGGTTTATGAGTCCACGATCATCGACAAGGTGATTTGCTGAGCCGCATGGCACGGAAAAGCCCCCGGCGCCTGACGCACCGGGGGCTTTTTTTCGAGGGATTGCCGATGCAAGGCTACTTGTTGGCCTTGCGCCAGATGTTCATCTTCTCCGCTTCCCTGACGAGATCGTCCCGCAGGTCGGGGTGGGCGATGTTGATCAGGGCCTCGGCGCGCTGCCAGGTGGTCTTGCCGGCCAGGTCCGCAATCCCGTACTCGGTGACGATCATGTGGGCCTGGG
>CAYSDD010000281.1:0-1680 GCA_964429555.1 uncultured Syntrophaceae bacterium
CGGAAGTTCACGTCGGCCTCGAGCAGGGCCATCCGGATCTCCTTCAGGGAGTCCCTGATGTTCTCCTCGTCGAGCCTGCCGCGGCTCTTGAGCTTCTTGAAAATGCCGTCGAGTTTTTCCGTGAGGGTTTCAAACATGCTTGTAACGAATCTGCTCTGTATGTACCGGCAGCCAGGCTACCGGATAGATCAGTCCCAGGTGACAGGTGGCCGGTGGCACAAGAGGCAATCGGGGAGGGGAAACCTGTTACCTGTTACCTGTTACCTGTTACCTGTCACCTGTTGCCTAGCTGCCCGCCGGCACGATCATGCACTGCAGCCCCTTGAGCTTCGCCTGCAGCCCGTCGACCACCTTCTGGGCCTGCTCCCTCGTCTCGAACCCCTTGAGCTTGACCCGGTACCAGCGGCCGCGGTCGCCGATCTCGGCCGAGTCGATGTACGGGGCATACCCCATGGTGTTGAGCCGGTCGCGCAGCTCTTCGGCTTTTTTCCTCTCCTGCAGGGATGCCACCTGGATGACGAACTTGCCCGCCGTGACCGTCGCCTGCTCCCTGGCGGGGGCGGCCTCCTTTTCCTCCTTCCTGACCCTGGCCTCGCCCGCGCCGGGCGCCTTGCCCTTGGTCAGCGTGTCGAAGAAGGTGAGCTTGAAATCGTCCTTGTCGGCGGCCCCGGCCCTTTTCCCTTCCTCGGGGGGGCCCTTTGCCGCCTCGCCGCCGTCCCCGGGGGCCGACCGCGCGATCTTCTGCCGCAGGATCTCGGGGATGCCCTTGGCAACCTGGTCGGGGTCGCCCTCCATGCTGACGCCGACCACGACCCCCATCACGAAGGCCAGGAAGAGCAGGAACGAGATGCCGATGACGAAGAGCACCAGCCCCAGCTTTCCCAGGCGGAATTCGAACTCCTTCACCCGTTGCGGCCGCATGCCGTGACGCCTCCGGGGTTCACATCTTCTCCGGAGCGCTGACGCCCAGGACGCCCAGGGCGTTGCGCAGGACCTGCCCGATCGAATGCACGAGGAAAAGCCTCGCGCGGCTCAGTTCCTCGTCTTCCGTGATGACCCGGTTCTTGTTGTAGTAGCTGTGAAAGATCCCTGCCAGCTCGTTGAGGAAAAACGTCACCCGGTGCGGCTCGAGGGCCTTGGCGGCCCCCTCGATGACCTCGGGGTAACGGCTGATGGACTTGATGAGCTGCATCTCCTCGGGGAGCTGGAGCCGGTGCAGCGCCGCGCTTTGCCCGGCCGGGACGTCCACCCCGCGCTCGGCGGCCGTCCGGACGATGCTCGAGATGCGGGCGTGGGCATACTGGACGTAGTACACCGGGTTCTCGTTGGACTGCCGCTTGGCCAGTTCCAGGTCGAAATCGAGCTGGCTGTCGGATCGGCGCATCAGGAAATTGTAGCGGGCGGCGTCCCTGCCGACCTCGTCGATCACCTGCCGGAGCGTCACGTACTCGCCCGCCCGGGTGGACATGGCCACGGGCTTCCCGTCGCGCAGGAGGCTCACGAGCTGCACGAGGATGATCCGGAGGGCGTCCTTGTTGCCGCCCAGGGCCTCGATGCTGGCCTTGAGCCTCGGGATGTAGCCGTGATGATCGGCGCCCCAGACGTCGATGACCGTGTCGAACCCGCGGTCGAACTTGTTCTTGTGATAGGCGATGTCCGCCGCGAAATAGGTGGGCGTCC
>CAYSDD010000282.1:0-1676 GCA_964429555.1 uncultured Syntrophaceae bacterium
GGAGATCTACGACCGCGCGGACTGGTACCACGATCACGGCCACGACCACAACCCCAACGTGACGCGGGCCATGGAGGGGCGGTTCATCCTCGGCTTCAACTTCCGCATGAACGAGCTCCAGGGGGCCCTGGGGCTCGCCCAGCTCCGAAAGCTCGACGCGATCATCGCCGAGCAGCGGAAGAACAAGGCCGCCGTCAGAGAGGCGCTGGGCGGGGTGCCCGGCATTCGGTTCCGCGACATCCCCGACCCGGAGGGCGACACGGCCACGTTCATCGCCTTCAGCCTTCCCTCGGCGGCTCTCACGAAGGCGTTCCAGAAGGCCATGTCGGAAAACGGTGTCGACTTCGTGTACTTCTACGAGAACTTCTGGCACTACCTGCCCAACTGGGAGCACTTCATCGCCAAGTGCACGGCCTGCACCGCCCGGTACCCATTCGCGGACCCGTCCTACAAGGGCCAGGCCGCCTACGGCCGGGAGCTCTACCCGAAGGCCGAGGAGATCCTGTCGCGGACCCTCTTCATGGCCATCCCCGTGAAGATGCCGGCCGGGCGCATCGAGCAGATCGCCGCCGCCTCAGAGAAGGCAGCAAAAGCGATCTGAAAAACAGCATGGATAGTCTTTAGTTCCAAGTCATGTGCCCTTCGCCCGCCGCGAAGCGGCATACGAACCAGGAGAACAGCATGTACATCGTCACCGGCGGGGCCGGGTTCATCGGCAGCGCGTTGGTCTGGAAACTCAACCGGGAGGGGATCGACGACATCCTGATCGTCGATTCGCTGGGGACCTCGGAGAAGTGGAAGAACCTCGTGAAGCGGCGCTACGCCGACTTCATCCACAAGGATGCCTTCTACGAGATGCTCTGCGGGGGCTCCCTTCCCTTCAAGGCCGAGGCCGTCATCCACATGGGGGCCTGCTCCTCGACGACGGAGCGCGACGCCGACTACCTCATGGAGAACAATTTCCACTACAGCTGCGCCCTGGCCCGCTGGGCCGTCGAGAGGAAGGTCCCCTTTCTCTACGCCTCGAGCGGCGCGACTTACGGCGACGGCTCCCTGGGCTTCTCCGACGACGACCGGGTGACCCCGCAGCTCAGGCCCATCAACATGTACGGCTACTCCAAGCAGCTCTTCGACCTGTGGGTGATGCGCAACCGGCTCCTCGGCAAGGTCGTGGGGATCAAGTTCTTCAACGTCTTCGGCCCCAACGAGTACCACAAGGCGGAGATGCAGAGCGTCGTGCGCAAATCCTTCTTCCAGATCCGGGACACGGGGAAGGTGAGACTCTTCAAGTCCCACCGCGCCGGCTTCGGCCACGGCGAGCAGATCCGGGATTTCGTCTACGTGAAGGACTGCGTCGAGGTCCTGTGGTGGTTCCTGCAGAATCCGAAGGTCCGGGGCATCTTCAACCTCGGCACGGGAAAGGCCCGCACGTGGAACGATCTGGTGAAGGCCGTCTTCAAGGCCTCGGGCGTGAAGCCCAAGATCGAGTACATCGACATGCCCGCCGAGATCCGCGACCAGTACCAGTACGTGACCGAGGCGAAGATGGACAAGCTCCGTAGGGCCGGCTGCCCGGTGAAGTGCCGCTCGCTCGAGGACGCCGTCGAGGATTACGTGAAGGGGCATCTGCAGAAAACGGATCCGTATCTGTGAAAGGCCGTTGTCCGGGAGCGCAT
>CAYSDD010000283.1:0-1669 GCA_964429555.1 uncultured Syntrophaceae bacterium
ACGTAGGCGAACTGGATCGAGGGGTTCTCGTCGATGAACTGCTGCATGATCGGCTCCTGCATCTCCGGGTTCATCGACTTCATGACGGGGTGGTCGATCACCTGCTGCACCACCGCCACGGCGGCCTGGGCCGCACGGTACTTGATCTTTTCGAGATCGGACATGAAGAGCTCGGGGAGGAACTTCCGCACGACCTTCTCCATCTCGTCGTTGGAGATGCTCGTCATGCGGCCCCCCTCGTACTGCTTCATGACCCACTTGTGGATCGCCGAGATGCCCGGGTGGCGCTTGTCGATGACTTCCCCGTTCTTGAGGTCCAGGCGGGAGTTGATCCAGTGGACGATCCCCGCCTTGCCGGACTTGTCGGTGATCTCCAGCATGATCGGGCGCTTCAGGATCTTCGCCGTGTCGAAGATGTTGTAGATCTCCTCGTTCTTCACGAGGCCGTCGAGGTGGACGCCGGCGCGGGTAACGTTGAACTCGGAGCCCACGAAGGGGTAGTTCGGGGCGATCTTGAACTTCATCTCGCGCCGCACGTAGTCGGCGATCTCCGTGATCACCGTCGTGTCGATCCCGCGGTTGTCGCCGTGGAGCTGGATGTACTCGAAGATGAGACCCTCGACGGGCGGGTTGCCCGTGCGCTCGCCGATTCCCATGAGGGTGCCGTTGGCGCCGCCGCAGCCAAAGAGCCAGGCCGTGGTGGCGTTGATCAGGGCCTTGTGGAAGTCGTTGTGACCGTGCCACTCGAGCAGGTGCCCGGGGACCCCGGCGTCCTCGATGAAGGCGCGGACGATCTTGTCGACGCTGCGGGGCAGGGCCGCCCCGGGGTAGGTGACCCCGTAGCCCATGGTGTCGCAGAGGCGGATCTTGACGTCGATGCCGCTCTGCTCGCGGAGTTTCATGAGCTCGAGCGCAAAGGGGATCGCGAAGCCGTAGATGTCCGCCCGCGTGAGGTCCTCGAAGTGGCAGCGGGCGACGATCCCCGCATCGAGGATGGAGCGCACCACGTCGAGGTACATCTCCATGGCCTGCTTCCGCGTGACACCCAGCTTGAGAAAGATGTGGTAGTCGGACACGGACGTCAGAATGCCCGTCTCCTTGAGGCCCATCTCCTTGACCACGGGGACGTCCTCCTTCACGGCGCGGATCCAGCCCGTGATCTCCGGGTATCGGAGGTTCATGCTGCGGCAGGCCTCCACGGCCTCGCGGTCGCGCTGGCTGTAGAGGAAGAACTCGGTCTGGCGGATGACGCCCCGTTCGCCCCCGAGCCGGCTCATCATCCGGTACAGATCGGCGATCTGCCTGACCGTGTAGGGGGGGCGGGCCTGCTGGCCGTCCCGGAAGGTCGTGTCGGTGATGAAGATCTCCTCGGCGGGGCTCATCATGACGAGCTTGTGGTCGAAGACGATCCGGCAGACCTCGTCATAGGGGAAGACGTCCTTCTGGAGGTTCGGCTGGTCGACGTCCTTCACCTCGTAGCGCCAGAATTTCGTGTGCTCGTGATCGAGGACCTTCTTTTCCTTGTTCCACTTGGCCATGTCGCTTCACCCTTCACCTTCGTTGGAATGCATGCGCATCCCCCGGGCTCCGCCCGCCGGCCCGGGGCTGCGGCGATAAAAAAAAGGGAGGAAACGCTTCGGTGTTCCCTCCCTTGTCTCTTCCGCTGTGC
>CAYSDD010000284.1:0-1656 GCA_964429555.1 uncultured Syntrophaceae bacterium
CACCCTCGGGGTCGTCGACGTGCCGGGCCACGAGAAGTTCGTCAAGAACATGGTGGCGGGCGCCACCGGGATCGACCTCGTGCTGCTGGTGATCGCCGCCGACGAGGGGGTCATGCCCCAGACGGTGGAGCACCTCGACATCTGCACCCTGCTCGGGATCCGCAACGGGATCATCGCGCTCACCAAGATCGACCTCGTCGACGCCGACTGGCTCGCCCTCGTGCAGGACGACGTCCGCCAGTTCCTGCAGACGACCTTCCTCGACGGGGCGCCCATCGTCCCGGTGTCCGTGGTCTCGGGCCGCGGGATCGCGGAGCTTCGGGACGCCATCGAGGCGACGGCCCTGCGGATCGGCGAGCGGGCCGACAGCGGCCTGTTCCGCATTCCCGTCGACCGGGTCTTCACCATGAAGGGGTTCGGCAGCGTCGTGACGGGCACCCTGGTCTCCGGAAGCGTGCGCGTGGGCGACGCCGTCGAGGTCCTCCCCCAGCGCATCCAGGCCAAGGTCCGCGGCATCCAGGTGCACAACGAGCCGCAGGAGCGCGCCGAGGCCGGGCAGCGCACCGCCATCAACCTGCAGGGCATCGAGCGCGCCGCGCTCAGCCGCGGCGACGTGGTGGCCCACCCCGGCGTCTTCGAGCCCTCGGAGCGGCTCGACGTCCACCTGGAGTATCTCAAGGGGGCCGGGCGGGTGCTGAAGAACCGGGCGCTTGTGCGCTTCCACACGGGGACGAGCGAGATCATGGCCCGGGTCATCCTCCTGGACCGCGAGGACCTCAAGCCCGGGGAGCGCGTCTATGGCCAGCTGCTGCTGGAGGAACCCGTCGTGGCCATGGGGCGTGACCGCTTCGTCCTCCGCAGCTACTCCCCCATCCGCACGGTGGGCGGCGGGGAGATCCTCGACCCCGATGCGGTGAAGCAGAAAAAGGCGAGGGAGCGCCATGCCGCGGAGCTGGAGACGCTCCGCACGGGAACGGAGGCCGGGCGGGCGGCCTTGATCCTCGGGCGCGCGGGGGTCCGGGGGCTCACCTCGAGCCGGCTGGCCGTCCGGACGGGGATCCCGCTGGCCGATCTGGAGCGGGTCCTGCAGGGCATGGCAGAGAAGAAGGCCGTTCTCCGCATCGACCGGGAAGAGACGCGCATCGTGTCGTTTCCCGCCTACCAGAGGCTCAAGGAAGACCTCCTGAAGGAAATCGGCCTCTACCACGAACGGTTTCCCCTGAAGGAGGGCGTGCCCAAGGAGGAGCTGCGGACGACGGCGGGCCAGGAGATCGAAAGCCGGCTCTACAACATGGCCCTCAAGGAGCTGGAGCACGAGAAGAAGATCGTCGCCGACCGGGAGCACGTGCGTCTCGCGGCCCACCGCGTCGATCTCAAGGGCGACCTGGGCGACCTGGGGGGGCGGATCGAGACGATCTACCGCGATGCGCAGCTTGCGCCGCCCTCCGTCAAGGAAGTTCTGGAGCAAGTGGGCGGAAAGAAGGCCGAGACCCTGAGCGTCCTCGGGGTCCTGCTCAACGAGGGGATCCTGGTGAAGGTCACCGAGGAGATCTACTACCACAGGGAACCGCTGGACAAGCTCCGCCAGGACTACACGGCGGCCCTCCTGAAGGCCGGGAAGGCCACGCCCGCCACCTTCAAGGACCTCACGGGGCT
>CAYSDD010000285.1:0-1647 GCA_964429555.1 uncultured Syntrophaceae bacterium
CCCGACTTGACGGCGCCCACGCCCTCGAAGACGGTGATGAGGTCGACGGGCTTGCCGCGAAGCTTGCCGGCGAGCATGGGGCCTCCGCTGATGAAGATCGACGGGATGTTGAGCCGCAGGGCCGCCATGAGCATCCCCGGGATGATCTTGTCGCAGTTGGGGATGAAGACGAGCCCGTCGAAGGGGTGGGCGATGGCCATGATCTCGACGGAGTCGGCGATGAGTTCGCGGCTCGCCAGCGAGTACTTCATTCCCACGTGCCCCATGGCGATGCCGTCGCAGACGCCGATGGCGGGGAACTCCACCGGGGTGCCGCCGGCCATGCGGATGCCCGCCTTGACCTGCTCGGTCACGGTGCGCAGGTGGATGTGGCCGGGGATGATCTCGTTGTAGGAGTTGACGACCCCGATCAGGGGCCGCGCGATCTCCTCGTCGGTGTAGCCCATGGCCTTGAAGAGGGAGCGGTGGGGCGCCCTCTCCACGCCTTTCTTCATCAGGTCGCTTCGCATGTTTCCCTCCCTTGCGGTTGCAGAGTGCGTACCTTATGCCACAAGGCAAAGGGAGGGTCAACCGCGGGATCCCTCCCCTTTTCGTGAGAGGCTAAGAGGTTGAGAGGGTAAGAAGGTCGGACCGCGGGGAGAATCCCCGACTTCGAACCTTCTTACCCTCTTACCTTCTCACCTTCTATTTCTTACGCCGTTCCGGCCGCAGCGAGCGGACCACGGCGCCGGCCTGCCACATCTCGGAGTTGCGCATGAGCTCCAGCTCCTTGGCCAGCTTGTCCCGGTAGTCCGATGCGGCACCCGTGGTGAGCACGATCTCCGTCTCCTTGCCCGACTTGACGCGCTCGTAGAGCTCGTCGAACACGGGGGCGACGGCGTCGCGGAAGCGGTTCTTCCAGTCCAGGGCCCCGCGCTGGGCGGTTGCACTGCAGTTGGCGTACATCCAGTCCATGCCGTTCTGGGCGACCAGCGGCATCAGGCTCTGGGTGAGCTCCTCGACGGTCTCGTTGAAGGCCTCACTGGGGCTGTGGCCGTGCTTGCGGAAGAGGTTGTACTGGGCCTCCATGATGCCCGCAATCGCCCCCATCAGCACGCCGCGCTCGCCCGTCAGGTCGCTCCAGACCTCGTGCTCGAAGGTCGTCGGGAAGAGATACCCCGATCCGATCCCGACGCCCACGGCGAGCGTGCGTTCGCGGGCACGCCCCGTCGCGTCCTGGAAGACGGCGTAGCTGGAGTTGATGCCGCTGCCGGCCAGGAAGTTGTCGCGCACCGTCCGCCCGGCACCCTTGGGGGCCACCAGGATGACGTCGATATCGGGCGGAGGGATGACCCCCGTCTGCTCCTTGTAGACGATGGAGAACCCGTGGGAGAAGTACAGGGCCTTGCCCTTGGTGAGGGTCGGCTTGAGCTGGGGCCACAGGGCCTTCTGCTGGGCGTCGGACATGAGGTACTGGACGATCGTGCCGCGCCGGGCGGCCTCCATCAGCGGGAAGAGGGTCTTGCCGGGCACCCAGCCCTCCTCTTCGGCCTTTTTCGTGTTGTACTCCTCCCCGACGATGACGTTGATCCCGTTGTCGCGCAGGTTCAGGGCCTGGCCGCGCCCCTGCACGCCGTAGCCGACGATGGCCACCACCTCGTTCTTGAG
>CAYSDD010000286.1:0-1647 GCA_964429555.1 uncultured Syntrophaceae bacterium
GTCGAGACCCACGCGCTCAGCAGCGTGTACGTCACGGCCAGCACGACAGGGCCGATGAAGATGCCGATCACGCCGAAGGCGATGAGCCCCCCGATCACGCCGGCGAAGATCAGCAGCAGGGGCAAATCGGCGCCTTTCTTGATGAGGAGGGGCCGCAGGACGTTGTCCAGGGTGACCACGATCAGTGTCCAGACGAGGAGGACGCCGCCCCGGAGAGTCTCGCCGCTCCAGAAAAGCCAGATGACGGCCGGGACCAGGACGGGCGCGGGCCCCAGCTGCGCGATGCACAGCAGGAACATGACCGCCGTCAGGAACGCGGCGGCGGGCACACCGGTCAGGGCCAGGCCGATGCCCCCCAGGACCGACTGGACCAGGGCGGTCAACCCCACCCCGAGCGCCACTCCGCGGATCGCTTTTCCCGCGAGGAGGACCACCTCGTCGCCCTTCGGCCCGGCGAGGCGGCGGGCGAAGAGCCGAACGGCCTCTGCCGCCGATTCGCCGCCGGCATAGAGGATGGCAGCGATGACGACGGTGAGAAAGAACTGGACGATCGTCAGCCCCATCCCGCCCGCCTGATCGACGAACCAGCCCACAATCTCTTTCACGTGGGGGGCCAGCTGAGCCGCAAGCCCGTCGCGGCCGGACGAGGCCAGTTCGTTCCACCACTCTGCCATCTTGGGGCCGGCCAGGGGGATTCCCGTCACCCATTCGGGCATCGGGGGGAGGCCTTCCCTCTCGAGCGACTTCACCAGGGCGGTTGCCCGTTCCACGTTGTCCAGGATGGTGACCACGGCCAGGAGGATCGGGATGATCAGCAGGGCGAGCAGCCCCAGCGTCATCGCGGCCGCGGCAACCCCCCGCTTGCCGCCGCACAGTGACTGCAATTTCAGCAGGATCGGCCAGGTCGCCACAACGATGATGGCCGCCCAGAAGAGCGGAGGGAGGAAGGGCCTGAGAATCCAGAGGTTGGCCGCGATCAGCACCCCGATGAAGAGAATCGCCAGTGTCGAGCGGGCCAAGTCCTGCGTGGGCGGGGGAGGCGTCAAGGGAGTTCTCCTTCCGTTTGGCATGCCGGGTGCGGATCTCTCGCCGATCTCCGGCCGTGCCGGCCCCCATGGGGTCCGGATGCGTTACTCTGCGGAAAATCAAGATTCCTGTCAAGGGGGAAGACCGGTGTCGGACGGGACCCGGACAGCTCATTTGCCGTGAAGCAGCGGCAAAGAAGTTGACTCGGCAGGGCAGGTATGGTTTATTGACCGCGACGACAGGGCGCCTCCCGGGAGGCCCTTTTTTTCATGCCGCGTATGCAGAAAGGTCTTGCTGCCGAGTTTCTCATTCCCCTCGCGGTTGCCGCGGCGATCACCGTTGCCCTCGGTGCGGCGGGCGCCGATCTGGCCGTCGCGTCCTACTTCTACGCGCCGGGTGCCGGCTGGCCGCATGGCAACGAGCTGCCCTGGGACCTCCTCTACCGCTACGGCAACATCCCGGCCATCGTCCTTGCGGCGATCAGCGGGGCCGTTTTCGTGCTGAGCTTCGTCATCGAGCGGTTTCGCCGGGAAAGGATGGCGGCACTCTTCATCGTGGTCTTTCTTGCCCTGGGACCGGGCCTGGTCGTCAACACGGTGTTCAAGGATCACTGGGGACGGC
>CAYSDD010000287.1:0-1641 GCA_964429555.1 uncultured Syntrophaceae bacterium
CCCCGGTTCATCCTCTCGATCCCCTTCAAGAAGTCCATGCGCTGGATGAACCTCGAGATCCGCTTCGCCCGGCCCATCCACTGGATCGTGGCCCTCTTCGGCGGCGAGGTGATCCCCTTCAGGATCGAGAACATCGCAAGCGGCGACACCTCCCGCGGGCACCGTTTCATGAGCCCACGGCCCTTCAAGGTGAGGGGCTACCGGGACTACCTGGCGAAGACCCGCAGGCGCTTCGTCCTCGTCGACCCCGAGGAGCGGCGCCGGATCCTCCTCGAGGAGGCCCGCAAGGCGGCCGCGGCCGTGGGCGGGAAGATCCTCGAGAACGAGGAGCTCATCGGGGAGGTCTCCTTCCTCGTCGAGTACCCCTCCGCCGTGCTGGGCAACTTCGAGAAGGACTACCTGAAGCTCCCCAAGGACGTCCTCACCACGACGATGATTGCCCACCAGAAGTACTTCCCCGTCGTCGACGGGTCGGGCAATCTCATGGCCCACTTCGTGACGATCAACAACACCGTGGCGAAGGACCCCGCCGTCGTGGCCCGCGGCAACGAGAAGGTGATCCGGGCGCGGCTGGCCGACGCGAAGTTCTTCTTCGAGGAGGACCAGAAGACCCCCCTCATGACGCACTTCGAGCAGCTCAGGAAGGTCGTCTTCCACTCGGCCCTCGGCACGTCGTACGACAAGGTCATGCAGTTCCGGGAGCTGGCGGCCTGGATCGCCGACAGGGTCAACCCCGCCCTGAAGGACACCGTGGACCGCACGGCGCTGCTGGCCAAGGCCGACCTGGAGACGAAGATGGTCTACGAGTTCCCCGAGCTCCAGGGGATCATGGGGCGCGAGTACGCCCTGATCCAGGGGGAAAACCCCGTCGTCGCGCAGGCCGTCTACGAGCACTACCTGCCCACGTCGGGCGGCGGCGACCTGCCGCGGACCGAGGAAGGCGCCATCGTCAGCATCGCCGACAAGACGGACACCATCGTGGGCTTCTTCGGGATCAACGTGATCCCCACGGGCACGGCCGACCCCTACGCCCTGCGCCGGCAGGCCCTGGGCATCATCAACATCATCCTCGACAAGGGCTAGCCCATCGATCTGCCCGAACTCATCGACCGCAGCCTCGCCATCCTCGCGAAGAAGCTCAAGCGCCCGGCCGAGGAGACGAAGCGCGACGTCCTGGAATTCTTCAAGGGCCGCTTCTCCAACCAGCTCGTCTCCCAGGGGCGCCCCTACGACGTCGTGGAGGCCGTGCTGGCCACGGGTCTCACGGACCTCGTGCAGGCGATCAGGAAGATCGAGGCCGTCGAGGCCACCAAGGGCGACCCCGACTTCGAGCCGCTGGCCGTGGCCTTCAAGCGGGTGAGCAACATCCTGAAGGACTTCAAGGACGGCCGCGTCGACCCCGCGCTCTTCGAGCACGAGGCCGAGGGGGCCCTCTACAGCGCCTACCTGGAGATCCGCGGGAAGGCCGAGGCCCTCATCAAGGCGGGCGACTACCGGAAGGCCCTGCTCGAGATGGTCCGCCTGCGCAAGCCCGTGGACGCCTTCTTCGAGGCCGTCCTCGTCATGGCCAAGGACGAGAAGGTGAGGTTCAACCGCCTCTCGCTGCTCGAGGCCGTGGCGAAGCTCTTCCACCAGGTGGCG
>CAYSDD010000288.1:0-1640 GCA_964429555.1 uncultured Syntrophaceae bacterium
TCCGCCGTGATCCGCTCGCTGTCGCTGATGTCCCGGTAGCGGTAGGGGACGGACTCGCGGATCGCCTCGGGGATCTTCCCGTACTTGCCCTCGAAGGCCTCGAGGTACTGCTCGCGGCCGCGGAAGAAGTCGACGAGCTTCTTCTTGAGCAGGTCCCGGTCCGGGAAGAGCCGGTGGGCGATCATGAGATCCAGGTTCGCCCGGTCGCACTTGATCGGGTAGTGCAGCCCGAGGTAGTCGGGCTCGGTGCTGAAGCGCAGCTGGTATCGCAGCAGGTCGTTGTAGGTCGCCAGCGACTGGCGCAGCGTCACCTTCTCTTCGCCCTGGCCGATGGTCCCCGTGTTGGCGAGGTAGCACTTGATGCGGTTCCTGCGGATGATCTCGTAGAAGATCATCGCGTGCTCGAGCCGGTCACCCGCCATGAAGGGATCGAGGAAGAACTCGCGCTTGAACCGGCCCGCCTCTTCGGGGTTGCCGCCGGAGCTCTCGATGGACTCGCCGTAGATGAACATCATGGTGGCCTGCTCGGGCGTGAGCTTGCTGATCACGTTGGCCAGCGGGTTGCGGGTGAGCATGACGATGCAGTGGATCCGGTCGGCGCGAAGCCCGGCGCTCGCGATCTCGAGCTTCTCCCGCGTGACGACGGCCCGGCCGTTCCCCGTCTTGCGCACGTCCTTGAAGTCCGGCATGTAGGGGTATTTCGTGATGGCCACGTTTTCCAGGAAGGCGTCCCTCGACTCGGCGGCCCGCAGGATCTCGGGCTGGTGCTCGTCGAGGCCCTCGGTCTTGACGTAGAGCCCGCCGATCTCGAAGGCGGCGTAGCTCCCGTCGAAGCCCAGGCTTCCCCCGTCGTCGCCGATCATCTCGGAGCTCTCCCGCGGCAGGCGGGCAAGCCGCCGGCACAGCGTCGTCGTCTTCCCCGTGGCCGTGAGCCCCGAGATGGCCGTGACGACCTCCGTCAGTTCCGGCCGGTCCGTCTCGAGGTCGTGGATCCAGAGCCAGTCCCTCCGGGCGCCGGCGTGCAGGAAGAGGCCCGTGCGGTCGATGGCCTTCACCCGCCAGTCCTCGAACATGAAGACGCCCTTTTTCCCCTCGCCCAGGTAAATCGTGTTGCGGCAGATCTTGACCTGCTCGCCGCGCTTCTCCCCCATCCAGAGGCGCACGGTGATGTCCTTGTCGAGGAGCTTCTTTTTCTTGTTGGGCTCGAAGGCCTCGTCGGTGAAAAAGAGAATCGTGTAGGTCGGCTCCTCGACGACCCTCGCCGCGGGGTAGTCCATGAGGAGCTTGAGCCCGTAGGCGATCTGGGCGTAGGGCTCGGGCATGATGAACCGCGCCGTCACGCCGTCCCGGCCGTCGCCCACCATCGTGTCGAGGCAGACGAGCTTCTCCCGGCCGAGGCGCTCCACGGCCTGCCGGGCGAGCCTCTCCTCGGGCTCGCCGAAGGGGTGGTCGACGCTGTTGCGGGTGTGCGGGGCCGAGCGGTTCATGGGTTCCGAGTCCGCTGCGACGGAGCCGACCTGTGTCTGGATCACGCCCTCGTGGCGCAGGGCGATCCGCTTGAGCTCCTCGAGCGTTCGCCCCTCGGTGAGGCGCTTTTCCTTCTTCGCGTCGTTGTAGATCCGGACGGCCGCCTTCTTGAA
>CAYSDD010000289.1:0-1640 GCA_964429555.1 uncultured Syntrophaceae bacterium
GTCGGGGCCCGGAACGTGTCGCACTGGTTCGGGTCGCCCGTCTCGAACCCCCGCCGGAACCACCGCACCCGCTGATCCGACGTGCCGTGGGTGAAGGCGTCAGGCACGACGGTGCCGCGGGTCTGCTTCATGATCCGGTCGTCGCCGATGGCGCTCGCGGCCCGGAGGGCCTCCTCGAGGTCGCCCGGCTCGAGAATCCGCCGGAATCGGTCGGCATGGTGGCCCCAGACGCCGGCGAAGCAGTCGGCCTGCAGCTCCATCCGGACGGAGAGACGGTTCGCCTCGGCCCGGCTGACGCGCTGCATCGTCCCCTGGACCTTCTCGGTGATCCCCAGCAGGTTCTGCACGTGGTGGCCCACCTCGTGGGCGATCACGTAGGCCTGGGCGAAATCGCCGGGGGCCTTGAACCGGTTTTTCAGATCCTCGTAGAACGAAAAGTCGATGTAGACCCTGTGGTCCTCGGGGCAGTAGAACGGTCCCATGGCCGCCTGGGCGAACCCGCAGGCGGACTGGACGGCCCCGGTGAACAGGACGAGCTTCGGTTCCCGGTAGGTCCTGCCCGACTGGCGGAACACGCCGTGCCAGGTCTTCTCCGTGTCGGCGAGCACGACGGAGACGAACTGCGCCATCTCGTCCTGCCCCGCGGGACGCTGCTGCGTCACGGCGGGGGGGCCGCTGTCGGGCACGGACTGGAGGATCACCGACGGGTCGATGCCGAAGTAGAGCGCCACGATCACGAGGATCACGGTGCCGATCCCGCCCCCCACCATTCCCCTCGAGACGGGCATCCCCCTGCGGTCTTCCACGTTGTCGCTTCGGTCCTGGTCTTTCCACTTCATGACGTCCCTCCTTGTTCATGAATCGGCGGCCGCCGATTCCATCTCCTTCTTCCTGAGGTAAACGAGGATCGCCGCCAGGGCCGCCTGGGTCATGCCGGGGATCCGCTGCGCCTGTCCGAAGGAGGCCGGGCGCACCGCGTCGAGCTTGCACTTCAGCTCGTTCGAGAGGCTCGGGATCGCGAAGTAGTCGATGCCGTCGGGGATCTTCCTGCGCTCCATCTCGCGGAATTTCTCCACCGCCTCGTTCTGGCGGCGGATGTACTCCTCGTAGCGGGCCTCGATCTCGACCTGCCTCTTCACGGGTTCCTCCACGGCCGGCAGGTGGGCATCGAAGGCCGCGAGATCGTCGTAGCGCATGTCGGGGCGCTTGAGCAGCTGGAAGAGCGACAGGGGCTTGCGGATGGGCAGCGAGCCGCGCTCCGCAAGGATCCGGTTCGTCTCGGCCGAGGGGTAGACCGATCGGGATGCAAGATGCCGGATCGTGCTCCCGATCCGGGCGACTCGGCCCTGGAGGTCCCGGTAGTGCTCGTCCGGGACGAGACCCAGCGCGTGACCCTTGCCCATGAGGCGGATCGTCGCATTGTCCTCCCGAAGCAGCAGGCGGTATTCCGCCCGGGAGGTGAACATCCGGTAGGGCTCGTCGACGCCGCGCGTCACGAGGTCGTCGACCATGACGGCCATGTAGGCCTCCGAGCGCTCCAGGACGAAGGGCGGCCGCCCCTGGACGAGCAGGGCCGCGTTGATGCCCGCCCAGAGCCCCTGGGCGGCGGCCTCCTCGTATCCCGAGGTGCCGTTGATCTG
>CAYSDD010000290.1:0-1639 GCA_964429555.1 uncultured Syntrophaceae bacterium
GGGCCTACCAGGCCAACGCGAAGGTCATCACGACGACGGACGCCATGATGGCCGAACTGATGAACATCAAGCGTTAACCCGGCAATCCGGGCTGCCCCTGGAGTGCGGCAGGCCGCCGAAGGGGGCAACCCGGCCCCCTGCCGCTCACCGTCAATTTGTTGACCCGCCGGGGCCGATCCGTGCCGTTCACGGAGACCCCCATGGCCGCCCGGCCCGGAAGCCCTGCCGCCGCCCCGGCCCGCAGTCCCCCGCCTGCCGGAATCGCTTGAAAATCCTGCCCTTTCGATTGGTATGGAATTTGCTCTCATTCTCTGTGCGCCCGCAGTGCCGCTGCGGTGCGGCCCGGGACCCTGCCCCGCATGGCTCGAGCCCTGCAGGCGGTGCGCCTTGACGGTCCGGGCGGAAAACGCAAAGACGAAGGAGCGAGCCGGGGAGCCATGGCCAAGGAAGCGGAGAAGAACAAGCCGGAAGAACAGGCGGCCGAGGGCGGCAAGGAGAAGAAGAAGGGCTCGAAGCTCAAGTGGATCATCATCGGCGTGGTCCTCCTGCTGGTGCTGGGGGGGGGAGGCGCCGGGGCCTATTTCTTCCTGAACAAGTCGGCGAACAAGGAGGCCCAGGCCCCCCCGAAGCCCCCCATCGGCGCCGTCTGGGCCCCCGACGTGTTCATCATCAACCTCGCCG
This sequence comes from uncultured Syntrophaceae bacterium, assembly GCA_964429555.1. Classification (GTDB taxonomy): domain Bacteria; phylum Desulfobacterota; class Syntrophia; order Syntrophales; family UBA2192; genus UBA2192. The sequence goes on from CAYSDD010000290.1 coordinate 682, forward strand.
ACGCCGATGCGGACCGCTATCTCAAGGTGACGATGAACTTCGAGCTCTCGGACCCGCTCGCCGTGACCGAACTGGACCAGATGAGGCCGAAGGTGCGAGACATGGTCCTCGGCGTGCTGACCGTGAAAACGTTCAAGGACCTGAACAACTTCGAGGGCAAGCAGCGCCTCAAGGAAGAGATCGCCATGCGCCTCAACAGCCACCTCACGAGGGGCAAGGTGGTGCAGGTGTACTTCACGGACTTTGTGGTGCAATAAATCGGGCAGAAGGCAGAAGGCTCATGGCGTAGGGCAAAGGAAGAAGCATTTGTTTCGCAGCCCGAAGCCCTGAGCCGTGTGTCCTTCGCCCCAAGCCAGGCGAAGCCGATGTCCAACATCCTGTCCCAGGAAGAAGTCGACGTCCTCTTGAAAGGCCTCTCGGGCGGGGAGATCGACACGGAACGGGCCGAGCAGCACGAGCCCGGCGATGTCCTTCCCTACGACCTGACCAGCCAGGACCGGATCATCCGGGGCCGGATGCCCACCTTCGAGATGACGACGGAGAAGTTCGCCCGTCTCTTCCGGCTCAGCCTCTCGTCGCTGCTGCGGCGGGTCGTCGGGGTGAGCGCCCTGTCCGTGGAGATGATGAAGTTCGGCGAGTTCCTCAAGACGCTGCCGGTCCCGACGAGCCTGCACATCTTCCGGATGGACCCGCTGCGGGGCAGCGCGATCTTCGTCGTCGAGTCGAAGGTGATCTTCTCGCTGGTGGACATCCTCTTCGGCGGATCGGGGCAGTCGAGCTTCAAGATCGAGGGCCGCGAGTTCACCGCCATCGAGAACCGCCTGATCAAGCGGGTCGTGCTCGGCGCGCTGGCCGATTTCGAGAAGGCCTGGAAGGCGATCCTCGAGGTGAAGATCTCGCACCAGCGCTCGGAGATCAACCCCCAGTTCGCGCACATCGTCCCGCTGACGGACGTGGT
>CAYSDD010000291.1:0-1638 GCA_964429555.1 uncultured Syntrophaceae bacterium
ACCCTTCGGTTCCGCGGGCGGCGCCGGCGCCGCCGTCGCGTCGGGGGCTTTCGGTTTGCGTCCGGCCGCCTCGTCGTAGCATCGGAGCCGCGCCGCGTCGTCGTCGATCCCGGCGCAGCCCTCGAGGCCGACGGCCGCGGCGGCGGATGCGGGGCAGGCCGTTGCGCCGCAGAGCAGGACGGTCAGCAGGCACGCGGCCAGCAGTCGACGGTTCATGTCTCCCCCCTCCCGACAGGGTGATCGCTGTGCGCGAGTATGACAGTGCGGGCTTCGCTTTTCAAGCGATTATCGGCATCCCGGGGCGAATGCAAAAAGGGGCTGCCCGGGCGGCAGCCCCCGCAGCGAATCGATGCGGGCGGGATTCAGGACTGCAGGTTCTTCTCGAGGAACTTCATCATCTGCCGGAAGACCCCCTCGAGGATGTCCGGCGCGATGAAGTAATCCGGGCACTCCTTGTAAAACAGGACGTTCATGGCCTTGGCCGCGTCGTCGACGTTTCCCTTTTCCCGGAGGATCCCTTCCATCATGGCGCGGAGCTTCCGGCCCTCGCGCAGGGTCAGGTCGATGAACCCCCGGGCGTCCTCGCCCGTGACATAGCCGTAGTGGTCGGCGCAGAGATACTCCACGGCCAGGGGCTTCATCCTCTCGAGGCTCTCGAGGTACTGGGTGAAGTTGGTGTTGGCCGAGGCGAAGGAGCCGTCCCGGTAGGGGATGCCGCCGCCGTCGGAGGCGAAGAGGGCCTTGCGTTCGGGTTCGTAGGCCGTGATGGAGCAGTTCGTGTGTCCGGGGGTGAAGAGGATGTCCAGCGCCGTCCCGCCCAGGTCGATCCGGTCGCCCTCCGCCACGGTCGTGCCCGCGATGTCGTCGCGCCAGGCGAAATCGACGTCCTGCAGGGCCGCCCCGAGCCCCATCTTCTCGGCCACGACCCGGCTGAACTGGTTGGCGATGTCGATCGCCTTCTGCATCTGGAGGATCCGCCAGGTCTCCGCCGAGCCGCAGACCTCGACGGCCGGCCAGTTGCGCTTGAACCAGGGGATGACGCCGATGTGGTCGAAGTGCGAGTGCAGGATCAGGATCTTCGAGAGCTTCGCCGGGTCGAGCCCGAAGTCCTGCATCTGCCTCCGCACGTCCGGCAGGATATGCGCAAGCCCCCCGTTGATCAGGATGGACCCGTCGCGCCCCTCGAGCCAGTACACCCCCGACTCCTCGCGGCCGAGGTACCAGAGGTTCTCCGCGACCTTTCCCGCTGTGCGATGCCTCATGGACGGACCCTCCTTTTGTTTTGATGTGCCCGCAGACCCACGGAATCTATAATGCATCCGGGCGGTGGATGGCAAGGGGAAAGGCGAACGAGGCACGGCAGGGTTTCTTCCGGGGGTATCCGTTGCACTGCCGGTATCGGGAGCCCTGCTGATGACGAAGCGAGGAAGTCAGGAAGAGCGGAAGCGCGGCGTGGATGAACGATGTTTTCTGTCTTCTCCGCTCTTCCTCACTTCCGCTCTTCCGGGCTTCGGTCGCTTTACGGTGCATGATGGACGAGGTGGTTTTCGGCGAAAGGAGTATCGGATACGAAGGCCTCAACGCTTCCGGTCCTGGTAATGGGTCGGGATGTGGATCTCGTCGGGGTTGAGGTTGCCC
>CAYSDD010000292.1:0-1636 GCA_964429555.1 uncultured Syntrophaceae bacterium
TCGACGATTTCGACTTTTTCGTGGAGGCCAAGGAGCCCCCGATCTACCTGCCCCGATGGCCCGTCCCGGAGGCCTATGACCGGATCGCCGGTCACATCGCCTCCATCGTGGAGGACGGCAGCTGCCTGTCCTTCTCCATCGGGCCCCTCTACGAGGCCCTGGCCTGCCACCTCTGGAAGAAAAAGCACCTCGGCATCCACACGCCCTTCTTCACCGACGCCCTCATGGACCTCGTGAACTCCGGTGCCGTCACGAACCGCCGCAAGCGGTTCTTCCAGGGCAAGTCGGTGGCCGCCTACGTGCTCGGGACTCAGGCCCTGATGCGGTGGCTCGACGGAAACGCACTGGTCGACTTCCAGCCCATCGACATCGTCATGAACCCCCGCAACATCGGGATCAACGACCGTTTCATGGCCATCCTGCCGGCCCGCAAGGCCGACCTGACAGGCGGCATCGCCCTGCACGTCGGCAAGGGCAACGTGACGGCCGGCGCGGGGGCCGTGGCGGAGCTCTTCGCCGGGGCGGCCTTCTCCCGGGGCGGGCGCACGATCTTCGCCCTGCCCTGCCGCAACCGCAAGGGCGAGTCCAACATCCTCGTCTCGATCGCCGACTATCCCAACCAGTTCACCAACCAGGAATCCCTCGACATGGTCGTGACGGAGTACGGGATCGCCTGCCTCACGGGCCGAACGATCCGGGAGCGGGCCCAGGCCATGATCGACATCGCGCACCCCGACGACCGCGCCACGCTCGTGGAGCAGGCCAAGGAGGCGAAGCTCCTCTACCGGGACCAGATCTTCCTGGCCGAGTCGGGACACTTCTACCCGGAGCATCTCGCCCGCACGGAGACCCTCAAGGACAACCTGAAGGTCCATTTCCGCCCCATCAAGCCCTCCGACGAGGACGGGATGCGCCGGCTCTTCTACCGGTTCTCCGACCAGGCCGTCTACTACCGCTACTTCTGCCGCATCAAGGCCATGCCGCACGGGAAGATGCAGGAATACGTCAACGTGGACTACCGCAGGACCATGTCCATCGTGGGGGTCGTTCAGGAAGAGGGCGTGGAGCGGATCATCGCCGAGGGCCGCTACGTCCGCCTGCCGGACAGGCCCTACGCCGACACGGCCTTTCTCGTCGACGAGGCCTACCAGGGCAGAGGGATCTCGACCTGCCTGCTGAACATGCTCATCCGGATCGCCCGCGAGCAGGGAGGCATCGAGGGGTTCAGGGCCGACGTGCTGCTCGACAACAAGGCGATGCTGCGGGTCTTCGAGAAGACCCCCTTCCCTCTTCGCGCCGTCGTCTCCGAGGGGGCCTACGAGATCGTCATCTCCTTCCGGGACCGGCACGACCCGGAAGAGATCAAGCGGATCGAGGAGGAGAAAGACAAGAAGGTGTGAGGGTGAGAAGGTGAGAGGGTAAGAAAAACGTTCTTTCTCAACCTCTCACCTTCTTACCCTCCTACCTTCGCGCAGGGGGAAGAAGACTGGCAGGAATGAAACGGGGAGAATCCGATAAAGAGGATTCTCCCCGTTTTGGTTCCATGCGCGGCTACCCGCGTGTTACGACTTCTTGCGCTTCGCCATCTCCTCGGCCTTGAGCTCCTTGCGCAGGACCTTGCCCACGGTGCTCTTGG
>CAYSDD010000293.1:0-1633 GCA_964429555.1 uncultured Syntrophaceae bacterium
TGCCCCCGCACGATCCCGTCGGCGCTGACCATCTCCGAGTAGCAAAGTCCGCAGCCGAAGCGCCGGACGATCGTCCGGAACGGAAGGTCTGAAATCCCCGCCAGCGGGGCCAGGATGAGGTTGTTGGAGAGATCGAGGGCTGCGATTTTCATCGGTTCACATCCGTCGGATTTCGCTTCTACCATAGGGGCCAAGGGGGCCCATTGCAAGGAAAAAACTTCTCATCCGCTTGCGTCCGTGTTATAAACGGGCCGGTTTTTGCATCGATGCCGGAGTGGGTTTTCGCGAATAAATCCAACGCCTTCGGGCGGAGCGGGCGGAGGTTGTCCCCCATGGCAGAGAAGGAAAGAACGCTTTTCGGCACCGACGGGATACGAGGAGTGGCCAACCGGCATCCCATGACGCCGGCGCTCATGCTCCGTGCCGGCATGGCCGTTGCGAGTCTCTACCGCAACGCCGCTCGCAGGCACCGCATTCTCATCGGCCGGGACACGAGGCTCTCGGGTCCCATGATCGAGGATGCCCTCGTGGCGGGGATCTGCTCCATGGGCGTCGATGCCCTGACCGTCGGGGTGCTCCCCACTCCGGCGGTGGCCTTTCTCACCCAGGACATGAAGGCGGACGCCGCCATCATGATCTCGGCCTCCCACAACCCCTTCGAGGACAACGGGATCAAGATCTTCCAGGGCAACGGCCTGAAGCTTCCCGATGCCGCGGAGGCGCGGATCGAGGCCCTCATGGCCTCCGGCAGCCTCGGCGAGTCGGCGCCATCCGGCGCCTCGATCGGCCGGGCAAGAGAGATTGCCGGGGCCGAGGGGCGTTACGCCGTGTTCCTGAAGAACGCCTTCCCGAAGGCCCTCTCGCTGGAGGGGCTCCGGGTGGTCGTCGACTGCGCCCACGGCGCGGGGTACCGGATCGCCCCGCTCGTCCTCGAAGAGCTGGGCGCCGAGGTGATCCCCATGGCAAACAGCCCCGACGGAAAGAATATCAACCTCAGGTGCGGGGCCACCCACCCCGATGCCGTCGCCGCAGCGGTCCGCAGGCACAGGGCCCACGCGGGGATCGCGCTCGACGGCGACGCCGACCGCGTGATCTTTGCCGACGAGAAGGGACACGTCGTCGACGGCGATCACCTGATGGCGATCTGCGCGATCGACATGAAGGCGCGAAGGCAGCTCAGGAAGAACACCGTCGTGGCCACCGTGATGAGCAACATGGGCTTCGAGATCGCCATGCAGCAGGCCGGCATCCGGCTTGTCCGCACGCAGGTGGGGGATCGATATATCCTGGAGCGCATGCTGAAGGATGGGTACAACCTGGGCGGCGAGCAGTCCGGGCACCTCATCTTCCTCGATCACACGACGACGGGCGACGGGATTTTCTCGGCCCTCCAGGTGCTCGCCGTGATGAAGAAGAGGCAAAGGCCGTTATCGGAGCTTGCATCCGTGATGTCGAATCTGCCGCAGGTGCTGGTCAACGTCACCGTGGAGAAACGGAAGGATCTCGATTCGGTCCCCGTCGTCCGCAAGGCCATCGCCGATGCCGAGAGGAAGCTCGCCGGCAAGGGGAGGGTCCTCGTGCGCTTCTCGGGCACCCAGGCCCTGTGCCGCGTCATGATCGAAGGCCCCTCGCA
>CAYSDD010000294.1:0-1632 GCA_964429555.1 uncultured Syntrophaceae bacterium
GAGCGCACCCGCGACCGACGAGACCAGCTCCCGGGAGGGCAGATTGCCCACCACCCCGATGAAGTTTCCGCGGTTCGAGTACATCTGTCCCATGCCGGGCAGCGGGAAGGCCTGGCTGCCCTCGGCGTCGTCGTAGTATCCGACCATCTCCAGCGCAATCATCCCGTGGATCCGCTCGCCCCGCTCGCGCGCCCGAGCCGCATAGACATGGCTTCCCATGCGGGAGGTGTTGAACGCGGGGGGTTCCTCGAGGGTGAAGAAGATCAGCTTCAGCGTCCGCTCCGGGCGGAAATCCCTGAGGACGCGACACAGCTCGAGCAGCAACGCGACGCCGCTGGCGTTGTCGTCGGCCCCCGGGGTCCCCTCGATCGTGTCGTAGTGGGCGCCGATGATGACGGTCTCGTCACGCCGCTCACGGCCCTCGATCGTCACGGCGAGGTTCTCATAGGGCCTCCCCTCGAACTCGAAGGCCTGCCGATCCACGGGGATGCCCTGATCCTGCAGGACGGACAGGATGTATGCTTTCGCCCGGGTGAGCCGATCCTCCTCGAAGGCGCTGCGGGACCCGATCGTCACGCTGAGATGGTGCACATGGTCGTAGAGGCGCTTCGCCGACTCGGTGGGCGGGCCCCGACCGTCGACGGGCCTGACGGTGTCGGCCATCCGGATCCGGATCACGGGGGCGACCAGGAGCCCGGCGACGACGACAAGCAGGATGAGCAGGGCGCAGATCATTTTCCTTCCCATGGCCGCCCTTCCGGTTGGAGTCAGGCGCGACATTGTTGCACAGGCCGACCGGGTTTTCAAGCGCGCACGGCCTTCCTTCCGGAAGGGGTTGCCCGCCGGAGCGCGTCGTCGGACGGAAAGAATCCGTTTCCGGCGGCGAACCGATCTGGTATAATATGGCGCGTCGGCCGACGGGACCGATAATCTCTTCGCAAAGGAGCGACCCGATGAAAAAGGAGGATCGTCTGAATGCTCTCGAGGTGGCGCTGACGAACGAGCAGCGGGAGAGGGAATTCTACCTCAAGAGCGCCGAGCGTTGCCGGAACCCCCTCGGCAAGGCCATGTTCCAACAGATCGCCGACGACGAGCTGGAGCACTACCAGCGGCTCAAGGAGATCCACGCCCGCTGGAAAGCCCAGCAGAAGTGGCCCCCGTCGCTGCCCGTGCAGGTGAAGGGAACGATCGTCAGGGACATCCTCAAGGATTTCCTGCTGAAGGCGCAATCCGCCGCCCCCGGCGACACCGACGACCTGAAGGCCGTGCGGACGGCCCTGGACTTCGAGGCGCGGGGCGAGAAATTCTACGCCGAGCTGCGCGACGCATCGGCCGACGAGAAGGAAAAGGCGTTTTTCGATCTGCTCTCGAAGATGGAGCGTCAGCACTACCTGTCGCTCAAGGACACGGAGGACTACTTTTCCGATCCCGAAGGATGGTTCCGGAAGAAGGAGCACCACGGCATTGACGGGGCTTGAGAGCCCCCGGACGACAAGGAGGTTGCCATGGCAGGAAAATCCCTCGCGGTGGGCAGGGGCGTCAGGGACTTCACGCTCAAGGATCAGAACGGGCAGGATTTCAGGCTCTCCGCCCTGAAGGGGAAGAAGGTGCTGCTCTCCTTCCACCCCCTGG
>CAYSDD010000295.1:0-1626 GCA_964429555.1 uncultured Syntrophaceae bacterium
GAAACGAGGCTGACCGATGACGACCTTTACTCCCCGCGAGATCAAGAACCGGAAATTCAAGCAGAGCCTGATGGGGGTCGACGCCGAGGAGGTGAAGGGCTTCCTCAAGATCGTGGCGGCGGAGTTCGACAAGATCCTCACCCAGAACGCCCAGCTCGAGAAGAGGCTCACCGAGCAGACCGTCCGGTCCACCCTCGGCACCCGGAAAGAGGCCGAGAAGAGCCGGCAGACCCTCGAGGAGGCGGGCAGGGCCGCCGGGGAGATCGTCGCACGGGCGAAGGAAGAGGCCGAGCAGATCCGCCACGCGGCCGAGAGGGAAGCTGCGGACCTGAAGCGCAAGGCCGAGCGGGAGGCCCACGAGAAGGCCCGCCGGGAAACGGCGCTGATGCTCCAGCAGGCGAAGGTCATGGCCGACGAGGTCATCCTGAACGCCAAGCAGAAGGCCGAGAAGATCGAGGCCGAGGCGAAAGAGGCGCTGGCCTCGGCCGCGGCGGCGGCCTCCGACTTCGAGCGTCCCCTCTCCGTGCCCGGGGACGCGGGCGGGCAGCCCGAAACCGCAGCCGGGCCCGACGAGTGGGATGACGGGAGAAGCGAGGAGGCCCTGCAGAATTTCGACTCCCTGATCGCCGAGGCCCGGGTGAAGGCCGAGGCCATCATCCAGAGCACCCGCGCAGAGGCGGAGATGGTCACCACCAGCCTCATCGGGCGCACCCTGGGAGAGCTCAACAAGGAGCACGAGCGCCTGCTGGCCGCGGTGCAAAACGCCGTCTACAAGTCCGAGGAAATCGTCAAGGCCGCCCGGGAGGAAGCGGAGCAATTCGCCGTGCGCCGGAAGTCCGATGCCGTCGAGCAGTGCAACGCCGTCCTGCTCGAGGCCGAGCGCAAGGCCGGCGCCATCTTCAACAGCCTCAAGGCCCAGGCCTCCTCCCGGAAGATGAAGGGGGACGGCGAGGGGAAACCGGCCAACGGGGGCAGAAAGGCCGGCCCGAAATACCAGTGAGCGGATGCCGTCAGGCGATTCCCCCATCGGAGCGCCCCTCCGCGAAACGCCCCGCCTCACGGCGGGGTTTTTGATTCCCCGCACCGACCGGGAGCGGCGGCTCGAATGGCGTTGCATTTGACCCGCCGATGTGGAAGACTACCCCCGTCCTGAATCCCCGGATCGGAGAGACACGCCATGAAAACGAAGCGGAAGGTCCTCGTCCTTCTCGGGAGCCCCCGCCGGAAGGGCAACAGCGCTCTGCTCGCGGAGGCGATCGCACGGGGCGCGAAAGCCGCCGGGGCGGACGTGGAGACCCTGTTTCTCCACGGCCTCGCCATCGCCCCGTGCAAGGCCTGCTTCGCCTGCCAAAAACCGAAGAGCCGCGGGTGCTCCATCGACGACGACATGCAGCCCATCTACCGCAAGATGCTGGAGGCCGACGCCTGGGTGCTCGCCACCCCCGTGTACTGGTTCACGATGTCCGCCCAGCTGAAGCTCTGGATGGACCGCTGCTTCGCCCTGCCCGCCTACGGGAAGGACCCCTTCAGGGGAAAGCGGATCGCCATCGCCATGGCCTACGGCGGCGAGGACCCCTTCGACTCGGGATGCGTCAACGCCCTGCGGACCTTCCAGGACGCCTACCG
>CAYSDD010000296.1:0-1600 GCA_964429555.1 uncultured Syntrophaceae bacterium
GATCACGAGGGGCGCCGTGAGCAGCAGGGCCACGGCGAGGAAGAGCCAGCCGGCCGCAAACTTGCCGATCACGGCCTGGGTGACCGTCACGGGCTGCGTGAAGAGAAACTCGATGGTGCCCGCCTTGCGCTCCTCGGCCCAGAGGCGCATCCCGGCGGCGGGGACGAAGAAGAGGTACAGCAGGGGCAGGTTGTCGAAGAAGACCCGCAAATCCGCCTGGCGCATCTCGAAGAACCGGCCCTTGATCGTGAGGAACCCCGCCAGGACGAGAAACACGACGAGGATCACGTACCCCATGGAGGTCGTGAAATAGCTGCGGAACTCGCGCTTGAGGATCGCCCGGATGGTCTGCATCTCAGTTCCCGTTGGTCGCCCTGCGGAAGAAGGCGTCGATCTTTCCCTGGCCCTTTTCCTTGAAATCCTGCGGCGTGGAGTCCGCCACGATCCTCCCCTTGCTGATCAGGATGGCGCGGTTGCAGATCGTCTCCAGCTCCTCCATCACGTGGGTGGAGAGGATGAAGCACTTGTCGGCGGCCATGAAGCGGATCAGCTCGATGATCTCCTGCTTCTGGTTCGGGTCGAGGCCCGACAGGGGCTCGTCGAGGATGAGCACCGGCGGGTCCCCCAGCAGCGACTGGGCCAGCCCGAGGCGCCGCTGGAACCCTTTCGACAGGGTCTCGATCCGGCGGTCCATGACGCCCTGCAGCGAGCTGATGGCGGCGACCCGGTCGATCTCGGACCTGTAGCGGGTGCCGTTGATGCCCCGGAGGTCGCAGACGAATCGCAGGAACCATCGGGGGGTCATCTCCCCGTAGAAGGGGCACTTCTCGGAGACGTAGCCCAGCACCCGGCGCACCTCGACCGGCTGGGTCCGGATGTCGAACCCCCCGACGCTGGCCGAGCCGCTGTCGGGCTCGATGAAGCACGACAGGATGCGCAGGGTCGTCGTCTTGCCGGCCCCGTTGGGGCCGATGAAGCCCACGATGTCGCCCTTCTTCGCCTCGAAGGAGATATCGTCGAGGGCGACGACGTCGCCATAGGTTTTGCGGAGATTCTTGACGTTGATCATCCACTTGTCCGGCTGCAGCGGTTCCCGGAGATGTATTGCAAAACACCTGCCAAACTCATTGAGGAAAAAGGATAAAGGCCGAAGGTCTGTCGGGCTTGAATTTCCGCCCTTTTTCCCCTTTGACCTCGAGCCCTGGGCAGAGGCTTTTGTGTTGATGGTTCCGGGGCCTTGTGGTAGAAGCGTGCCGATGCTGAACGTGGGGCTCACAGGGGGGATCGCGACGGGCAAGTCGACGGTGGTCCGGATGCTCGTGCGCAGGGGTGCGCGGGTCATCGATCACGACGCCCTCGTCCACGCCCTGCAGGAGCCGGGCCGGCCCGTCTGGACGCGGATCGTCGAGGCCTTCGGCCGCGGGATCCTCGATGCGGACGGGCGGATCGACCGCAAGAAGCTCGGAAGCCTCGTCTTCGGCAGCGAGGAGCGCCGCAAGGCGCTCGAGGGCATCGTGCACCCGGCCGTGCTCGAGGAGGCCGAGCGCGAGCGCGAACGGATCGGGCGGCAGGACGAACGGGCCATCGTCCTGTCCGACAT
>CAYSDD010000297.1:0-1597 GCA_964429555.1 uncultured Syntrophaceae bacterium
AGGGTGACCGGCCGGCCGAAGAATTCCCGGGCCATGGCCTCGAGCTTTTCGCGCTGGGGCTTCTCGTCGAAGAAATCGAGGAACAGATAGCCCCTCGGGAACCCGAGCCGCAGCGTCCCGTCGGCAAGCCCGATCAGCCGGCCCGGCTCGATCTTCGCCCACAGCGGCTGGCTCCTGCGCTTGACGAACTGCTTGAACTCGTCCCAGCGTTCCTCGGAGCCCTGCGGGGCCGCATCCCTGACCGCGGGCACGTCGGAGCCCGGATCGATCGCCGTTCGTTCGGCAGGCGGCGCATAGGCCTTCTCCGGGGCGGGCCGTGCGGCCCCGGGGCCCCGGCCGAGTCGCCTCTCGATCCCTTCCATGCGGGCAAGAATCTCGTCGACGGGGATCAGGGGTTCCTGCCAGGCCATCTTGACGGCCGTGAATTCCAGGACGAGACGGGGGTTGATGCTCTTGCGCACCTCTTCCTCGCCCGCCATGAGCACGTCGAGAAGGCGCTGCAGCGTCTCCCGCGAGGCGGCGGCGGCCTGCTGCCTGAGCTCGGCCGCGTCGTGGTCGGGCAGATCGAGAAGGTCCCCCTCGCCGGCCGTGATCTTGACGAGCAGCAGGTTCCGGAAATGGCCCAGCATCCTCTCGTAGAAAACCTTGAGGTCCGCCCCGGCGTAGAAGGCCTCGTCGATGATCTTGAGGCAGGCCGCGGCATCCCGGGCCAGGACGGCACGGGAGAGCTCGAGGAGGTACTTGCGGTCGCCCATCCCCAGGAGGGCCTCCACGTCGGCGTCGGCAATGTCGACGCCGGCAAAGGAGATGGCCTGGTCGAGGATGCTCTGGGAGTCGCGCAGGCTGCCCTCTCCGGCCTGGGCGATCCAGGTCAGGGCCTGGTCGCTCACCCGGATGCCCTCGCCGGCGGCGATCCTGCGCAGCGTCGCCGTGATCTCCTTGAGCGAGATGCGCTTGAACTCGTAGCGCTGGCAGCGCGACAGGATCGTGGCGGGGATCTTGTGGGTCTCCGTGGTGGCGAAGACGAAGATGACGTGGGGCGGCGGCTCCTCGAGGGTCTTCAGCAGCGCGTTGAAGGCCTCCTTGGTGAGCATGTGCACCTCGTCGATGATGTAGATCTTGTAGCGCGACGACGAGGGGGAAAACTTCACGTTTTCCCTGAGCTCGCGGATCTCGTCGATGCCCCGGTTGGACGCCCCGTCGATTTCGCGGACGTCCATCGAGGAGCCCTCCGTGATCTCGCGGCAGTTCGTGCAGGCGTTGCAGGGCTTCTCCGTTGGCCCGTGCTCGCAGTTGAGGGCCTTGGCCAGGATGCGGGCCACCGAGGTCTTTCCGACACCGCGGGGGCCGCTGAAGATGAAGGCGTGGGCCACGCGGCCCAGGCGGATCGCGTTGCGCAGCGTCGTGACCACGTGATCCTGCCCGACCACGTCCTCGAAGACCTGGGGTCTCCACTTTCTGGCTAGGACTACGTATTCCACCATGGCCCCGGTATTCTAAAAGGATAGCCGGGCTTGCCGTAGCACACGACGGTTCTTGCTGCCGCTGCTTCCTTCCGGACCTGACGGGGTTCACAAGTCGGCGTTGCACGGGGCCC
>CAYSDD010000298.1:0-1593 GCA_964429555.1 uncultured Syntrophaceae bacterium
TGACGAAGGTCTTGCCCACGCCCCCCTTGCCGCTGGTGATCGTGGCGATGAGGGGGCTCTTGTTCGGGTGCGTCGTCATTTCTCTCTCACATAGTCTGCTGTTCGCACGTTGCGGTATCGATACAGAAGGTAAGAGGGTAAGAAGGTAAGAAGGTTGGACAAGCGGAGAAAATGCTTTCTTGCCACAGCTTCACCCAACGTTCTCACCCTCTCACCTTCTCACCCTCTGTCAGGCGAAGCCGTCCCCAAGTTGAACAGCGCCTCCCGCTCTTCCCGGCCGACCGGCTGACGCTGCCGGGCCTGGGCCGCAGCCTGGGCGGGATGGCAGATGCGGTTCTTGCCGGCCTTCTTGGCCCGATACAATTCCCTATCGGCTTGTTTGAAGAATTCTTCAGCATCGGCGGGGCTCGAGGGCTCGAAGGCAGCGAGCCCGAAGCTTGCCGTGACCCGAAGGGCCATCTTCCAGGTGAAGCGGCCGGTGAACTCCCGCAGGCGCTTCGCGATGCCGATCGCGTCCAGCAGGGACGTGGCGGGCATGATGACGGCGAACTCGTCGCCGCCGTAGCGGCAGACAAAGTCCGTGGGGCGCAGCTTCTCGCGGATCAGGCCCCCCATCTGGGTGAGGAACCGGTCGCCCTCGTCGTGGCCGAGGCGGTCGTTGATGTCCTTGAAGTTGTCGAAATCGATCATCATCAGGCAGCAGGGCTGGCCCGTCCGGCGGGAGCGGGCCATCTCGATCTCGAGCTGGATGGAGAAGAACCGCCTGTTGTACAGCCCGGTGAGCTCGTCGCTGAGGCTCAGCGACTTGAGCTGCCGGTTCTCCCGAGCAAGCGCGGCGAGGCGTCCGGCGAGGTCCTCCGCGGGTTCGACGACGAGGTCGGCCGTGCCGGCAAGAAATTCCCGGTCGCCCGCCGAAAGGCCCTCGGCCAGGATCACGAAGGCCTCCGCCGCGGCGCCCTTCCCGGGGCGAAGCCAGGCCTTGAGCGTTCGGCTCCCGCCGAGGATGTCGGCGAGGGTCCGGGCCCCTGTCGATTTCGAATGCATCGATTTGACAATCTTTTTTTTCTCTGGAGGCGACGGCATGGACACCGGGGGTCGTCATTGCGGGCATGGCGATGCAAGCTCTCGGGATTGCATTATCGCCCATGCCCTTGCGCAATGACCGGTTTTCAACGAAGTTGTGCAAGAAAGGTGCCGTGCGGCGAAGCCGGAGGGGCGAGGGGCAGGGCAACAGGGTTTCCTTCCCGTTGTCTTTCCTCAACCCTGCCGCCTGGCACCGGTCAGCTGGCCATGGCTGATCCCGACAGGATCGGCAGGGCAGACATCAAGGACCGCGAGCGCAGGCTCAGGGCAATTTCATGTTCCGGCGCTGCATCTCCGCGCGCACCTCGGCACGGCGGCTCCTGAGCTCGTCCGATCCGCCGCCGCCCACGGGGGTTGATGTGGAGACGCCGACCCCCACGCCGCTTCCCCCGCCGCTTCCCCATCCCCAGCTTCCGCCGCCGATGCCGATGCCGACCGACGACGAGGGGCCCGAGCGCTCGCGGCGGTCGATCTCCTCGGTGAGGCGGTAATAGTAGAGCAGCAGCTCGT
>CAYSDD010000299.1:0-1583 GCA_964429555.1 uncultured Syntrophaceae bacterium
GCCTTCTTGAGGTCGTCGAGGGCGAGGTTGTACTTCTTCTGCATCATGTAGGCCACGGAGCGGTTCGAGTAGGCCGTGGCGTAGCCGGGGTCCTTCTTGATCGCGTTGGAGAACTCGTTGATCGCGTTGTTGATGTTCTCGTTGAAGATGGCCGGCGAGTTCGCGTTCTTGGCCGTGCTGACGTAGGCCATGCCCTGCTTGAGATGCTGCGTCACTTCCAGCGACGGCTGTGCGGGTGCCGCCGCCGGCGCCGGGGCTGCCGGGGCGGGCGCCTGCGCCGCGGGAGGCGGGGGCGGGGGCGGCGGTGAGGACTGCTGCCCGCACCCGATGAGGGCGACGGCGATGAGGCCGGCAAGGGCCAGGGACGCGATGATCGTTCTCTTCATGAATGCTCCTCCTTTCAGATCCGTTTCGTCTATCGCTTCACTTTCATGTTCCAGTTCTCGTTGGTGGCCATGGCCTGGGGGGTCTGGGTGATGTCGGCCCCCTTCTCCTGCTGCACCCTCTGCAGGGTCCGGGGTTTCGAGTAGTCGAAGGCGTCCTTCACGGAGCCGTCGTATCTCCTCATCCCGTCGACGAAGTAGTAGGTGAAGACGCTGTTGCGCAGCTGGTCGGACTCCCAGGACTTCTCGCCCGCGCTGCTGGCGCTGATGAGCACCTTCCCGTAGGACTCCTGGCTTCCGATGCCCTTCCCGGCGGAGCCGGCCTTCCTCGGCTGCTCGTCGAGCACGATGTCCTTGGACCCGAAGAGCCTCCTTCCCTGGGCCGTCGAGACCCCGTAGCCCTCGTCCGCATCGCCCACGCCGAGCGACTTCCCGCCGGGCGGCAGGAAGCCGGGGATGGCGCGGTAGGCCCCGTTGGAGTAGCACGTGTCGAGGATCATCACGAGGCGCCGGGCCTTGAGATTCTCCACGAAGTCCTTCAGCGCGCTCTCGGCGACCGACGTGTGCCAGACGCGCTCCCGGGGGCTCACCTCCGTGTCGTAGGTGACGATGTAGACGCCGCCGAACTTGTCGGGCGGGGTCCCGTGGCTGCTCATGTAGACGACGACCAGGTCGTCCTCCCCCGCGGCGTTGCGGATGCCGTTGAGGTAGCGCACGACGTTGGCGGAGGTGGCGTTCTGGTCCGCCAGGAAGTAGGTGTTGTTCTTCGTGAACCCCGCCTGCTCGATGAGGAACCGGTAGAAGAGGCTCGCGTCCCGCACGGCGTACTGCAGGGGGGTGATGCCGCTCTTGAACTTCCCGACGCCGACGACCAGCGCGTAGCGGTTGCGGATGGGCCCGACCGGGCCCTCGCCCCGCACGCCGGGCTGCAGCACCGCGGCACGGCTGAACAGCGATCCGAGCTTCTTCTCCCACTCCTTGACCTTGATGTTCTCCGGCGTGACGGGCGAGACCCACTTCACGCCGACGACGGTCTGGGCCAGGGAGAAGGCCCGGTCCACCTGCAACTCGTCGTCGTATTCCCCCTTGAGCTCCAGCCGCCCGTAGGCGTCGAGCTCGACGCGCCCGCCGGGCACGCCGTTTGCCGCAAAGAGCTGGTTGACCTGCTGGATGTGCGCGTCCGTCACGGCGGACTGCGCC
>CAYSDD010000300.1:0-1579 GCA_964429555.1 uncultured Syntrophaceae bacterium
GAGGGCCCTGACGATCTGGTCCCGGACGGCGCCGAGCCGGTTGAGCTCTTCCCTCTTCTCGCGAAGCTCGCCGGGATCGAGGGCATATCTTGAGAAGTCGCGCTGCATGGCCATGTCGCCGATCCTGTCTCGTGCGGGGCAAAGAAATCCCCTGCGGCACCCGATCGGTCACCCTTGGTCTTTCTATCGGCAGGCGCAACGGGCCGCTTGAGAAAAAAGCCGGGTCGGGGAGTACACGGCCCGGCGCCGGCGGATGCCGGCAGAAGGGGCCGAGCGAGGGCCTGCCTGCGGAACCGCGTCGCGGCAGTGCCGTCGAGCCGGTTTCACGGGGGCGACTTCCCCGTAGAAAATGCAGGGGCTCTGTGGTAGGATTCGGCCGTCTGTCAGGGGGACCCACCGTTTCTTCACCGCAACCGCACGACAAAGGAGGACCTATGGAATCGATCCGTCCGCTGGATGCCATCTTCAGGCCGGCGAGCGTGGCCCTCATCGGCGCCTCGAGCACGCCCGGAAAGCTCAGCTACGACATCCTCTACAACCTGATCCACGCCGGCTTCACGGGGCCCATCTACCCCGTCAACCCCAAGGCCGACGAGATCCTGGGGCTCAAGGCCTACCCGGCGATCGGCGCGACCCCGACGCCCGCGGACATGGCCGTCGTCGTCATCCCCGCCCGGATGGTCGTGGGGGCCATCGAGGAGTGCGGCAAGGCCGGCGTCAAGTCCGCCGTGGTCATCACCGGGGGGTTCGCCGAGGCGGGGGCGGAGGGCGAAAAGCTCCAGGCGCAGCTGGCGAAGGCGGGCCGGGAGCACGGCGTGCGCCTCGTCGGGCCCAACTGCCAGGGCGTGAACATCCCCTACAGCAGCCTCTGCGCATCCTGGCCGCTCATCACGACGCGGGGCCGCATCGCCTTCATCTCCCAGAGCGGCACCGTCGGCGCGGCCCTCATCGACTGGGCGAGCGTCGAGCACCTGGGGTTCAGCGGCTTCGTCAGCCTCGGCAACCGGGCCGACGTGGACGAGTCGGACTGCATCCACTACTTCAACGACGACCCCAACACGAAGGTCATCGCCTGCTACATCGAGGGCGTGAAGCGCCCCGCCGCCTTCCTCCAGGCGCTGGAGCAGGCCGCCAAGCCCGTCGTCATCCTCAAGTCGGGCCGCACGGCCAGGGGCCGCGTGGCCGCCGAGAGCCACACGAAGTCCCTGGCGGGAAGCGACGAGGTCTACCAGGCCATTTTCAGGAAATACGGCGTCGTGCGGGCCGACAACCTCGAGGAGCTCTACGATTTCGCCAAGGGCCTGGCCTACCTGGACCGGCCGGCGGGCAAGCGGCTCCTGTTCATCTCGAGCTCCGGCGGCGCGGCGATCCTCGGCATCGACGAGGCCGAGAAGTACGGCCTCGAGGTCCCCTTCCCGCCGGAGGAGCTCAAGGCCCGGCTCCGGGCGTTCCTGCCCGCGCACTGCGGCCTGACGAACCCCATCGACCTGACGGGCGACGCCATCACGGACCCCAGCCTCTATTCGAAGACGATCGCCGAGGCGAAGTCCGACTACGACACCAGCGTGGTGATCTTCGG
>CAYSDD010000301.1:0-1578 GCA_964429555.1 uncultured Syntrophaceae bacterium
AGGGCGGAGGCGCTGATCGAAGGGCGCAAGTGGATCATCGAGATCAAGTCGCTCAACCACCGCTACATCGAGATCATCACCCGCCTGCCCAACGCGCTGTCCTCCCTCGAGGTGGACATCAAGAAACGGGTCGGTGAACGGATTTTCCGGGGCCGCATCGAGGTGAGCGTCCAGGCCGACGCGGAAGCCGGCGGCGACAACGGCGTCCAGTACAGCCTGAACGTGCCGCTGCTCCGAAACTACCACTCGCTTCTCCTCAAGATAAAGGAAGAGCTGGGACTCCAGGACGCCATCGAGCTGAAGACCCTGGTGCGGTTCAAGGAGATCTTCGTGCCCTCGGAGACCCGCTTCGATCCGGCGGCGGCCTGGGGGAAACTCCAGGAGACCCTCGACGAGGCCCTCGATGCCCTCATCCGGATGCGCCGGGCGGAAGGCGAGACCCTCCAGAAGGATTTCCTGGCGCGGCTCGACACCCTGCGGCGCCACATGGATTCGGCCAAGGCCCGGGCGCCCCGGACCGTCCTGGAGTACAAGCAGCGCCTGCAGGAGAGGATCCGGGAGCTGACGGAGGGGCTCGAGATGGACCCTGCGCGCCTGAGCCAGGAAGTGGCCCTGCTGGCGGAGAAGAGCGACATCACCGAGGAGATCGTGCGCTTCGAGAGCCACGTGAGCCAGATGGAAACGCTCCTCAGGAGCGGCGACGCGATCGGGCGAAAGCTCGACTTCCTGCTCCAGGAGATGGGCCGCGAGGTGAACACGCTGGGCTCCAAGAGCAACGACATCGCGATCGCGCAGGACGTCATCGAACTCAAGAGCGAACTGGCCAAGATGCGGGAGCAGGCGCTGAATGTCGAGTAAGCAGGCTCCAACGGAAGGGATCTTCGTCGCGGTGACGGGCCCCTCGGGTTCCGGCAAGACCTCCGTCTGCAAGGCGCTGCTCGGGATGTTCCCCCGGCTGCGTTTCTCCGTGTCCCTGACGACCCGGCCCCCCCGGCCTTCGGAGGTGGACGGCGAGGATTACCATTTCGTCTCCGAGGCCGAGTTCCGCGAGCGGATCCGGCGCGGCGACCTGATCGAGTGGGCCGAAAATTACGGCCATCTCTACGGGACCTCCCGCAAGGCCATGGAGGAAGCCCTGAAGGGGCACGACCTGCTGCTGGACGTGGACACCCGCGGGGCCCGGGCGCTGAAAAAGGCATGGCCGGGAGGCATTTTCGTCTTTATCGTCCCGCCCTCGATCGAGGAGCTCGAGCGGCGCCTCAGGGCGCGGGGCTCGGAGACCGAGGAGACGATCCGGCAGCGGTTCGACAACGCGATCCGTGAGATCCGCGAGATCGTGTGGTATGATTATATCATTTTGAATGACGAGCTGGATGCGGCCATCGACCGCCTGCGGGCCGTGTACCTCGCGGCAACGTGCAGGCGTGAACGCATGATGGAAAAGATAAAACCGTTCTTCGATCGATCCGGAGGTGTGTAAATATGGCCAGAGTAACCGTTGAGGATGCGCTGAAAAACGCGAGAAACCGCTTTGCCCTCGTGATCCTGGCGGGCCAGCGGACCCGCCAGCTGCTCAAG
>CAYSDD010000302.1:0-1552 GCA_964429555.1 uncultured Syntrophaceae bacterium
GGGTGCTCCAGCCCGTGGCCTTCGAGTACATGCCCGAGATCGTGCTGCTTTCGGCGGGCTTCGACATCTATTTCCGCGACCCCCTGGGGGGGATGAAGGTCACACCGTCGGGCTTCGGCATGCTCGCCCGGGTGCTCATGGACATCGCCGATGCGTGCTGCGGCGGCCGGTTCGCCGTCGTCCTGGAAGGCGGCTATCACCTGGGGGGGCTCACGGAGGGGATCAAGTCCGTCCTCGACGAGATGTGCGGTGCCACCCGGGTGACCGAGGCGGACCTTCAGCGTGTCGAGAGCGAGGCCGATGCGTCCGTCAACCGGACGATCGAGTCGGTGATAGGCCAGATCAAGCCATACTGGAAGTGTTTCAAATAAGGCAGGCGTAAGGCGCAGGGCAAAAGGCATAAGGCGTCAGGCATCAGGAAGAAAGGGAAAGTAAAATAAAAACAGGCTTAAGGCATGTGGCATGGGGCTTCGGGGCATCACCGATTCCGCCTCCTTCGCACTGAGCCGCAGGCCCTAAGCCTTCAGCCGTTTTTGGAGGGATCCCTTGAAGATTACGAAAGAGCAGGTCGAATACGTGGCGCACCTGGCGAGACTCGAGTTCAGCGAGGAGGAAAAGGGGAAGTTCACCTCTCAGCTCAACGACATCCTCCTCTACATGGAGAAGCTGGGCGAGGTGGACACGACGGGCGTGGAGCCCGAGACGCATGCCATCGCCATCCAGAACGCCTTCCGGGAGGACATCGTCCGGGAGTCGCTGCCCCAGGAGCTGTCTCTGGCCAATGCCCCCTCGGAGAGCGGCAACTGCTACCGGGTGCCGAAGGTGATCGAATAGGCGTCAGGCATCGGGCATGAGGCATGAGGAAAAGAGGAAGGAGCCGTTGAAATCATAATGGGACTGAATGAACTGACCATCCACGAGTTGCAGGATTTGATCCAGAAAAAGGAAGTGACGTCCACGGAGATCGTCACCGACGTCTTCAGGCGCATCGACGCCGTCGAGGACCGGGTCCGCTCCTTCACCACCGTCCTGAAGGAATACGCCTTCGAGGAAGCGAAGCGGGCCGACGACGAGATCCGTAGGGGCCATCTCAGGCCGCTCACCGGCATCCCCGTCGCCCTCAAGGACATCCACTGCACGAAAGGCATCCGCACGACCTGCGGCTCGCGCATCCTCCACAATTTCATTCCGCCTTACGACGGCACGGTGGTCCGCAAGCTGCGCGACGAGGGCGCCGTGTTCGTCGGCAAGACCAACATGGACGAGTTCGCCATGGGCTCCTCCACGGAGACGTCGTATTTCGGCGTCACGCGCAACCCCTGGGACCTGGAGCGCATCCCCGGGGGCTCGAGCGGCGGCTCGGCCGCGGCCCTGGCCGCCGACGAGTGCATCGCCGCGACGGGGTCCGACACGGGCGGCTCCATCCGCCAGCCGGCGGCGCTGTGCGGCGTCGTGGGCCTCAAGCCCACCTACGGGCGCGTCTCGCGCTACGGGCTGGTGGCCTTCGCCTCGTCGCTCGACCAGATCGGCCCCTTCACGAAGGACGTGGAGG
>CAYSDD010000303.1:0-1549 GCA_964429555.1 uncultured Syntrophaceae bacterium
CCCGTGAGGTGCCGGGAGTAGTTCTCGATCCCCTGGCAGTAGCCCATCTCCTCGAGCATCTCCAGGTCGAACCGGGTGCGCTGCTCGAGGCGCTGGGCCTCGAGGAGCTTGCCCTGCGCCTGCAGAACCCGGAGCCGCTCGCCCAGCTCCTCCCGGATGGAGGCCAGGGCCGCCTTCACCGTGTCCCGCGTCGTGACGTAGTGGCTCCCGGGGTAGATGTCCGTCTTGCGGATCCGCCCCAGCTTCTTGCCCCGGAGGGGGTCCACCAGGGAGAGCGCCTCGATCCGGTCGCCCAGGAACTCGACGCGGACGGCCTGCTCCTCCTCGTAGGCCGGGAAGATCTCCACCACGTCGCCGCGGACCCGGAAGGCGCCGCGGTGGAAGTCGATGTCGTTGCGCTCGTACTGGATGTCCACGAGGCGCCTCAGCATCGTGTCCCTCGGGATCTCCATGCCCTCCTCGAGGGACAGGGCCATGCCGAGGTAGGTCTCGGGGGCGCCGATGCCGTAGATGCACGAGACGCTGGCCACGACGATCACGTCGCTGCGCGACAGGATCGAGCGCGTGGCCGAGTGGCGCAGCTTGTCGATCTCCTCGTTGATCGCCGAGTCCTTCTCGATGTAGGTGTCCGTCGTCGGGATGTAGGCCTCGGGCTGGTAGTAGTCGTAGTAGCTGACGAAGTACTCGACGGCGTTCTCCGGGAAGAGGGTCTTGAATTCCTGGTAGAGCTGCGCCGCGAGGGTCTTGTTGTGGGCGATGACCAGGGCGGGCCGCTGGACGGCCTGGATGACGTTGGCCACCGTGAAGGTCTTGCCCGAGCCGGTGATCCCGAGGAGGACCTGGTGCGGGTACCCCCTCTCGACCCCCCGGGCCAGCTTTTCGATGGCCTGGGGCTGGTCGCCCCGGGGCTCGAAGTCGGAGACGAGCCGGAAGGGCCGCCGGTCGATGTAGTCGCCCCCTGCCGGGTGCCGGTTGTTTCGATGGCTCAAATCGGGATTCTCAACTCACCCGTATTGACCGGGGGCCTCGTGCCCCGGCCTCGAAGTGCCTTCACTATATAAGGACCGGGGGGCCCTAGGCAAGCGGCAACTCCCGTCCAATTAACCCTTGACAAACATTCGCGGTAATGGTTTAAAAGCTTCCTTTAGCATATAACCCGACAGGACCCTTACAATATGAAAAAGACACTCACGAACATCACGAATCTCAAGCGCAAGCGGGCCCACGGATTTCGAGCCAGGATGGCCACCAAGGGTGGGCGGCTGGTCCTGAGCAGAAGGCGCGCCAAGGGGAGAAAGAGGCTGACCGTCTGAGCCGGGTCCGGAAAGGGTGGTAGGGTGAGCCCAGCCGCAGCAACCCCCCCAGAGCCCGAGGACAGGTACACGCTTGCGAAAAGCGAGAGGATCCGCAGACGAAGCGAGTTCAAGGCCCTTTTTGAATCGGGCAAGCGGATTCATTCGGAGCACCTGACCGTCATTCACTGCAGGAACACATCGGGCGTGCGGCGCCTCGGGCTCGTCGTCGGCAAGCGGGTGGGGAAAACGGCCGT
>CAYSDD010000304.1:0-1548 GCA_964429555.1 uncultured Syntrophaceae bacterium
TCACGCACCGTTTCACACCGGAACCTCCTCTTGAGAACAGTACATGTATTACGAATTTTATTTTCGTGTTACTCCGCGGCAATAAAAAAACGCCCTGAGGCCCTCAATCCACGACCTTCCCCAGGCTCGTCATGCTCAAGGTACCGTGGCGGACTCCCTTCACGGCCTTGAGCAAATCGGCCAACCGCCGGATCTCTGCCGCCTTCCCCCGCACCGCGACGATCTCCAGGCAGTGGTCGTGATCCAGGTGGACGTGCTGCGTCGAGATGATGATGGCCTGGAAGTCGTGCTGGAGGTCCATCAATCGATTCAGCAGCTCGCGCCGGTGGTGGTCGTAGACGTAGGTGATCGCGCCGGCCACCTCGCGGTCCTCCATCCACTCGATCTCGACCATTTCCTTTCGGATCAGGTCCCGCAGGGCCTCGGAGCGGTTCGTGTATTTCCTGCCGCGAATCAGCCGGTCGAACTGATCGAGCAGCCCCTTGTCGAGGGATACGCCGAAACGGGCGACGCGGGACATGCAAGACCCCCCAAAGGTGAATGCATCCCTGCGTGCCACATCCCGCGGGACGTGTCAACCCCTTTGCGCCGACCGGGGGTGAGGAACGTTTTTTTATTTTGCATTGCCCGATATTCTGCTACTCTCCTTCCATCTTGTTGACGGAGGCAGGCCATGAAGAAAATCCTGATCCTTGCGATGTTGACGGTTCTTGTCCTGTCCGGCTCCCCGGCCGCGGCACAGGGTGCCCAGCCGAAGGCCGGCGACAGGCTCTTCGATTTCACCCTCCCGGTCCCCCCGGAGAGCGCCGACCGGAATTATCTCGGCCTCTCGGGCTGGGGGAAAACCTTTAAAATCGCCGACATCAAGGCGAAGCTGGTGCTCATCGAGATCCTCAGCATGTACTGCCCCTTCTGCCAGAAGGAGGCGCCCCTCGTGAACCGGCTCCACGAGGCGATCGAAAAGGACCCCGCGGCCAGGGGAAAGATCAAGATCATCGGGATCGGCGCCGGCAACTCCTCGTACGAGACGGAGGTGTTCCGGAAACGCTACAGCGTGCCCTTCCCCGTCTTCCCGGACCCCGATTATGCAATCCACAAGAAGTGCGGCGAGGTCCGCACCCCCTTCTTCATCGCCGTGAGGCTCAACCCCGACGGGACCCAGGATGTGACGTACGCCAAACTGGGCGGCTTCGGGGAGGTTCCCGAGTTCCTGGCAACACTGAAGAAATCCGCCGGGCTGTAAGGAGGATGCCATGAAGAAGACCGCCCTTTTCGTCGCCCTGATGATGACAGCGGCCCTGGGCTCCCCCGCCTGGGCACAGACCCATTCCGAGGCGTTCAAGGACAATATCTATGTCCCCGGCGATCTCAAGCCTGTCGACAGCGTGCTGAGGGTCAAGGTCGGCGAAGCGGCGCCCGACTTCACGCTGCCCTCGACGGCGGGTGAAAAGGTCACCCTGGGGCGGTACCGGGGGAAAAACAACGTCGTTCTCTCCTTCGTCCCCGCCGCCTGGACGCCCGTCTGTTCGGACCAGTGGCCGGGGTACA
>CAYSDD010000305.1:0-1547 GCA_964429555.1 uncultured Syntrophaceae bacterium
CCGGCGGCCCAGATCTCCTTGAGCGTCCCGAAGAAGAAGGTGAAAATGAACGTCCCGACGAGAATGCCGAGGCCCGTCCCGGCCACGTAATCCCGGAAGCGCACCTTCGTGAGCCCCATCCCGAAGTTCATCGGGGTGAAGGGAAAGTAAACGAGCCGCAGGTAGAGGACCGTGGCGAAGCCGTTGCGCTCGATGGCGTCGTCGTATTTCCGGAGCCGGTCGCCGATCACGGAGGCGGCGAAGTCGCGGCCCAGGGTACGCCCGATCCAGAAGGCGCCGACGGCGCCTCCCATGGCGCCGATCCAGACGTAAAGAAATCCCCAGTAGGGGCCGAAGAGGGCCGCCCCGACGGCCGTCAGCAGCGTGCCGGGGACGAAGAGGCAGATGCCCGCCGTGTAGACGGCCATGAAGATCAGGGGAGCCCAGAACCCCGCGGCCTCGATGTGCGCGCCGAGGACCTCCGGCTGGATCAGCTCCCGCGCGGGGGTGTAGCGCACGACGGAGTAGGCCGCGACGATGAACAGGGCCAGCGCGACGGCCTTTCGGACCCCCCTTGCCTTTCCTGCCGCCGGCTTCGCCGCTTTGTTGATCATGGGTTCGCCGCTTCCCCCGCCGTCTCCGCTGGATCCTGACCGATCAGGATGGACCCCCCGCAGGACGACCCGGCCCCGGCGGTGCATCCGAAGCAGTGCTCGCCGGTCACGATTCGTCTCCTGGCGAGTTCGGCGGGATCGAAGAAGCGGATGTGGTCGGGAGCGCCGTGATTCACGGGAAGGCCGAGCGCCAGGTTGAAATCGCAGTCGTAGAGGATGCCGTCCCAGCGGACCTCGATCTGGTGCCGGCACATCAGCCCCGGCACCGTCTCCGGGTTGAAGGATTCCCGCAGCAGGTTCAGATAGGCCTCCTCCCGGTTCTGCCGGCGGAGTTCCTTCCGGAAACGCCCCAGCGGCATGTTGGTGATCGTGAGCAGGCGGGTGAAGTCGATCCCGAAACGGCTGCCCAACTCGCGCCGGTAGTCGGCCTCGAGGAGATTCTGCGGAGGCGGCAGAAACGGCCCTCCGGGGTTGTAGACGAGGTTCAGCGGCAGCGAGGGCTCGCGTCCGTAGCCCAGCGCATTCAGGCGCCGGATCGCCTCGATGCTCTTCCCGTGGACCCCCCTGCCGCGCTGGGCAGACACATTCTCTTCGAGGTAACAGGGCATGGAGGCCACGAGGTGAACCCCGCTGTCCCGGAAAAACCCGGGCAGGTCGCTCATCGCCGGCTCGAGCAGAACGGTCAGGTTCGTCCGGACCTGCACGCGGCATCCCCGCTCCCGGAGAGCGGTCACGAAGCGGCGGAAATCCGGGTTGAGTTCCGGTGCGCCCCCCGTGAGGTCGACCTGCGGGCGTCCCAGGGTCTCCGCGGCCCTCAGCACCCACTCCATGACGGGCCAATCCATGCGCTCCGATCGGTCGGGCGAGGCCTCCAGGTGGCAGTGGCGGCATCGCTGGTTGCACGCCAGGCCCAGGTTGACCTGCAGGATCTCGATCGTCCGGCTTCGCAGCCCC
>CAYSDD010000306.1:0-1543 GCA_964429555.1 uncultured Syntrophaceae bacterium
ACTCCTCCTGGCCGACCGGCGGGGACGGTTCTCCGTCGATGGGTTTTCGAGCCTCGATTCGCATTCCCTCGCCCTGTTTCAATCCTCCCGTGCGGCGCTTGGGGCCGCAGGCGCTGCCGCTCCTCTGCAGGCCGTACGCACCTCACCGCCAAGACATCGATGCACGAAGCATACCAGCAGCCTCCGGCGGGGGAAGGGGACGAGCGCCGCGGTCTCCGAGGCATCAAAGGCCTTGTTTTTCTGGAGGTTCGTCCCGGGGCGCCTCCTCCCTTTATCGGCCCTGCGTTCTGTGGTAAAGAAGCGGCTGACAGGCCGCCGACCACCGGCGGGCGGAAGCGGAAAGGGATGTTTTGCATGGCCGACACCCGATTGGATACACGACTGATTTTGGCCTCGGCCTCCCCCCGCCGCAAGGAGATGCTGCGGATGGTGGGCGTGGCATTCACCGTCCAGCACAGCGACGTAAACGAGGACCCTCGCGCCGGCGAGTCCCCGGAGGCCTACGCCCTGCGTCTCTCCGAGGCGAAGGCACGGGCCGTCGCCGCCCGGCGTCCCGGCCGGTGGGTCCTGGGCGCGGACACGATCGTGACGATCGACGGGGAGCTGCTGGGAAAGCCCCGGACCCCGGACGAGGCGCGCCGCATGATCCGCAAACTGAGCGGGCGGGCCCACACGGTCATCACCGCCTTCACCCTGTTCAACAGCGAGCGGGCCGAACCCATCCGCAGGGCCGTCTCCTCGCAGGTGCGTTTCAAGGAGATCCCCGACGACGAGCTGGAGTGGTACGTGGCGACCGACGAGCCCTACGACAAGGCCGGCGGGTACGCCGTCCAGGGCAAGGCCTCCGTGCTCGTCGCCGAGGTGCACGGGTCCTGGACCAACGTGGTGGGGCTTCCGCTCTGCGAGCTCGTCGAGGCGCTCAAGGGGCTGGGCCTGGTGGATTTCACGGGGAGGGATGCATGTCCGAGGTGAGGGAAAACATTCTCCGCATCCGGGAGCGGATCGCCGCCGCCGCCGCGCGGGCCGGCCGCGACCCGGCCGCGGTGCGGCTCATGGGCGTCACCAAGACGGTCGGCGACGACCGGATCCGGCAGGCCGTCGAGGCGGGCATCGACATCATCGGCGAGAACTACGTCCAGGAGGCCAAGCGCAAGATCGAGCTCCTGGGCAAGAGCGTGGAGTGGCATTTCATCGGCCACCTGCAGACCAACAAGGCCCGCTTCGCCGTGCGCCTCTTCGACATGATCCACTCCGTCAACCGGATGAGCCTCGCCGAGGAGCTCAACCGCCGCGCGTCGGCCGCGGGGGTCGTCTGCCGCGTGCTGATCGAGGTCAACCTGGCCGGGGAGGAATCGAAGAGCGGTGCGCCTCCCGGCGAGGCGCCGGGGCTCATCCGCGCGATCGCCGCCGGGATGCCGAACCTCTCCATCCGGGGGCTCATGACCATGGCGCCCTGGTACGACGACCCCGAGAAGGCGAGGCCCTGCTTCGCCGGCCTGCGGGCGCTGCGCGACCGCATCGCCGCCGAGAACATCCCGAACGT
>CAYSDD010000307.1:0-1539 GCA_964429555.1 uncultured Syntrophaceae bacterium
CGAGGATGACCGTCGCCGGCGTCATCCCCTTGTCGAAGGCGGCCGTGTAGACGAAGGGCTTGAACGACGAGCCGGGGCGGCGCCGGGCCTGGGTCGCGCGGTTGAATTCGCTCTTCTTGTAGTCCCGCCCCCCCACCATGGCCTTGATCTCGCCCGTCCGGGCATCCATGCACAGCAGGGCCCCCTGCAGTTCGCCCGGGGTGAACTTCTCCCGCGTCTCCATCTCCCGGAGGCCCCGCTCGACGGCCTCGTTGGCCGCCTTCTGCATCTCCACGTTGAGCGTCGTGTGGACCTCGAGCCCCTCGCGGTACAGGGCATCGGAGCCGTACTTCTCGAGGATGTAGCGGCGCACGTTCTCCGTGAAGTAGGGGGCGATCTTCTCCCGGGGCTTCGAGGAGATGAGCCGGACGGGCTCCTGCATGGCCCTGTCCTTCGCGGCCTGGGAGATGTAGCCTTCCTCCTGCATCCGGGTGAGCACGTAGGCCTGCCGCTGACGGGCCCGCTCCATGTTCACGTAGGGCGAGAACCGGCTGGGCGCCTTCGGCAGGCCGGCCAGCATGGCCGCCTCCGGCAGCGTGAGGGTGCGCGCCGACTTCCCGAAATAGCTCTGCGAGGCCGCCTCGATCCCGTAGGCCCCGTGGCCGAGGTAGATGTGGTTGAGGTAGAGCTCGAGGATCTCCTGCTTCTTCAGGTAGCGGTCGATCTTGTAGGCGAGGATCGCCTCCCGGATCTTGCGCGTGAAGGTCCGCTCCGGCGAGAGGTAGAGAGACCGGGCGACCTGCTGGGTGATGGTGCTGCCGCCCTGGACGATTTCGCCGGCGATCATGTTCTTGACGAAGGCCCGGAAGATGCCGACGAGGTCGAGCCCCTCGTGCTGGAAGAAGCGGGCGTCTTCGCCGGCGACGAAGGCCTTGATGACCACGTCGGGGATCTCGGCGATGGGGATGACCCGCCGGTCCTCGGCATAGAAGGAGTCGATGAGCTCGCCCCGGTCCGAGTAGATCCGGGTCGTGGTGCTCGGGCGGTAGTCCTTGAGGGTGTCCACACTCGGGGACTCGTGGATCAGCCAGGCGATCATCCCCGCGGCGCCGATGCCGGCCAGAAGCCCCACGACGATCATCGACGTGAAGATCCGGCGGAAGAGGCGGCTTCTTCGGGCCCTCCTGACAATGGCTCTCTTCATGGCGGATCGGTTCCTCGGCTTCATTGAGGCGGTTCACTGTCCGCGGGGGGGTTCCTTCGCACGGCGAGCCTGGAGACGACGATCCCGACCTCGTAGAGGACGATCATGGGGATCGCCATCATGCACTGCGTGAAGGCATCGGGCGTGGGCGTGATGAGGGCGGCGACGATGAAACAGACCACGATCGCATAGCGCCGCATCCGCGCGAGCCTGCGGGGCGTCACCAGGCCGATCTTCGTCATGAAGAAGAGGAAGACGGGGATCTCGAAGATGATCCCGAAGGCCAGCAGCAGCTTGAGCGTCAGCGAGAGGTACTCCCGCATGGAGAGCATGGGCTTGAGGAAATCCGTGGAGAA
>CAYSDD010000308.1:0-1532 GCA_964429555.1 uncultured Syntrophaceae bacterium
TCGTCGAACAGCAGCGAGAGCTGCCGGTTGTTGAGCGCGCAGCCGATGAGGAAGATGGCGTTCCGCAGGGTCTTCGTGTACTCGATGTGCGTCGAGACCTTGAAGAAGTTCTCCGCCTGGGCGTCTTTCGCCTTCTCCGCCGCCGTGAAGTCGGAGACCTTGATGTCGTAGCGGAAGTGCGTCCGCAGCTCCAGCTGCCGGTCCTCCTTGCCGAAGAGCGTCTCGAACATCTCGTAGTAGATCGCATCGCCCAGCTCGGAACTGCGGGCCCGCGTCTGGAAACAGCGCCGGATCACGTTGTCGATCCGGGAGATCGACTTCACCTCGTCGGGGATGAAGATGCGCCGCAGCCGCGGCTCGACGGCATCCGCCCGGCCCTTCTGGATGAAGACGCGCGGGGCCCGCTTGCCCAGCGCGCAGAGCACCTCGTAGCTGATCGTCCGGGCCTTGGCGGCGATGTCGTTGGCCGGGATGTACTCGCCGCCCTGCCGGCCCAGGAGCACGACCTCGTCGCCCACCTCGCATTCGGGGAGGCGGCTCACGTCGAGGGTGCACATGTCCATGGAGACGCGGCCGACGAGGGGGACCCGCTTTCCGCGGATGAGGGCCTCGCCCTGGTTGGACAGGATGACGCCGTAGCCGTCGCCGTAGCCCACGGGGATCGTGGCGATCCGGGTCGGCTTCTTCGTGACGTAGGTGCGGTTGTAGCCGATCCCGTAGCCCCTGGGGAACTCCTTGAGCAGCAGCACCTTCGTCTTGAAGCTCATCACGGGCAGCAGGTCGGCCTTCGCCTTGAGGCTCTCGGCGGGGTAGATCCCGTAGGACATGATGCCGGGGCGCACCATGTCCAGGTGGAAGGGCTTGAAGTTCAGAAGCCCGCCGCTGTTGGCCAGGTGCTTGACGGGAATGTAGATCCGGTTCTCCTCGAGCTTTTTCAGGAGCGCCTTGAAGAGCCCCCACTGCTTTTCGTTGTAGTCGTCCCCCTCGACCTCGCTCGAGGACAGATGCGTGAAGATGCCCTCGACGGAGAGGTTCGGCAGCTCGAGGATCTCCTCGATCACCCGGAAGGCCTCGCTGTGGATCGTGCCGCCGCGGCCCATCCCCGTGTCCACCTCGATGTGGATGGGCATCCTGGCGTGGGCCTTCTTGAGCTTTTTCTGGAGCTCGCGGGCAAAGCCGACATCCGAGACCGACGGGGTCAGGCCGTACTTGATGATCTCGTCGATCTCGAGGCCCATGGAGGGGCTCAGGATCAGGATCGGCGCGTCGATGCCGCCCACGCGCAGCTGGACGCCCTCGTCGGCGTTGGCGACCCCCAGGAACGCGGCGCCGTTCTTCAGGGCCACGTTGGAGATCTCGATGGCCCCGTGTCCGTAGGCATCGGCCTTCACCACCGAGAGGATCTTCACCTCGGGCCCCACGAGCTTGCGCATCTCGTGCCAGTTGTGGGTGAAGTTGTCCAGGTCGACCTCGACCCAGCTTCGGTAATTGAGCCCGTTGCCCTTCTGTGCGCCCATGAAAAGCCCGCCCCG
>CAYSDD010000309.1:0-1511 GCA_964429555.1 uncultured Syntrophaceae bacterium
GTGGTTGATCAGGTAATTCAGGACCGCCGAGATCCCGATGGCGAAGAGATTGGCCAGTTCCAGGAGCACGTACTGCTTCAGGATGTTCGTGAACAGGATCTGCATGGCGATGGCGAGCGAGCAGGACGTGCAGTACTGGAGAAACTGGACGAAGACGGATGCCCGGCCGTGAACCTTGCGGTCGCCCCACGTCCAAGCCCGGTTCCACAGGAAGTTGTGCACCGTGGCGATGAAGATGCCCGTCAGCAGTGCAAGATTCTCCCGGATGTACGCGGAACCGATTCCCTGATACACGAACCTGTTGGAGAAACTGAGAACCGCGATATTGACCACGGTGCCCGCAAACCCGACGGTGCCGAACTTGGCGAAACGCTGCCTCACAAGCCATTCCCCGCCGGGCAGCCTGGAAACGGCGTCCTTGACGGCCTGCTTGAACCGTAGCAGGCCGCTCATCGGACCGCTTCCTTCCCCAGCATCTCCAGCGCGCAGGCCAGCACGGCTTCCGGCGTGATGACCTTGAGGCACCGGTTGTCCCCGTCGCAGGGGGAGTTGCGGTGGTTGTAGGCCGTCAGGCAGGGCGAGCAGGCGATCCCGCTGAAGAAGACCTTCGCGCGCGGGCTGTTGGGACCGTACAGGGCGGGCGTCTCGGGCCCGAACAGGAGGATCGAGCGGATCGGCGTCATGGCGGCAAACTGCCCGGGGCCCCCGTCGTTGGTGATGAGCAGCGACGCGAGATGGAAGATCACCAGGAGCTCCCGGATCGTCTTCGTGTATCCGGTCATGTCGATGCAGAGGGGGCTTCTGCAATGGTCCTGGACGGCCCCCGCCAGGTCCCTGTCCGCGGGAAGGCCGATGACGGCAACGACGCAGCCCTTCTCGACGAGCCCCGCCGCCGTGCGGCAGAAATGCTCGAGGGGCCAGGCCCGGATCGGGAGAATGCCCCCGCTGGGGTAGATCAGCACCAGCCGCCTGCCGCCGACGACCGGAAAGTCGCGATGGAGCCTTGCCTGCATCTCCTCCAGCTCGCCTTCCCGCATCCGGAGCCTCGGGGCTTCCCTGGCGGACCCGTCGAACGTGCCGTCCTTGTTTCGGGGCATCGTGGGAGACTCGATGGCATCCACGAGGGCGAGGAACTGGTCGCTGATGTGCCGGTAGGGGTTGTAGAGGACGGGTCGGTTGATGAAATCCCCCCGGTAGAGTCCCTCCATGGTGTGACGGTGAAAACCGACCCGGATGGGTGCGCCGGTGAACCAGGAGAAGATGCTGCTCACCCGGGCGAAGAGCTCGCAGTCGATGACGGCGTCGAAGCGAAGCTCCCGCATGCGGCGGATTGCGGCCAGGCTGTCCCCTGCGAGCGCCCCCAGGGAACGGTCGCTGAGCGTCATGACGTTTTCCGGCGGGATGACGTCCAGGAGATCGAGGATCTCCCGGTTCTTCTCGAAGACCAGGGCGTGGATCGAGGCCTGCGGGTATTTCTCCCGAAGCCGCCGGAACATGGAGGAGCCGAGCAC
>CAYSDD010000310.1:0-1507 GCA_964429555.1 uncultured Syntrophaceae bacterium
TCATCCACCGGGCCCACAGCCGGGACAACTTCGCGAAGGGCGCCGTCCGGGCCGCGAAGTGGGTCGTCGGGCAGCCCAACGGGCTCTACGATATGCAGGACGTCCTCGGTTTGAAAAAGTAAACTTTTTCAAACCGAGAGGCTAAAGGCTAAAGGCATAAGGCGCAAGGGGAAGAGTGAAAAAATGAAATCTCTTCCATGTTTGCCGTTTGCCCTGAGCCCTTCTTCAGGAGGAGAAAGCACGTGCAGATTGCAGACCGACTGTCCAAGATCCCCCCCTACCTGTTCATGGAGCTGCGCAAGAAGATCAACAGGGCGAAGGCCGACGGCGTCGACGTCATCAGCCTCGCCATCGGGGACCCCGTGGAGCCCACGCCGGCGGGCGTCGTCGAGGAGCTGTGCCGGACGGCGCGGATTGCAGAGAACCACCGCTACCCCACGGACGAGGAGAAAGGCATGTATGCCTTCCGGGAGGCCGTCGCCGCCTGGTACCGGGAGCGCTACGGCGTCGACCTGAACCCCGCCGACGAGGTCCTGGGGCTCATCGGGTCCAAGGAGGGCTGCCACCACTTCATCCTGGCCTGCACGAACCCCGGCGACGTCGTCCTGATGACCGACCCGGGGTACCCGGCCTACCGCGCGAGCATCCTCATGGGGAACTGCGAGCCCTGGTCCATGCCGATGCTGCCGGAGAACGACTACTTCCCCGTCTTCGAGGACATCCCGAGGGACGTCGTCAAGCGGGCCAGGGCCATGTTCCTCAACTACCCCAACAACCCCACGGGGGCCTGCGGGTCGCGGGAGTTCTTCAAGAGGGCCGTGGCATTCGCGAAGAAGAACGACATCGCCGTCTGCTACGACAACCCCTACAGCGAGGTGGTCTTCGAGGGGCAGGAGCGGCTGAGCTTCCTCTGCGTCGACGGGGCCAAGGACGTGGCGGTGGAGCTCAACTCGCTGTCCAAGCCCTACAACATGACGGGCTGGCGCATCGGCATGGCCATGGGGAACCCGCAGATCGTCGCCGCCATCAGCAAGGTCAAGGAGAACACCGACTCGGGCATCTTCAACGCCGTGCAGTTCGCGGGCATCAAGGCGCTCAAGGAGGAAAACCAGAACATCACCCGCATGCTCGAGATCTACCGCAGGCGCCGGGAGCTCGTGCTCGGGACGCTCCGCAAGATCGGGATCGACTTCAAGGCCCCCAAGGGGACCTTCTACCTCTGGGTTCCCGTGCCGAAGGGCATGACCTCCCTGGAGTTCACCGACCGGCTCTTCGAGAAGACGGCCGTCGTGGTGGCCGCGGGCCCCGCCTACGGGAAGTACGGCGAGGGGTTCATCCGGATCTCCCTGACCGTGCCCGACGCGCGCCTCGAGGAGGCCATGGCCCGGATCGAGAAGGAATTCGGAAGGTAACAGGGAACAGGGAACAGAACGAGCCTATGTCATGTCTTTTCCTGTCACCTGCCACCTGCCGCCGGTCACGTCCCCAGCCCTTGGATAAGGGCAGG
>CAYSDD010000311.1:0-1502 GCA_964429555.1 uncultured Syntrophaceae bacterium
CTAGCGGCGGCCGAGCCTGCGGCGGACCATGCCGGCGAGCGTCGTCATCTCCGGGCAGCGAAGGACAGCGGCGCAAATCGAAAAGACGGCGATCCCCGCGGCGAGTCCCGCCGCGAGAACCGTGAAGCGGTGCCGGAAGGGTGCCGTCACGTCCCAGCCCAGGACGTGCATCGTCAGGGAGACGGCAACCCCCATGACGGCGGCTGCGGCCGCGACGCGGGCCACGGAGCCCCAGAACGCGGCGTCGAGGAACCGCCCGATCCGCTTCCGCAGCAGCCAGCCCAGCGTGAGGACGTTGACGGCCGAGGCGATGGAGGTGGCGAGGGCCAGGCCGCTGTGCTTCATGGGGAACATGAGGGCCACGCTGCACGCGGTGTTGACGGCGAGGGCCACGACGGCGATCCGGACGGGGGTCTTCGTGTCCTGCAGGGCGTAGAAGGCGGCCACGACCACGCGGATGGTGGAGAAGGCCCAGAGGCCCACGGCGTACCAGAAGAGGGCCTGCGCCGTGAGCACCGCGGAGCGCGGGTCGAACTCGCCGCGCTGGAAGAGCACCGAGATGATGGGCTCCTGCAGGGCGACGATCCCGACCATGGCGGGGATCGTGATGAAGAGCATGAGGCGAAGCGAGAAGGCAATCGTCCGCTTCATCTCCTCGTAATGCCCGCGGGCCGCCTGGTCCGAGAAGCTCGGCAGGGCCGCCGTGCCGATGGCGATGCCGAAGATCCCCAGGGGCAGCTCGACGATGCGGTCGGCGTAGTAGAGAAAGGAGACGCTGCCCTCGGGCAGGAACGAGGCCAGCAGGGTGCCGATGAAGATGTTGATCTGGTAGACGGCGGCGCCGAAGGCCGCGGGCAGCATCAGAAGGCCGATGCGGCGCACGCCTTCGTGGCCGAAGCGGAAATCGGGCCTGAGCGAAACGCCCAGCCGGAAGAGCACGGGCAGCTGCACCGCGAGCTGCAGGAACCCCCCGATCATGACGCCCACGGCCAGGGCCACGACGGGCTCGGCGAAGCAGTCCCGCAGGGTGAGCGCCGCGGCGATCATGCAGAGGTTCAGGATGACGGGCGACAGCGCCGGGGTGGCGAAGTGGCGCAGCGAATTCAGGATCCCCATGCACAGGGCCACCAGGGCGATGAAGAAGATGTAGGGGAACATGATGCGGGTCAGCAGCACCGTGAGGGCGTACTTGTCCGGCGCGGCCCGGAAGCCCGGGGCCATGAGCGTGACGATGGCGGGCGACAGCAGGACGCCCGCGATCGAGACGACGACGAGGATGACCGACAGCAGCGTGAAGGCCACCCGGGCCAGCTCGAAGGCCTCCTCGCGGGATTTCGTCTTGAGGTACTCCGTGAAGACGGGCACGAAGGCGATGGTGAGCGAGCCCTCGGCGAAGAGGCGCCGCAGCAAATTCGGGATGCGGAAGGCGACGAAGAAGGCGTCCGTGGCGAGCCCCGCGCCGAAGTAGCGGGCCACGACGACGTCGCGGATGAAGCCGAAGA
>CAYSDD010000312.1:0-1500 GCA_964429555.1 uncultured Syntrophaceae bacterium
CGTTGAGCACGGCATTTTCGCTCACCCGCCGGATCCCGGCGGCGCCGAGGGATCGAATGTACGTGTAGGCCTTCACCAAGACATTGAAGTTGCCGTAGAATGCCCGAACGCGGCCGATCGAGTGCGGGAAGTCCTCGGACCAGCGGTACCGCTTTCCCCGTTTCACGACTCTCGGGACGGGCAGGAAGGGGACGAGATGCCGCTTGACGCCCACGGGACCGCTGCCCGGGCCGCCGCACCCGTGAGGGGTGGAAAAGGTCTTGTGGAGATTGAGCTGGATGATGTCGAATCCCAGATCGCCCGGCCTCGTGACGCCCACGAGCGCGTTGGCGTTGGCGCCGTCGCAGTACAGCAGCCCGCCCTTGCGGTGGACGATGGCGGCCACCTCCTCGATGTTGCGCTCGAAGAGCCCCAGGGTGTTGGGGTTGGTCAGCATGAGCCCCGCCACGTCCCTCGTCATCAGCTCCCGCAGGTGCCGGATGTCGATGCCCCCCTCCGCGTCGGATCGGACCGTCATGACCTGGAACCCGCACAGGGCGACGGACGCGGGGTTTGTCCCGTGGGCCGTATCGGGGATGAGGATCGTGGCGCGCCTCTGGCCTTTCCTCTCGAAGTGCTTCTTGATGATCATGACGCCCGTGAGCTCCCCGTGCGCTCCTGCCGCGGGCTGCAGGGTGAAGTCGGCCATCCCGCAGATCTCGGAGAGGTATCCCGCAAGCTCGTAGAGGAGCTGGAGGTTGCCCTGGGCGAAGGCCTCCGGCGCATAGGGGTGCAGGGCCGTGAAACCGTCCAGGCCGGCCACGCTCTCGTTGATCTTGGGGTTGTACTTCATCGTGCAGGACCCCAGGGGGTAGAAGCCCACATCGACGCCGAAATTGCGGCGGGCAAGCCGCGTGTAATGGCGGACGATGTCCACCTCGGCCAGCTCCGGCAGGTTGAGCGCATCGCGCAGAAGATCGGGCCCGATGAGCGTTTCCAGCGGCGTCTCGGGGACATCGCTGGCCGGGATGGTGCCTGCCGTGCGGCCGGGCCGGCTCTTCTCGAAAATCAGTTCCATGGCCACCTCGATTGCGCTTGTAACGTTACAAGTAACGATGGGCACGCCCGCCCCTGCTCATGTCAGCAGCGCGACGGCCTTGTCCATGTCCTCCCTGCGGAGCATTTCGGTCGCGCACAGCAGGATGCCGCCGCCGAGTTCCGGGTAGTCTTTCGAGAGGTCATACCCGCCGATGAAGCCCGCCCGTTCCAATCGCCTGTTGGCCTCCTTCGCGTCGGGGCAGGACATCGCGAACTCGTTGTAGACGGGACCCGTGAAGAGAGGCGTCCAGCCCGGCAGGGCCGCCAGGGCCTCCTTCAGGTAGTTTGCCTTCCATACATTCAGAGCGGCAAGCCTCTTCAGGTTCTTTCCCAGACTGGCAAGGTATACGGCCGCCGCGAGCATGCACAGGGCCTCGTTGGAGCAGATGTTCGAGGTCGCCTTCTCGCGGCGGATGTGCTGCT